>JADFAK010000054.1 GCA_015665315.1 Flavobacteriales bacterium | reverse complement strand
AGTTGAAATTCAAACTGAACACGAATCTTATCTTATTGAAAAAAAATGGATGAGGAAAAAAGAGTTTGAACTTGTTAGGAAAACCCTGTTGAAGCGGTTGGCCGAAAATGCAAAATCTTTCTAGGCTATTGCTGTGATTTTTTTGATGATTATGGCAGATGAGGTAGGGTTCTTTGAGGTTCAATTGTTATATGTTTAACCTGCCTACATTAACCTATACCACTCCCTGTTTTGGGTGTCAATAACTATTGATCATGAAGCTAAATATACTAGTTGGCCTTTTCGTAATACTTGCCCCATTTCTATGTATTAGTCAGACCTACACCCAATATTTCGATGGTGCCGATACCACTTGGTCGTCTTTAATTATTGAAATCGACACATCTGCGGCCAATGTCTGGCAAATCGGACCACCACAGAAGAATATATTTAATAGTGCGTCAACGTTGCCCAATGCGTTGGTCACGGATACAGTCAGTGGTTATCCGGATAATAATGTGTCTAGTTTCTGTTTTAACATTGATCCTGAGTGGTTTGATTGGGGAATTTTGGCCCTGCAATGGACACAGAAACTCGATATGGATCTTAGAAATGATGGCGGTATCATTGAGTTTTGGTCGAACGTAGATGATACATGGCAAAATGCATTTGATAACCCATACGTATATAATTTCTACGGTTTTGACGAGGCAAATCAAGACACGATATTGAATGGAGCCAACGCTTTTACCGGGACAGATACCACTTGGAAAGATATTTGGTTGTGCTTTGAGACTTCGTGGTTGTCCTATGAGGATACACTAAAATTTCGTTTTACGATGATGTCGGATTCCATCGATAACCACAAAGAAGGATGGATGATTGATAACATGCTTGCCCACCTCACGATTCAACACACTGTCAACGAAGAGAAACAAGATGAATACATGAAAGTCGGCCCCAATCCAACCACTGGCAGGGTAGAAATAAACACCCGAAAAATTGAGGAGTTTCATGTAATTGAGAAAATTGAACTCATCAATGTTGAAGGGAAAGTCGTTCAAGAATGGGGGGTGAGTCCCACCAAGTTTTACATCGATATTGCCGACCACCCCAATGGAATTTATATTCTTCAAATCAAGACCAATATCCAATCGGAGACCTTCAAAATAGTCCTTGATCGTTGACGAATATGGAGATCTTCAGAACGAGCATATTGATCGTGCTAGGGGCAGTAGTAGCCGTGCTGACTTTGAGATTCGAGGTTACTGGAGATGCAACTCCATATCAGCTTCCCAAATTATTGCACTTTCCTCCTATGCCCACAACGCACAATCCGCCCACGATAGAAGGCGCCGAATTGGGTAGGTTCCTGTTTTACGACACAATCCTCAGTGCCGATTATTCTTTTTCGTGCTCAAGCTGCCACCGGCAAGAAGTTGCATTTTCAGATTCTCCAAAAAGATTTAGCATGGGAATCAATGGAGAGGCCATGGAGCGGAATACGATGCCTTTGTTCAACCTCGCCTGGTATCCTGCTCTATTTTGGGATGGTGCGGCAGCCAGTTTGGAAGAGCAAGTTTTTCATCCAGTACGTGCTCACGATGAAATGAACCTCGATTGGGCAACAGCGACCGAACGTATAGCGAGCAGTGAGCTTTATAGTCCCATGTTTGAGGCGGCTTTTGGTCATGTGAAGATTGATAGCGTATTGATCGGAAAGGCCATCGCCCAATTTGAGAGAACGCTAATCTCCAATAATTCCAAATACGACCAAATGCAACGCGGTGAAACCTACCTCACGCCAGAAGAATTTGAAGGCTTTGTCCTGATCAACGACCAAACCAAAGGTGATTGTCTGCACTGCCATTCCACAGATGCCGACGCCCTAGGAACAACGGCCAAATTCAGCAACAATGGGCTGGATGCAGCGCGAGGACCAGAAGATTATTTGGACCTAGGATTGGCCGGTGTGACTGGTCGGCTTAGTGAAATGGGAAAGTTTAAAATCCCATCGCTCAGAAACGTTGCCGTGACCGCTCCTTACATGCACGATGGAAGGTTCAATACTTTACGCGAAGTCCTTGATTTTTATAGTGAAGGTGTAAACCAAGGTTACAATGTCGATTCAAAAATGGAATTCGCCCATCAAGGCGGAGTGCGACTCACGCCAGATGAAAAGGATAAAATAATTGCCTTCCTCCACACCATGACAGATTCAATCTTCCTAACGAATCCAGAGTTTGGGAACCCTTTTGAATAGATTCGGAAGTAGTAAGATGCATTTTGCTTCCTTTGTGATTCTGTTCAGGTCACAACTTCTACATGAAACAACACATCGCCCACATAGCTCTGGTCGTTCGTGATTACGACGAAGCCATTGAATTTTACACCCAAAAATTGGATTTTACCTTGCTCGAGGACACCAAAATCGACGAGAAAAAGAGATGGGTAATGGTCGCTCCTCCTGGTGCCAAAGAGTGTTGTCTGCTCCTGGCCAAGGCGGCAAACGAGGAACAATTGAAAAGTGTGGGGAACCAAGCGGGCGGACGAGTAGCTTTTTTCTTGTTTACCGATGATTTTGAACGTGACTACGAAAAAATGATCGCTAGGGAGATAAATTTTGTGCGGCCTCCAACGGATTTTAACTACGGCAGGGTAGCGGTATTTGAGGATTTGTACGGGAACTTGTGGGATTTAATTGAGCCCAATAACGAGAATAAAGGTGTGATAAGGCCGTAATTTCTGTAGGGCACATGCGTGCAAATGATTAAATTTAGCAGTACATATGAACGACCGACCTAGCGCGGTAAAGACACAGGCCATCAATCGATCATGGAAGGAGAATACTACAAAACCAAGGAGTCTGTCCAAGAGTACATCCAAGCGGCGAAAGGCTTTGACGGCAAGGAGTTAATCGAAAAGCTGGCGAAATTTTTGCCAAAAGATACTACAGTGCTCGAGCTAGGCTCCGGTCCAGGCTCCGATTGGGCAATTCTCGACAAGTCCTACCAAGTCACCGGCTCCGACAATTCTTCAGAGTTTCTAAGGCTATTGCGGTCGAAAAATCCCAACCATGAGTTTCTAGAACTTGATGCCACTACGATAGTAACAGACAAGCGATTCGACGGAATTTATTCCAACAAGGTGCTTCATCATTTGACGGATGTCGAGCTTCAAAGATCCATTCAACGACAACATGAAATCCTCTCTTCTGGCGGAGTAATTTGCCATTCTTTTTGGAAGGGAGAGGGCTCGGAAGTCTTCAATGGTCTGTTTGTGAACTACCATGAGGAAGAGGAGATTAGGGCATTTTTTGGGAGACAATTCGAAGTTTTATTGGTTGAAAACTACGAAGAGTTTGAGCCTGGGGATTCGGTTCTTCTAATAGGAAAGCGCATCGCGTAATTTGAACTTGCTTTTGGCATCTTTTCATGCATGGAGTTGATCAAACTGAAGTTGAGAAAATGTCGCTATTTTTATCCTTATGAAAAATTTCTACTTCCTTCTTTTGTTCGGGTTTGTCCATCATACTTCGGCACAATCGTTAACGGCCGAATGGGCCATAGGGTTGAGTTCGTCGAGTATTGTGCAATGCAACGACATGGCTACAGATCCTGATGATAATGTTGTTGTAGTTGGATTATTCGTTGACCTAGTAGATTTCGACCCGTCGGCAGAAGAGTTTCTCCTTGAAGCCAACAATACGCAAGACTTATTCGTGGCCAAGTATAGTGCCAGCGGAGAATTGATCTGGGCCAGGGCATTTGGCGGAACGGGAAACGATAGTGCCGACGGGCTGGCTATTGATCAGCTAGGCCGTATCCATGTGACGGGTTCCTACGATCCGCCAGTGAATTTTTCGACTGCCGGAGGAAACGCTAGCCCCGGGGATCAAGGGGGAATAGATGCGTTTATCCTTTCCTTGGATACGGATGGAAATTACCTCAGTGTCATAGGGGGTGGTGGCGACGAATCTGATCATGGAACTGCGCTTGTTACGGACGAAGAAAATAACATCTATGCAACAGGTAGCTACGAGGGAAGTTCTCAATTTAGTGGGCCGGGACAGAGTTCGGCTGCTTCTTTCTTTCCTTACGGGATGAAGGATGTGTTCATGGTGAAAATCGGCTCTGATTTACTAGTTGAATGGGACGATCAATTTGGGGGAATAAATTCCAATGATGTGCCGACATCAATCACCCTTGACTCGCAGAATAACATTTTCATTGGGGGTACATTTTCGGCCACATGTCATTTTGATCCGTCCAGCGGCAATAATCTAGCTCAATTCCAATCGACCGGTTTCAATGACTACTTCATTACCAAGAGGGACAATTTGGGAGAATACCTCTGGGTTAAAACTTTTGGTGGATCCAATGACGAAAAGGTGAATGATATCGAAATAGATACGTTCGATAACATCTATGCGACGGGATATTTTGAAAACACGGTCGATTTTGACCCAGACCCAGAATATGAAGCAGTGTTGTATACCGGAGTGCCGGGGAACGGGAAAAGAACCTTCATCCAGAAGTTGGATGCGAACGGGGAATATATCTGGGTCTACCAACTGGAGTCGGCTACGAGAAACGAAGGGAATGCCTTGGTTTTGAGTCAGACTGCAGGAGTTTATATCGGGGGCTTTTTCTTTGATTCGGCCGACTTTAATCCTGGGCCTCAAACCTATACGGTGAGTTCTGTAGCTTCAACGAGCGATGTTTATTTGTTGAATTTGACGGATGCAGGTACATTCGTCGATGTGCTAACTTTTGGCGGCGATAATACCGACCAAGATTATGCCTTGGCGATCGATGCCCAGTCGGCGGTATATGCCGCGGGTAAATTTGCCTCTGCATTTGATATTGATGACAATCCTGACGTTAGTTTAACGGGCGAAGGTATTCAAAGCGGATTCCTAGGTCGTTTTTATAGCTGTGTGCCCAATTATTCTACGGAGGAGGTGCATGCCTGTACTCCTTATACGTGGTTGGACGGGAACACCTATTCTTCGAGCACTAATGAACCTGAATTTGTCATAGCAGGTGGGAGTGAAAACGGTTGTGATAGTATTGTGAACTTGAATCTTACGATTGAGCAACTCTTCGATTTGGAGATCATCGAGTTGGCCAATCAAGAATTGCAAGCTCAAACCACAGGCGTCAGCTATCAATGGTTGGATTGCGATGATGGTTTCAGTGCCATAGCTGGTGAAACCGACCAAAATTTCATGCCTCTAGAAACCGGGAATTACGCCGTTGAACTTTCGAATGAAAATTGCACTGAAGTTTCTGAATGTTTTCAGTTTAGCCTTGTTGGAGTGGATGAAGCCGAAATATCGGATTTTTACATTTATCCCAATCCGGGAAATGGGATATTGAATGTGCTTTCTCAAGAGCAAACAATCCAAAGCATCCGAATTTACACCTCAATCGGAACCTTGGTTTTTGAAGAGGCAAAGATGGCAACATCCCATGCCGTCGTTCAACTCATATTTCCCGCTGGAGTGTATGTTGTAGAAGTGATTGGAGAGAGAGGGAAGTGTTTTGAGCGCTGTGTCGTGGAATGAGACAGCTTAGGGAGGCTATCATAGAATTGCTGACATACCTTGACAAGCCCTACCTCCCATCACAATCATGCATTTTATTCGTGTTAGAGCAATTTCTTTTTACATGATGCGAACCGTTGAGGATGATAAGAGAATAGGAAGAAAGCCTCTCCCCCCTAACAATCCCCCCCAAAAGCAGCCAAGAACAAAAGCAAATCCGAAGAATTGGTAACCCCGTCATTGTCCATGTCGGCAATACAATCAACCATGCAGCCGAATTGCGAGAGGAAGAAGAGTAGGTCCTCGGAATTGACTTCCCCGTCGTTGTTGAAGTCGCCCGGGCAGGCTTGAATGAGGCAGTTTTTCAGAAAGGTTACTTTGTAGGGCGGACTGATATTATTCAAGGCAAAGACCAAATCATCGTCGCCATCGTCATCGATATCAGCAGTCGTTATTTCGAGTGGTAGTTCAAAGCCCCAACTTTGGTGAATGTTGAATTCTCCTGTGCCTGAGCCGGGGAAGATCGAAACAGAATAGCCATTTCGATTGGCAGTTGAAAGGTCCACGAAACCGTCACCATTGTAGTCACCGAAAGAAATTGCCAAAGGCTGCTCCGGTGTTTCGAAAAGCATTCCATCTTGAAATGTACCGTCTCCGTTGCCTAGAAAAAC
This sequence comes from Flavobacteriales bacterium, assembly GCA_015665315.1. Classification (GTDB taxonomy): domain Bacteria; phylum Bacteroidota; class Bacteroidia; order Flavobacteriales_D; family Sanyastnellaceae; genus JADFAK01. The sequence continues at coordinate 26,686 of JADFAK010000054.1, read as the reverse complement.
GGAAAGTTTATCATCGCCGTCATGAACAGTTGCCAGGTCCAAGTGACCATCGTTGTTCACGTCGAGAGAAATGACGTCGTAGGGTTGGAAAGTGCAGCTGATTTGGTCACCTGATGTTGGAATGAGCGTCCCATTTCCTAGTCGAAGAGACAAGTGCCATTGGCTACTGTTCGAAGCGACAAAGTCCATCAAACCGTCTTCATTAAAATCACCCTTGGTCATGTGTTTGGGAGCTATGCCCGTGTCGAATGAGGAGCCCGGAGAGAATGATCCCAGTCCATTGTTAGACATCACGCGCACATCATCGCCTTGATCTCGCGTTATAACCAGATCGAGGTCACCATCGCCATCTAGATCATCGTATTCAATATCATAAGGTCGTGATCCAACCGAAATCTCTACACCCTCTTGGAAGGTGCCGTCGCCATTTCCTATCAACACCACAATACCAATATTGGGACTGTCTGGGGCTGTGGCAATAATGTCCAAGTTGTCATCTCCATTGAAATCGGCAATGACTGCGTTCTGAGTATAGGCTCCAGCTCCATATACACCTTGATTGGCAAATTCACCGTCGCCTTGTCCGTCATAAGTGACGACGACATCCGACCATGGATTGAGCCCCACGAAATCATCGACCCCATCTTCATTCAAATCGGCGAAGTAAATTTCTTCGATGCGAGTGGATAATTCCAAGGTGTCGCAAAAAGCCACGGCATTCATTAAGTAGACACTAGCTTGGGTTGGACATCCGATGCTGTCGGATACGATAACTGAGTATTCACCTGCTGGCAAACTGCTTACCGACTCGCTTGTAGCCGATAATGGCGCTTCCCACGCAAAAGTGAAGGGGTCGTTACCACCTGTTATTTGAACTGAAAGTTCTCCATCGCTCGCGCCGGCAGCTGGGAGGTTGTCAATTTGAATGCTCACGTCGACATTGCATATGGGATTCGTAATTTCAATCGATTCCGTGAGCTCACAGGTTCCACCATCGGAAACCGTCACCGAATAAATGCCCGGACTCAATCCAGTTGCTGTTTCGCTTGTTTGCGCTAGAGGATCGTCCCATAGAATATCGAAGGGTGGTGCACCACCTGTAATAGTTACTGTAGCTGTTCCATCCATGCCGTCTACAGTCGTTGTATTAGTACCTTCTACGGCTATGTCAAAACACGGATTATTCAGGTAAATATAAATGCTACCCCCACTCAGTCGGTTGACAACAACGATATCATCAACACCATCATCATTCATGTCGACATTTTTCACATTGTAGGTTCCGTTGCCCGCAAGGAAATTGATAGCCGGACTTAGGGTTCCATCCCCATTGCCCAATGAAATACTTAAACTGTCGGCTGTTTCACAAGCTACTGCTACGTCGTTGAAACCATCTTGGTTGAAGTCTGAAATAGCCAATCCTTTAGGATCCTGTGGAACGCTGGACGTGGTTGGAGCCGCAAAACTCCCATCACCAAGTCCTATAAGAACGCCCAAAAGCTCTGGTCCGGCATTGCTGGTAACAACATCTAAAATCGTATCGCCATTCATGTAACCCAATTCCAGGAACTCTGGACCAGATCCACCACTCGGATAACTTGAAATAGCGCCAAAAGTACCGTCACCGTTCCCTAGGAATACACCTATTTCGGCAGCGTTTTTATTGGTTACCACGAGATCTGCAAAACCGTCGCCATCCAGGTCGCCCGTCACAATTCCTTGCGGCCGGTCGCCACCAAAGGAAATCAAGGCCGATTGGAATGTGCCGTCTCCATTGCCCAAGTAAATCGCTTTTTCATCTCCAAGATCAATGGCACATGCCAAGTCGATGAAACTGTCGTTGTTGAAATATCCCGCTGTAATGCCAATGGGTGTGTTGCCCGCGCTATAGGTTGCCGACGTATTAAAAGCACCATTTTGGTTGTTGAGTCTGACAGTGATAATGTCCCCGGTCGAAGAAGTTACCGCGATATCTGGAAAACCATCTCCGTTGAAATCACCTGAAGCAATGCGTTGAGGTGAATCTGCCGCGCCAAAGCTCCATGGCGTATTGTACGCCAGGCCTCCTTGTCCGATGTGAACTTTTACATCATCGCTAGAGTTTTGTACCACGGCAAAGTCTAGAATAGCATCGGCGTTCAGATTGTCAATTAGTATATCACGCGGACCATTAGAAGAAGTAATGATGATAGGGTCTTCCAGTAGGATCGATTGCCCATTCATTTCAGTGAAAGTAGCAACACTCACCAAGCCGATTAACAGGCCGGCCAAGATATGTCGAAGCACCATAATTAAGTAAAATTGGATGTTGTACAAAAGTACGAAAAAGCCAATAAATCCGATAGATGTCGGTTGATGGTCGACGAATATGAGATTGTTTCGGCTTAATGGAGCGTTGATTTCGATGCTGTTTTCACTTTTAAAAATCAAATGATAATAATCTTTTGAGATCAAATAGTCAGTGATGCAGAAAAAACTCAAATTGCGGTGCTTATCGAATTAGAACTGAAAAAATAGGTCCACATGGAAAATATCCCTCCTTGTCCAAAATGTAAGTGCGAACACACCTATCCAATGGGTGATTTGATCAATTGCCCCGAATGTTTTCACGAATGGAATCCGAATGATGTCCAGGAGGAAGCTGCGGATGGCAACCAAGTGCTCGATTCGTTGGGAAAAGTACTCCAGGATGGCGATTCGGTTGTGGTGATCAAAGACCTTCCAGTCAAGGGCGCGCCCAAGCCAGTGAAAGCAGGAACCAAGGTGAAGAATATCCGCCTGGTTGATGGCGACCACAACATCGCATGTAAGATCGATGGTTTTGGTTCTATGGGACTCAAGTCGGAGTTTGTGAAGAAGGCGTAGAGCCTCGAAGTATCCCCTAGTTTAGGATTTGTTCTATTTGCAACAAGTGCAAATGCGACAGCTAACCATGAATTATACTGACAGAAGTTTCCATTGCCAGTTGAGCTGAGGCTGTACGATCCTACTTGAACTTTTCATCAGGAATAGCATTTGCCGAAGGCTAGAAAAAAACAGAGCACCCATCATTTCTGAAGACACTCTGTTTAATTTTGTGGGAATTGAATGGAGCAATTAATCTACCGTTTCAATTTCTTTCAAGTCCATTTTGCATACAGGGCAAGTAACATTGCTGTCATATGTTTTTTCACCTTCACATTTCATAGGGCATTGGTATTCAGCCGTATGGTCGTGCGTTGAGTGTGATTCTGCGCCTTTGTTGTCGGCTCCGCAGCTTGCAAACAGGGTGAGGCCAGCTATCAAGCCCACACCTAAAATGATATTTCTGATTCTCATGATATATATGATTTAATTGTTTTCAATTGTTTGATTTGGCTGTGTCTACTATTTCTTGCTTCAGCCATAAATTATTTATTCAAATTCATGTTCAACTACGCCACACCGAAGCATTTTTTTTCCGAAATAGGGGTTCTTGATCTCTTTTTCACCGCTTAACCAATACCCACCTTTGTCGTCATTGGCCATCGGGCAAAATTCCAAGTAGAGTGGCTGCTCGTCGTGCTCGATTCCAAAAGTCATGGCAGCATCGGAAAGGGCCTTACTAATGGTCAGGAAGACATTTCTTTGCTCGTCAATATTCACAGTAGTCGACAGTCGTTTTAAATCCTTGTTCAAGGAAGTGAGGGTTGTCATCCATGAATTGTGGGCGTCTTCGAGTACCAAGCTCATGTCAACTTTGGTGAGCATTTTCTCCATCTGAAGGGCGTCAGGTTGGATGTCCGAGTTGTCATTTGCCAATTTCTCTTTCAAAGGTAAATATGCCGCCACAACAGCTCCAAGTTGCTGTTTAAACGCGGCGGGAATTTTGGCTTTGTCAATGTTCAACGAACGCGTCATATCCATCTTTGAATCGTCGCCCGCCTTGCCCCCATGATTGTGGCCTGTTGAACCTTTCGTCCCCGTGGGATTCATCATGCTCTTCTTGCCAGCCAGTTGAGCAGAGGCGTCGATTTTGAAGACACCATTGGTTGCGATTTCCTCCCCGGCCTCCAAACCTTCGAGCACGATGTAACTATCGCCAACATTTTGACCGAGAATGATTTCGCGGTAAATGAATGAATTGTGCTCCCTATTGGGCATTTTCACATAAACCACGGCTCTTTTCCCTGTCCAGAGAACGGCCGATTTGGGTACGAGCAATGCTTCTTTATCGGTATTTACTTTGGAAGTAACGATGCCATTGACATACATATCAGGCTTCAACAACCCTTTTTTATTGTCCACTTCTACGCGCACTTGCGCCACTCTAGTTTTTGGATTGATAAAGGGATCGATGAACGTGGCTTTGGCATTGAAGATCTTTCCAGGGTTGGATTTCACCTCGAATTCAACGTTGTCGCCCACTTTCAATCTGGCCAAGTCGCTTTCATAGGCATCAAAGAGTACCCAGACCTTGCTCAGGTCGGTGATGTCAAAGAGATTTTGGCCTTCCTTGAAATGATCTCCCTCAGATACCATGCGCATGACAACATATCCGTCATAGTCAGAAAGGATATCAACTTCGGTTTGGATGGCTTTCGATTTCTCGAGTTCTGCAATTTGTTTGTCTGAGAATTTCCATTGTTTCAACTTACTTCGAGCGGCCTCTACAAGTGGAATATGTGGAGAGTCATCTTTCAATACTTCGAAGAGCTCCTTCTGGGCCGAGACCAATTCGGGAGAATAGATGGTTGCTAGTTTCTGACCTTTGTACACTTTTTCTCCAGTGAAATTGACATAGAGCTTTTCGATTCTTCCCGGAAATTGGGCAGTTTGAGAATAGTTCAAACGCTCATCGGCTTTCACTTTTCCAAGCAGACGAATTTCCTTTTCGGGTTTTTCCATTTTGACTACGTAGGTCTGGATTTCGGCCAGCTTCATGGCTGAGGCAGACATAGGAACTTCGTCGGGGAGCATGTCTTCTCTGCCACCGGAGTTTTCAAGAGGAATAAGGTCCATACCACATAGAGGACATTGGCCGGGGCCGTCTTTTTGAATTTGTGGGTGCATGGAGCAAGTCCAGATTTGGTCTTCGTTTGAAGCATCATGAAAATGCTCTTCGGCGTTCTCTGGCGCCTTGTCACCACCGACAAAATTGCCGATGAAAATACCAGCTATCAAACCGATAGCGAGAACAAACCAGATATTTTTAAGTAGATTTTTCATTGTCGTTGATTTAGTTCCCCATGAGGAATGAGATAAATGCGATGGCAGCACTTTTGTCGGCCCTTGCTTTGTCACCTTCCAAGGCGTATTGCAATACTTTTCGTTCGATCCTGAGGACTTCTTCAAAATTTTCTCCGTCGGTCGAGTAAGATGTAATCAGGATATTTAGAGACTTTTCGGCCAACAGCGATTGTGTCTCAAACAGTTCGATTCGTCGAGTGGCATCGAGGTAGTCCTTGTATCCGAATTCAAACAGAGATGTAAGTTGGTTTTCCTTCTCTTCCTTTTCCCATTGTGTGGCTTCTAGGTTCAATGCCGACTCCTTCACTAGTGAGGTATATTTCTTCCTGTAAAGTGGAATTGAAATGCCAATTTTGGGGAAGAGAACCGCATCTCGTCCGTTCTCTCTGCCTAAATTTGGATTGTCGCTCTTTCCAATGATGCTGTAGTCAAAGCCAACTGATAACTGCGGCATGCCCATTTTCTGCGCGGCGACTTCTTGATTTTGCCACGACAGGATTTTATGATTAAGCTGCTTAATGAGATGATTTTGAACAGAGATGCTGTCCAAAAGTTCTTGCTTCGTCATCGTTAGACTTTCCTCTTCTAACGAATTGGGTACGGCTATTTTCAGCTCATCGGAGCTGTTCAAGAGTTGTCGGAACTTCACTTCCATAGCAGCTTTTGAATCTTCGAGATTGGCTAGTTGGTTGACCAACTCATTGATCTCCATCTCCACTCTAAGTTCGTCAACAACAGAAGCCTTTCCCGTTTCAATTTTGATAATCGACAGTTCTTGAAGAGTGCGTAGAATCTGAAGGTTTTCATGGGTAATGTCGATCGCTTTTTGCACGAAATAGATATCGTAGTAGGTTGACTTGATATCAAAGAACAGCATCGACTTGGCCTCTTCAAACGATTCGAATTTGGCTTTGGCCATTTCCATGGCAACATCTTCTCGGGCATGGAGCGTACCAAACCACGGCAGCATCTGGCTGAAGCCAACTTTTGCAATTTGTGGCCCCACACGCGTCTCTATAGGCGAAATGAAGTAGCCAAAAGACAGAGATGGATCGGGCAATGCACCCACTTGAGGAACTTTCTCGAGCGCAGCGTAGTAAGTCGTAAATTTTGCCATGAGCCCAGGGTTGTTCTCGGCGCCTATCTGGAGGTAGTGCGATAATTCACTTTGTGCATGCGCGACTGAAGTAAGTAGTGAAAGAACAACAATCGCAAGTTGAAATAGTGGTCTCATATTCTATCGATTTAGTCTGTTAATCTTTCGTTCCATATATAGGCAGTAGAGCACTGGGACAATAAACATGGTCATAACTTCGATGAGCATTCCGCCAAAAAGGGGAATAGCCATGGGGCCCATGATGTCGGAACCTTTGCCTTGCGAGGTGAGGACTGGAATCAGGGCTATGATCGTCGTGGCTGTTGTGAGGACGGCGGGACGTACACGTTTAGACGCAGCCAGTAATACCGTGGCCTTGACTTTTTCGACTGTATCTGGTTTGTCTTGATCGAAAAGCTGCGTGAGGTAGGTTCCCATGAGCACACCATCGTCTGTCGCCACGCCAAAGAGGGCGATGAATCCGACCCAAACGGCGACACTCAGATTGACGGTGTGGACTTGGAAAAGATCCCTCAAGTTGATTCCACCGATTGAAAAGTCAAGAAATCCAGGCATTCCATAGAGCCACAGAATAATAAACCCTCCAGAGAACGCGACCACGAGTCCGCTAAAAATCATCATAGTGGTTGCCACAGACCTAAATTGGAAGTAGAGAATTAGGAAGATCAGCAACAAGGAAATAGGAACAACGAGCATCAATCGTTTGGTAGCTCGCACCTGATTTTCATAATTGCCTGTGAAGCGATAACTCACTCCCGCTGGCAAGATGAATTCACCCGATTCTATTTTTTGCCTCAGGAAGGCTTGCGCATCTTCTACCACATCTACTTCGGCAAATCCATCCTTCTTGTCGAAGATGACATAGCTCACTAGGAAGGTATCTTCACTCTTGATTACTTGCGGACCTCTGACATATTCGATGTCGGCCAACTCACCCAAAGGAACCTGAACCCCTTCAGGAGTTGGGATGAGGACATTTTTCAGGTCTTCCGGATTGTCCCTCAATTCTCGGGCATACCTTACGCGAATTGGAAACCTTTCTCGACCTTCGACACTATTTGTAAGAGGCATACCACCAACTGCGGTTCCAAGAACGACTTGCATGTCTTGCACTGTAAGACCGTATCTAGCAATTGCTTCTCGTTGGATATTGATTTCCAAATATGGCTTCCCAACTACACGGTCGGCGAAGACAGCATTGGCTTCGACGCTGGGCACTTGTTTCAAGAAGTTTTCAATGTCGTACCCAACTTTCTCTATAGTCGGCAAGTCGGGTCCAAATACTTTGATTCCCATGGGTGCTCTCATACCGGTTGCAAGCATGACCAAGCGCGTTTCGATGGGCTGCAGTTTGGGAGCTGATGTCAATCCAGGAATTTTGGAGTGATCTAAAATCTCATCCCAAATGTCGTCGGGTGAAGAGATATGCTGTCGCCACTGACGGAAATATTCACCGTCTTCGTCTTCGATCAAGTCTGCGGTCGCGATACTCCGAAAAGCGTCGGATCCGTAGGCGTAAGTGCTGCTGTCTCTAACAACAAATGCGTCGTTGTCATCAACCTTGAAACGCATCTTATGACCATCCTCATTCACCTTGAATTCTGGCAGATAGTTAATGATGTTCTCGTACATAGAAATAGGAGCGGGATCAAGAGCTGAGTTGACACGGCCCCACTTACCCACGGTTAAATCAACTTCAGGAATGGCGTTGAGCTGACGGTCTAGTTTACGAATAACATCCACATTTTCTTCGACCCCCGAGTGGGGCATCGTAGTGGGCATCAACAAGAAAGAACCCTCATTTAGGGAAGGCATAAACTCCTTTCCTAACCCAGGAAAGGTTTCAGAAAGTGAAGTCCATGCCGAATTTTCCTTGGCCGCATCAGGCATGAATGCGAAAACACGTTCGAAGCCCTGCCAAGATAGTATGCCAAGTAAAATCACTACAGCCGGTGCTATTAGAAACTTCCCTTTGTTGTTCATGCACCAAGTAAGCAGGTTGGAGTAGTATTTGACGATAAGCAAAAGAGCACCTAGTATAAGGCCGATAATGATGGCGACAAAGAGCCAGTTTTCAAGGAAACTATTTTGCACTCCCAGTGGACGCCATACTTCGGCGATGAAATAAACAACGACATACACGGAGATGAAAATATTGATGTAGTTGACGTAGTGTTTCTTTGCCTCAGACCATTTGTATTCGAGTAGGTTGTTTATGCCAAATAGGATCAAAGCCAAGGGCAGCCAGCTATTCGAAATGACTAGAAAGACCAAGCCTAACGCAATGAGTAGGCCATTCCAGACCTTGCTCATTTTCCCTTTGTCAAGTCGGATGGAGAAAATAATATGCGCAAATGTTGGGATAAAAACCAGTCCGATGAACAGGGCTGCCAACATGGCAAAAGTCTTGGTTAGAGCCAGCGGAGTGAATAGTTTGCCTTCAGCTCCTTGCATGGCAAAGATGGGCAGGAAGCTGACTATTGTGGTGAACAAAGCAGTCATTACTGCCGTTGCCACTTCTGAAGTTCCTCGGTAGATTACCTCGAGAAGTTCTTTCCCTCTCTTTCCGACATTTTCAGGCAAGTCCATGTGCTGAATAATGTTTTCGGTAAAGACAATTCCAACGTCTACCATCACTCCAATGGCAATCGCAATTCCTGAAAGCGCAACGATGTTGGCATCGACACCAAACTGTCGCATCATGATGAAGGCGATGAGCACGCCAAGGGGGAGCAGACTGGTGATCATAATGGATGCACGCAGATTGAGAACTAGTACAATTACCACCAACAGCGCGATGAGCATCTCAAGAGTTAATGCTTCTTCGAGGGTGCCAATCGTTTCTTTAATGAGTCCTGTCCGATCGTAAAACGGGATCACAGTCACTTTCGAGATAGTGCCATCGGTAAGGGTTTTGGACGGCAGACCAGCGTCGATTTCGCCAATTTTTTCTTTGACGCGGTCGATAACCTGAAGCGGGTTGGCACCATACCTTGCCACAACAACCCCGCCAACAGCTTCAGCACCGCCTTTGTCCAGCCCGCCACGTCGAGGAGCTGGGCCAAATGAAATCTTGGCCACATCTTTGAGTCGAATGGGCACATTTTCATTGGATACAACAACGCTTTCTTCAAGATCGCTGATTGATTTGATGTAGCCTATACCTCTTATTAGGTACTCGACTTTATTGAACTCGATGGTACGCGCTCCAATGTCCAGATTGCTTTTTTTGACGGCCGACATGATTTGCGCTACAGTCACGTTGTGCGCCTTCATGGCATTGGGATCAATGTCTATTTGATATTCCTTGACATATCCTCCAATCGTTCCAACTTCGGAAACTCCTTTTACTGAGGTTAAGGCGTATCCGATCTGGAAATCTTGTATCGTCCGCAATTCGTGCGGATCCCAACCACCTGCGGGATTTCCGTCTTGATCTCTTCCTTCCAGCGTATACCAGAATACTTGTCCCAAGGCAGTTGCGTCGGGCCCTAGAGAAGGCGAAACATCGTCTGGAAGTAGTTGACTTGGGAGGGAGTTTAGTTTCTCTAAGATTCGAGTGCGACTCCAGTAAAACTCCACATCGTCTTCAAAGATGAGGTAGATGCTACTGAGTCCGAAAATGGAATTACTACGAATGGTTTTTACCCCGGGGATTCCCAGAAGAGCAGTGGTGAGAGGGTAGGTGATTTGGTCTTCAATATCCTGGGGCGACCGACCAATCCACTCGGTGTGGACAATCTGTTGATTCTCTCCGATATCTGGAATAGCGTCGACTGGGACAGGATTGCGAGGGATTAGGGAGTCATTCCAATTGAAGGGGGCAACGGAAACTCCCCACATGACAAGAGAGCCAAGCAAAAGCAAGGTAACCAGCTTGTTTTCCAGAAAATACTTGATAAAACTTCGTAACATTTCGATACAGATGAAAAGTGAAACAAAAATTTCCTCGTGCGAATTACTTCACAAGAAATTTGCGATCACGCTGTATCAGAGACGAAAAACTTGATTTTCAATATGTGTATCACCTCGTAGATCGGGAGGGATATATGCACTAAGGGTTACTGTTCTAGCGTCATTGTTAAAATACTCAGCCACAAGGGCAAATACAAATGCGACCGCGAAAACAGGGTCTAAACTCACCTGAGTATCAGCACTTTTTGAGAAGTCGTTTTCTACTTCCAAATCTTGGAAAACATTCTCACAGCATTTTCTTTGCGAAAGAGTAGTACTGCTTTGTGCACATTTTTCTGAATTTGGAGCTTTCTCCATGCCACATCCGTCGGCCACATGACCAATGGTCAACGAGCTACTTGCCAACATTCCACCGCAATAGTGGTTGCTAACGGCAAAACCCACATTTGAGATGAGGATCAAGCTGGCTAATAATATGGCAATAATCTTTTTCATGGATAACTTCAACGCAAATGTAAGCGAAATATTCATGAGGTCGACTGACACACATCAGGTCTATGCGCTAAAAAATCATAAACCTTAAGGAAGGCTCAAGTCGAATGACGGGCTGTTTGGGGACCCGTCATTCTTCAGTTCTGGTTTTTTGAACGACAGCTATCTAAAGATCTATTTGCAACAAGTGCAAATGCTACAGCTAACCATGAATTATACTGGCGGCATTTTCCATTGCCAGTTGAGCTGAGGCTGTACGATCCTACTTGAACTTTTCATCAGGAATAGCATTTGCCGAAGGCTGAAGAATTAACACACTTACGTTGTATAGCCTGCTTTTATTTTAAGATAAGCCGTGAGCTTGACCTCGATGTTTTTCCTTCGAAATGCAGCATGTACAGACCTTCGGGATAGACCGTTAGATCCAATTCGAATCTGGCCGAATCGATGTTATGGTTGCTCACAAACTGTCCAAGATGATTTGTTATCGTAAGTGCGTACGGAAAATCAGAGGTTTGAACAACCACTCGACCCGAAGCTGGATTGGGACCAAAAGTAAATGGAGTGGTAGTCAGCTCTTCGGTTCCAACTCCACCAAAAGATACTTCCTGGTACGTAACGGTTCCGTTGTCAGGGTCTTCGTAGACTACGTGGAATGAGCCTCCGGCAAATAGCACATCGGGTTGTTGCTGCGTGGTAAGGGCGTCCGTAAGTCGAAAAGCCTCCGAGGTAAGTCCTGAAACCCCGCTAGTGCTCACGCTCATGCCAATTTCAGTCGACCCCGCAAATGTTTCCTGCCATACAATTCCCAACGTATCACCACTTGCCGTAATCCGCGGTCTGTTTTGTCCACCTGAACTCTCATCACTTGCCGGCACTCCAACTGTGGCTCCAATCATCGATTCTTCCATGTCGAAGGTCGAGTAGTACACGCCACTTCCTGCTGTTCCCATGCCTGAGAAAAATGTCGCTACGACTTGGTCGTTGGAGAAGGTGAAGTGCGGACCGTTACTCGGACATCCGCTAAGTATCCAGTCGGTTTCATCGATGTCATAGGCCGAATCAAAGCTCACTCCACCATCGGTCGACTTGGCGAGCCAGATATCTCGCACGTTGGCTTCGTTGTTTCGGTAGGCGACATAAATATCACCGTTTTCAGTTACAGCTAGGTGTCCATTGCAACACTCACATACTTCCTCGTTCGAAGCCGAGCTGGCATCCACTTCAGCCGAAAACGTAGCGCCAAAGTCGTCCGATTTTACCAGTCCGTAGTAGGCATCTTCTTCGGCATTGTTGGTGTTGACGTAGGCGACATAAGGCTGACCGCCGCTATCCACGGCAATGATTGGAATAGTAGCTTTGCGCCCAACTGGTGGAACAAAGGCTTCTACTGGCAATTCCCAGGTGAGTCCGCCATCGCCCGAATGACTCACGTAAATGGCTTGTCCGTACACCTCAAATGTCACATAAACATCGTCCCCCTGCGCTGCCATGTTTGGCCCTAAACTTCCGCCCCACAAGTTGGGGTTGAGTCCGTCGAGAGGAATTTGAGTGGGAGTGGAAAAATTGCCATCGGCCAAAGTGCTGATAAAGAGCGCATCAACTCCTCCGGGGCGAGCCCAAAAGACGAGTGGCTGTCCGCTGGCGTTGAGGCCTAAGCGCGGACTTTTATAACCGTAGGAATTATCACTTACGGAGATGGGCTCTGAAATGGTGATTTGAGCTGATGTTTCTACGATGCTGGTGAGAATGATGGCGATGCTAAGGATTCGAAATAAAGGGTTTTTCATGGCTTTGGTATAGATGAAAATGCAGTTTCTAAAAGGCTTGTGGGTCAATTGGAAAGGCATTTCTGGAAATTCAATTCTTGACCAAGATATTGGTTTCTATCGACGCTATGGTTCGGAGCAAAGGAAGATTGTACTTGATTCCTTATCGATATTCTAGCGCTTTAAGATTTTTACGAATCGCGTATTCAGTATTTCCGACAAGTTCCACAGAAGCAGTTTGGGGTCGGTAGTACTATAAAACACAATGAGCACAGCATCTATGTCTGCATAATATTTCGCAAAACTTTGGTAACCCGGAACCCATCCAGCGTGCTCATACTCATAAATAGAGGAATAGATTTCCCGCTCTCCAGGGGCAAATAGAGTCCCGTCATTCAATGCCCGCATGAAGGTACCAACATCCTGTGCTGTTGCCAACATTCCGTGGTCGTCGGACTTCAAATCGTATGGATGTCCAACGTGGTAACCGCTCATCACATCGTTTTGATTCACCTCGCTTAGCGAACCATGCGTGTTTGTTAGATGAAGTGGGTTCAGAATTTCGTCTTGGATGAATTGGAATTTGTCATATCCGAGCTCGTTCTGCATGATTTTGCTGAGCAATAGGTAGTTCGTATTGCAATATTCATAGTCCTGACCTGGTTCAAAGTTGGCTGGCATATCCAGAATCAAGGCGAGTTTCTCTTCAAACGATCCGAGTGGGGCTGCCCAATAATCTGGCGCGTCAGTGAAATTGGGAATGCCGCTTCGATGCTGGACCATCATTTTTAAGGTGATCGCCTCTGCATGTTCAATTCTACCAACAAGCTCAGGTAAATATTCGGCAATCGTTTTATTCAGTGAAAGTCGTCCGGCATGCACCAATTTAGTCACTGCCACGGCATCATAGAGCTTGCTGATACTCGCAAGTTTGAACAAGGCTTGTGGATTGGCTGGAATTTTGGCATTGCGATCATGCCAGCCGGCGTCCGCGAATTGAGGAGATTTATTTGCTTGATCTACGTACACGATTATACCATCAAATCCGTGGGAAATGGCTTCATTGGCTTGCTCTTGAAGTGTGTCTGGAAGAGGGAGGATCCATGCTTTTACAATAATCCAAGGCACAAAGCATAGCGAGATGATGGTTCCAACGAGGAGTAGAATGCGGATTATTCGTGTTGTATGCTTCTTTTTCATGCTCATGATGGACCCTTGCGTTTCGCTCATAAATTAGAGCAAAAGTGATAACAATTTATCAATCTGAGTCAGATTACCCCGACCATTCTCCGAACGGGTATCCGCATTTGCGCTTGTCGCTGGTGGAAAAAAGAAAAGACCGCCAATTTCTTGACAGCCTTTCCTAGCTATAGATTTTCTCCAAGCTTAACCAGATAGATGTTATCCATCATTCACAAATCGATCCGAATGAGCCCAAGAATATGAGCAAATCGGTAGTGTCGACTACGAAATCGCCATTTAGGTCGACGGTACATTCTCCTGAATTGCCAAATCCGGATAAGAAAATTAAAAGATCGGAGGTGTCAATAACTCCCGAACGGTCGTAATCACCCGGACACCCTACTAATACATCGTTTGGAGTCACTGTCATTTGAATTCGACTAGGGATCGACCAAACATTGTCGTCGCTCACCGTACGCACGTATAGGTAATGTTCGCCCACCGTGAGTCCAACTGTGCTCGCTACATCGCAGGTTTGAGCTGTTGTTCCGGCGTTCAAGGTGTTGAGAGGAAAGCCATTGCCGACGCCGGGATCGGTATCCCAGAAGTACTCGCCACCCACGATCACTCGACTGATGTAGATGTTGGTTTCTTTCGTTGGTCCAAATGAACCGCCGACTCCTCGCACACGAGTGTACAATTTATGTAAGCCAGCACCAAGACCGAAATTGTCAATTTGAATTGTTTCGTCGAGGCTGTTTTGGCCCGGTGTTAGCGCAAATGTAGTTGCGTTGCCCACCCCTGGATCGGTGTTCCAAAAATACTCACCTTCTAAGTATTCCACGTCCACTGTATAATCGTCATAGTGCACAGGCCCCCACGAAGCGTCGTCGCCGCGCATACGAATACCCAGCTTATGAACACCACCGGCTAGGCCACTAGTAGAGATCTCGAAACTTGTTGCGATAGAGAGATCTGTGGACGCATAACTTATGGCTGTACCGTTTCCGGCCCCAGGATCTTCGTCCCAGAAATATTCAGCTTGAGCAATATCCCGGACGTAGAATTTTTGGTAGGTCACAAAGCCCCATACATTCGGTGTATGACGAACTCGAATACCTAGTATGTGGTATCCATCGGATAAGTCGGCGGTACTCACGTTCACGTCAAGGTCTATCAATGAAGTAGGACTTACGGTGGTGAGCACCCCGTTACCTTCACCGGGATCATCGTCCCAAAAGTATTCATAAGCATCTATAGTTTGTCCTGTTGCCAGCTGCATCCAAGCGAGCGACAACAAAAGCATAATTGTCTTTTTCATAGCGTTTCTTTTAAGTAATTGATTATGAAGAAACACTGGCCTATTCGTGGGCCTCACTAATGATGTTTACGTTGAACGTAGAATTTGCAGGAACTGTATTTCCTCCTGGGACATTGGCCGATCGTATGATTGGAATGCTTGGCTCGCCGTCTTTTCTGTACACCCCATCACCGCCATATAATCCGATGTCTGCTCCACCAGCACCAGTTCCAATCCCGGGTGATCCGCCAGCCAAGGTATAATCGTTGGTCCAGGCAAAGTACCCCGATGCAGCACTTGTGAATAATGGGTCAACATTTTCTAAGTTGGTTCCGTTTGGAAAAGTGTTATTGGACCCATCAAAGCTAATATTGCCTGCATATGTATTCGTAGCACCGGTTGCAAAAACATTCCTGCCAATTGAGATATTATTGATCAGCGTGTTGTTGGTAGAGCTGTACAACAAGAAGGAGGCCCCCCCCGACGGCCCTAAGAAACAATTGTGAGATACTTCACTATTGACAATATAATATACTATTCCATTTATTATGTTGTTGGAGAAGGTTCCAGAATTGTAAGCTCCCGCAACTGAAGCCGTGAGAGATGCTGTTGTTGCGACAAATTTATTTCCTTCAAAGATATAACCTGTGAAGTAGTCATTAGCGCTGTTAATTTGATTGATTATCAGACATCTTTTAACGGAAAAATTGGAAATAATCGCTGCGGAAGCAGCAATGCTCGATGTCAGTGTGTGAAATCTAAAACTATGTAAACCTGACCCACTGGCTGCAACATCCGCAATGTCAATGTCTTCAACCACAGCATGAGCACCAAGGATGTCGGCACCTACCTGAAATCCAGGGCCCATGATGACCAATTGTTTGCCCAAGGTAATATCTCCATAGTTAATAAGGGTAGGGGCAAGATAAATCGTGTCACCCGCGGAAGCGGCGTCAATTGCAACTTGTAGATTAGTGTATTCTCCAGGGCTTGGAGTGTCATTGTTTACGTTGTAAATAGTTGCTTGCATTCCTGTCGCGAGGAGAGCAAAAAGGAGAGTTGAAAATAGTTTTGAAGTTTTCATAAGTGAATGATTTTGGTTTTGAAGACCAAATTTCCTCCAGAATTTCCAATTGGAGAACACCCTTTTAGGTAGATTCAACCTACCCCATAGGGTAGATTGTGTTGTTTTTTTTCACTTCACTGACCTCCACCCTTTCAAGCGGCATGGGATTGCATTATCTTTATCGAGCCGACCAAATTATATGTTCAAGACGCGCTTCGTTTATATGTTGTTTTTCTATCTATTCTGCATGAATAGCTATGGACAGTCGCCGCAGTTTTCGAACTACACCACGGCCCACGGCTTGTCGAACAATGAAGTGAATTGCATTTTCCAAGATGGTGATGGGTTTATATGGATAGGGACCGATTTTGGGCTTAATCGTTTCGATGGAAGACAGTTTAAGCATTACTACGCGTCGAGTTCTCCGGCCGACTTAAAAGGAAATCAGATTTCTGCCATTCGAGCTGGGCAAAAAGGGGAAATGCTCGTTGCCACTGAGGACGGGGGATTGAGTGTCTATTCACCCGTGAATGACGCATTTCGAAGGCATCCAAATCACGAACAAATGGGAATTGGATCAAACAACCTCCTTTCACTGGCCTACGATGGAGATAGTTCGCTATGGGTTTCTTTGCATCGTAGAGATTGCTATGTCATTCCATTGAACGGCCGTGATTGCTATTTTAGCACCGATTCAACTTCAAAATTTTCTAGATCCTTTTTCGATCTCTTCTTGGCTTCAGATTCCAATTTGTACACAGGGACAATTGCAAGGGGCTTGTTAAAGTGGAATGGTTCTTCTTGGTCGGACCTAAACATACCAACGTATTTTCCGTATCCAGCGCACACTGTTGTGGCCATTTGCGAAGACAAGAAGTCCAATTTATGGTTTGGAGGGTGGGACAACGGGCTGTACTCACAAGCGCTTTCGGATAGCATACCCACGCTCGTAACAACGATAGATGGGAAGGACATTTCCTTTTCTTCAGACGAGGTGAAAGACATGGTCGAGTACAAGGATGAAATATGGATTGGGTCGAGGTATAGCGGTCTGCATATTTTTAATCCAGCCTCACGGCAAATGGTTGATTGCGAGCCTAATTATCACATCTTCGGGTCGATTGCATCCAGAACGATCAATTGCCTTTATGTCGATTCGGAAGATCGAATGTGGGTGGGTACCGACCGTGGATTGAGCATTTACGATCCCAAAAGCTTTCAGTTCGATGTACTCATGCTTGAGGAGTCGCTGGGCCAAGTGGATGCCTCGGAGCGAGTTACGGGATTTGGTGTTGCCGACGAAAAGCTGTTTGTTGGAACAACCAGTGGTTTGTGGACTTTCGAGGAAAATAACAGACTTTCCAAGCACCCTATCCGTTTTGGAACTCAGCGCGCTTTGCAGGTGCATTCGCTCCTTAACTCAAGTGCGCAGGGCCTGATCTTGGGAACAAATAACTCAGGCTATTTGGCAGATGCCTCGACTTTAGATCTTGATGAGTTTGCCTCCTTTCGGAATCATAGCGATACGAGCGAAATTGGATTTGACTTTTTCCAGATTGAAGCTTCGCGCATTGTAGATATCTCTGAAGGCCAAATGGCAGGGGAACCCGTTTTTACCTTTGCAGCTTATGGATATGGCTTGTCTATTTTTCACCAACAAACGAAGGTTGGTTTTGTGTCGATCCTCCATGAGCGCACGGCAGCTGATGAAGAAAAAAGTGCAAGTTTAATATCCAATAGCTTTTTTGATAGCTCGGGCCGGCTGTGGCTTTTCTCAGAATTTGGAATTTCCATTGACGTTCAAATCGAATATCCTGAACAAGCCATTGAGATGTGGAAATATACTTCGGACAAATACTCTACTTACCACAAAGACGTGACAGGCTACTGTTCGCTGGTGGCGTCGGATACATGGAAATCATTGATTCCGTCAGATATTATCGGAGTTGATGTAGTTGAGTATGAGAAAGATCACTTCTTTGCCTCCACTCGTGGTCAAGGACTTGTAGAGATAAATCTCAACGATCCACCCCGTTTCAATTATATCAAGTCGCCGCATCAAGTGATGGAAGGCATTTCGATTGATCAAGAGGGCAATTTGTGGGTTGTTGCTGAAGGCGGACTGGCGACCTACAATGTGGAGGATGATACGTGGCAGTCATTTGGTCCGGCTGATGGATTTCCCACTTCCGGTGTGTCTGGAGATGTATTTATTGATGATTCAGGTCACGCCTATGCAGGTGGAGATGGCTTTCTAATCCACTTCAAACCGGAACTCTTGCTCATGAATCAAGCCCTTCCTCCTGTGAAAATCACTGAGCTTTCAATTAAAAACATTGGTTCTCTTGCACCAGCAAGTCAAGCAGATTTATCCCTTGAATACACCGATAATACTATCTCTTTTAGTTTTGCAGCGTTAAACTTTACCAATCCGGAAAAAAATCAATTTGCCTATCGCTTGCTCGGGCTCGAAACAGATTGGGTCTATTGCGGAGATCAAAATCATATCCGATTTACCGACTTAAAAGGAGGAGACTATTGCTTCCAAGTGAAAGCTGCAAATAATCATGGCTTGTGGAATGAGACGCCTACCGAGTTTCGGTTTTCAATCAGACCGCCATTTTGGGAACGACCCCTGTTTTGGCCGCTCACTATTCTTTGTATGGCCATCTTTGGAACGGCGTTTTATTTCTGGCGCCGACAAGAATGGCGAAAACTTGAACGCTTCCGCTTGGAAGGAGAGATGAACGGACAAGAAAGCGAGCGCAAGCGATTGGCCAGCGAGTTGCACGATGAGGTGGGGACCAGACTCAGTGTGCTCAAGTTGTACCTGAATTCCCTCGAAAAACTGAGTTCGCCCAAAAGCCAAAGCCAGGGAATTAGTCAAAAAGCGCAGGAATTGCTCGATGAGGGAGTGGCAGATTTGAGGAATATGCTACACGATCTTTCGCCTGAAGCTGTGCATAAATTCGGGTTGATCAAAGCCCTTGAAAACCTCACCGAAAGATTGAATCATGCCGCCGATGTACAGGCGCATTTGGTGTCTGATGAATCCAATTTCGAACTTTCGGCTCGTGTCGAGCTCACACTTTATCGGGTTATCCAAGAATTGATCAACAATACGATCAAACACGCCAATGCCTCTTCCATCGATATCGTCGTTCGACAGGCCAAAGACCACATGCTTATCGAATATTCCGACAACGGTGAGAACAGTCTGGATATAGCTACGACCAAAAGCGAGGGCTATGGTTTGAGAAATATTGAAAACCGACTATTAGTCATTCAAGCCAGCGCACAATGGATACCCAAGAAACAAGGCATGGCCATTCGCATTTTAATCCCACTAACCAATAAAGAATCATGAGCACTAGTCAAATATGGAAAGTCTTCTTGGTGGATGACCACCAGATGTTTTTGGACGGACTAGACCTCTTGCTCAAGTTACATGAGCATGTTGAGGTTGTGGGTACGGCGACTTCTGCCGATGAGGCGATTCGTGCGATTCCAGTGTACAAGCCCGATGTCTTGATTACTGATATCAGCATGCCCGGCAAGGATGGGGTGGAATTGGTCGCCATGTGCAAAAAAGAATTCCCCACGATGAAATGTGTCGCCCTCACCATGCTGGGTGACTATCAAACGATTCGAAGTGCCCTCAACGCTGGTGCAGATGCGTATTTGTTGAAGAATTCAAGCGGCGACGAGCTCACGAAAGCCATTCGCAGAGTGGCCAATGGCGATATTTTTATTAGCTCCGAAATCAACGCGGTACTGGCCAAAAACGTGCAGGTTACCCGAAAGACCGATATGCTCACCCCACGCGAAAACGAGGTTTTGCAACTCATCGTTCAAGGTCGGTCCTCCAACGAAATCGCCGAAGCACTCCATCTCAGCATCGATACCATCAAGTTTCACCGTAAAAACATTCTGTCCAAACTGGAACAGCCAAATTCAGTAGCACTTGTCAGGTTTGCCATCGAGAGCGGATTGGCCAAAATTTCGCAGTAGCCCCAAACTGAGCCAGGTCATCCATTTACATGTTTTTTCCACTAGCTTTGGGAAATGAAACAGTTTTTCTCAATTTGGTGTTTGCTAGTCTTAGCATTGTCGGCTCATGCACAGGAGGTTACCTTGTATATCAACGCCGCGCTTCCTACCATTTATACCCAAGACATTGCAGCTGCTTCCTTTAATTTTTCGCCCACCTTTGAAATGAAAAATGCGATCGTTGAGCTTGAAGTCGGCGACGAAGTGCAATTCATCATTCACAACAACGATACCGTCCCGCATACGTTTACTATCGACGGACTTTTGGAGTCAGACAACACCATTGCACCGAGCACCTTCGAAGAATTCTCGATAAGCTTTTTGGAGAGCGGCACGCATCGCTTTTATTCTGATTTAGCACAAGGCAAATGGTTAGGAGCCTCTGGTTCGATTCTCGTGGGTTATACCGGGAACCCGAAGTTTCATTGGAACTTGTTCGACTTGCAAACGCAACTTTCCCATGATCTACAGCAAGGTGTCACCGACATGATTCCAAGCGATTACCAGCCAGAAATGTTTTTGATCAACGGCGCCTTTTATCCGGAAACATTGGATGATGAGGACACCTATATTACAGGTGCGGTAGGCGATCAAATAATCATTTCCATCGTCAACTCAGGATTGATGGATCATATCTTTCACTTCCACGGATACCACGTTGAAATTCTTGATGCCAAAGTCCTTGGAGATCGCGTGGGTTGGATCAAAGACTCAATTCCAATTAAAAAGGGAGAGGCCATGACTGTTTTACTCGTTCCCGATAAACCAGGGGATTACCCTGTGCATGACCACAACCTAATCGCCGTTACCAATGTGGGCTTTTACCCTGGTGGAATGTTAACCTACCTAAGCATAGCAGAATGATGAAGAAATTAGCAATTTTAATATGTCTTGCGCTTCCTCATTTGGCTTTATGCCAGATTGAAATTAACATGATCTCGGGCATGGATGGGGAGCTGTTACTTGAAGATGGAAGTACAACCAATTTTTGGGGCTATGGCTACGAAGGACCGGGGGGCGGACTCGTCTTACCAGCGCCACTTTTGGAGCTCACGGTGGGAGACGAAGTGAACTTTAATTTTACCAATGTCTCGGCCGAAGCACACACGATTCACTTGCATGGACTGGATGTCAACCAGGCCAATGACGGGGTGCCGCTCACCTCATTTCAGGTTTTTCAGAATCAATCGGGAACCTACAGCTTCACGGCGACTGAGCCGGGGACCTATTTGTACCATTGCCACGTAACAACTACTTTACACCTCACCATGGGCATGTACGGGATGATTGTTGTGCATGAGGAGCTACCTGTGTTGTTTAGCAACGGACCAGGCTACAGCGACGAACATACCTACTTGTTTTCCGACTTAGAAATAGCGGTCAACGACGTGCCTACCGATGCCTATCCTTTCCATGATATCGATCCAGATTATTTCATGGTGAACGGACTCCAAGGCGAGATGATAGCGGCAGATAATTCACAGGCAATTATGGCCCAGGCAGGCGATTCGATAGCCTTGCGAGTGGGAAGTATGGCCTATTCCAAAATCGTCATGCACTTTCCTTCCGAGCTCAACGCGGTAGTTTATATGTCCGACGGTCGCGCCCTGCCACAAGCGTTTGCAGCGACTGAGCTTGAAATCTATCCTGGCGAGCGCTTCTCGCTTATTTGCCAGCCACAGGGGGATTTTGCCCAAGCAATTCAGGTGGACTACTACGACATGCTCAACGGCGAATTGGAACATAGTAATATGATAAATGTCATTGATCTGGACGTCGGCATTGAAGAAACGAATATTCACGAAATAAAAAATTTCTTTCCAAACCCAGCTCGCGATGTCGTTCAGTATGAGAGCGTTTACGATACCAAGTTGTTTTTTTATAGCGCACAAGGCAAATGTGTATACGCCCGTAATGTCAAGCAAGGAGCGAATAATCTCAATCTAGGACTTTTACCAAGTGGCTTGTATTTGGCTATCGATGAATTTGGAAAAAGTAGCCGAATAGTCATTGAAAAATAAGGGGTCCGCTTGGCATGATTTGGATAAATGAGCTCCGAATGGAGTAAATATTGGAATCTGAAAAATGCGAGCTTCCTATCTTCAAAAGATTTTTTTGCGAGTAGAACTCTATCAAATTGCTATATTTGGGTGAATAACCATTATACCAACTAACTCAATTGGCGGGCGAATAGTCATTTCTCCCCGTCGAAATTTAACCGTATTTACATGAAAATATTAGACATTTTATCCTCTAAGGGGCGATGGCTTGTGCTATTAGCAGGTTTGCTCGGCTACACGATGCCAGCATGCGCCCAAGATCACTCGGTTGCACGAGAATGGTCTGAAGTAATGCTCGAAGCGATTCGAGATGATTATGCGCGTCCGACCGTGCATTCTAGAAATTTATGGCATGTGTCCACAGTTATGTATGATGCATGGGCTGCCTTCGACGAAGATGCGAAGCCGTTTTTTCTTGGAGGTTCCCTCGATGGTTACGACGTACCATTTGACGGTATAGTTGTGCCAGATGATGAGGCAGCCATTTTATCGCAAGAAGAGGCTTTGAGCTATGCGGCTTATCGTCTGCTTTCACATCGCTTCTCCAATTCACCTGGTTCTGAAGCGAGTCAAGGTAGATTCGATGATCTGATGGAAGATCTGGGCTACGACATGGATTTCGTGTCGACCGATTATTCAGATGGTTCTCCAGCGGCACTTGGGAATTACATCGCTATGCACATGATCGAATTTGGTCTTGATGATGGCGCCAATGAAGAGAACAATTATGAGAATGAATATTACCTCACGATCAATCCGTGGTTGATCATGGACAACTTTGGTAATCCCGATATCCAGGATCCGAATCGTTGGCAGCAATTGAACATTACGACTTTTGTCGATCAAGCGGGAAACGAGCTTAGCGAGATTCCTGACTTCTTAGGACCAGAGTGGGGAAATGTTGTTCCTTTTGCCCTTACTGATTTGGACAAGTCGTTTTTCTACCGCGAAGGGGAGCAATACATTGTGTACCACGATCCAGGTGAGCCTCCGTATATTGATACAACTGCGCAGACGGGTCTTGAAGACTTGTACAAGTGGAATTTCTTGATGACTGCCACTTGGTCGTCTCATTTGGATCCATCGGACGGTGTCATGATTGATATTGGCCCAGGAGCAATTGGTAATATTCCATCTTCTTCCTTCCCAGATACTTTTGATGAATACCCTGCTTTCTACGATTGGATGGAAGGTGGTGATATTGGTCAAGGCTGGGATGAGAACCCAGCAACTGGACAGCCGTATGAGCCGAACGTGATCCCACGTGGTGACTACGGTCGAATTTTGGCCGAATTTTGGGCCGATGGTCCAGATTCTGAAACACCTCCGGGACACTGGTTTACCTTGTTGAACTACGTTTCAGATCAACCAGACTTTTCACATCAATGGGAAGGTACTGGCGAAGTACTCAGTAATTTGGAGTGGGACGTGAAGTCTTACCTCATTATGGGTGGAGCCATGCACGATTGTGCCGTAAGCGCATGGGGAGTTAAAGGTTGGTACGATTACATTCGTCCTGTTTCTGCGATTCGTTACATGGCCGAAAAAGGTCAAAGCTCGGATCCCGACGGAGTAAACTATCACCCAGCTGGTATGCCTATCGTTCCAGGACGTATTGAGCAAGTTGAAGCTGGCGATCCTTTGGCTGGACCAAACGATGAATTTGTTGGCGAAATGAAAATCAAGGCTTGGAAAGGTCCTGACTATATTGTTGATGAAGAAGTTGATGAAGCGGGTGTGGATTGGATCCTTGCTGGAAATTGGTGGCCATATCAGCGACCAACCTTTGTG
Source organism: Flavobacteriales bacterium (assembly GCA_015665315.1). Lineage (GTDB taxonomy): Bacteria > Bacteroidota > Bacteroidia > Flavobacteriales_D > Sanyastnellaceae > JADFAK01. The sequence goes on along the minus strand of JADFAK010000054.1, from coordinate 2,736 downwards.
ACTCCTCCCTTTGCAGGATATGTCTCTGGACACTCTACTTTCTCTAGAGCTGCTGCTGAGGTTATGACGTTGATGACCGGAGATGAATTCTTCCCTGGTGGAATGGGAGTTTTTGATGCGATGCAGAACGAGTTCTTGGTTTTTGAAGAAGGCCCTAGTGTTAACTGTGAATTGCAATGGGCAACCTATAGAGATGCTTCTGACCAATGCAGTCTGTCGAGAATTTGGGGTGGAATTCACCCTCCAGCAGATGATATCCCAGGAAGAAAGATTGGTGAGATCATTGGGCCAAATGCCTTCAACTTCTCAATGGCTTGCATGGAAGCTGCTAATCCTCGTGTGGAGAATATCAGTACAGACATTGATGTCGTGAGCGATGCGGATAACGGCATGATGATGACGATGACCATTGAGTACGATAAGCCTATGGACACTGGTTCATCGCCAAACGTACAATTCATCTTGAACGATGTAAGTGCATCACTTCAATTGAACAATATCGCTTGGTTGAATGATACGATCGTAAACATTCAATACGATGTAACCGATGGTAATGAGACGGCTCTTGGAATTGATGTACAAGTGAAAGATGCAGCCGACATGGACGGAAACGTGCAGATCATTCATGTTGAAGATGCCTTGTTCTCTGTAGACAACGAGAATCCAATGGGTACAGCTTCTGCAACAGATGCCACGATGCTTTCAGATTCGGAAGTGGGATCAGATGTATTCCATTTTACCGTGACTTTTAGCGAGGCCATGAATGTAGATCAAGTTCCTACACTTTCGTTTCCAGATGAAGACGCTTCGAATTCATTGTCTTTCAATGAAGGCGCAAGTAGCTGGATGGATGATATGAACTTTATAGCAGCATTCGACTTGAATGATGCCAACGAAGATTTGACTGCAGTTGATTTGCAGATTTCAATGGCACAAGATGCCGTTGGAAATGAGCAGATGATGTATGTGAGTGTCGACCAATTGGACATTGACACGAAGAATCCTGCGATCTACCTCTTGTCGGCCAATACCTATGTGGTTGATCAAGGAGATATCGGTACAGCAACATTCTCGTTGATCGCGATTTTTGATGAGAATATGGATCAAGATATTGATCCAACGATTGACTTTCCTGTAGAAGATCCGGAAGCCAATTCATTGACCTACAACGGTGGTGAGTCTGGATGGATCAATAGCACAACTTTTGTCGCGAAATACGACGTTGAGGCGAGCGAAGAAAACTTGGAAGATATTGATGTTGAGTTTTTAGGTTTGACAGATATCGTAGGCAATGAGCAATTGGAGATGGTTGCTGCTGATCACTTCAGCATTAACTTGATGTCGGTTGGAGTAGAAGAGGAAGCAGGAAATCTGCCACTCCTATCTGTCTATCCGAATCCAGTTCGCAGCAACAGCGAATTCCAGATATTCATGGATCAATTGCCTCAGTCACTTTCATTGCAGATCTACACGAGCAATGGTCGAGTGGTAAGACAAGAGCAATTGAATAATCTACAAGGTGATAAACTTACTGTATCAGCAGATGGCCTAGCTGCTGGCGCATATTTTGTACACCTGCATTCTGATGCCGGCCAAGCAGTTTTCCAACTGCAAGTGGTTCAATAGGTATCGAATTGACTAAAACTAAAAAGAGCTTCGTCCGATTGGATGAAGCTCTTTTTTTATGCTTTGAAAATTCTTAATGACTATCCTCAATATGTCACCAGAAACCAACGCTGTGAAAAGTCGGTTCGTCATATCAATTTACGTTCCCACGACCTCCAACTTTAAATAGAGATAATAGGGAGAGATAAATAGGACGAAATAAGTATTGGTTTTTCAGGGGGTTAGATTTAGGCGTTTTAGGGGGCGCACAAGGCAAATAACTAAATACTCGCTCTGGCCTTCAAGTTCTGCATTATACAGAGGAAGAGAAAGAGAAAGAGAAAGAGATTTCTTTTCACAACCAAAGTATGTCCCGTAGGGACTATATATCGGTAGCAAATGCCGCCCTCGTGCAGCCCCCGTGCCGTTAGGTACGGAATAGATCACTTCATTTCTTTGAACAAATACATCCGATCTTTCCACTAGTTTGAAATCAGACTTTGCCAATTCTCAACTGCAAAAACTGCGTGAATCTGAATTGGCCATATTCTCCTTCATATTAACTTTCATCCGTGAGCCGGGCGTGCAAAATCCCGTACCTAACGGCACGGTGGAATCTCCTAACTCATTTTTGTTCTACCGATATATAGTCCCTACGGGACAAATTCTCGTCTTACCGATTAGAACGTGGCCGAATATCGAGAATCATGGTTTTCATCCTTTCATAATCGCGTGGAAGTTTTGTAGATGCGGCAATTCTGACCATAAACACGAGCCGCCAATTGAGAATATTGACTAAGATTGCTTTTTCGACCTACCTCCTGTCCCGTAGGGACTAAATATCGGTAGCAAATGCCGCCCTCGTGCAGCCCCCGTGCCGTTAGGTACGGAATAAATCACTTCATTTCTTTGAACAAATACATCCGATCTTTCCAGTGTTTTAAAATCAGGCTTTGTCTTTTCTCAACCGCGAAAATTACCTGAATATGTATCTGTGTATATGTATTGGCCATATTCGCCTTCATTTTAGTTTTTATCCGTGCGCCAGGCGTGAAAAATCCCGTACCTAACGGCACGGTGGAATCTCCTAACTCATTTTTGTTCTACCGATATATAGTCCCTACGGGACAA
>JADFAK010000011.1 GCA_015665315.1 Flavobacteriales bacterium | reverse complement strand
TCTGGTAAAAGAAAAAAACATCAAACCACAAGCAGAGTTGCACTACACTTGGTTTGAGGAGGGAAAAATAAAAGTCACCCAAGGTGGATTCAATGGAAAGCTGTTGCATGGAGTGTACAAGACTTTTGACAAAGAAGGCAATCTAAAAATGTTTGGGCAGTATGAAAAAGGACTAAAAAATGGCGTTTGGAACACTTGGGCTAGCGATGGCCATTTGGTTGAAAAGTCGACATGGAAAAAAGGGGTAAAACATGGCGAAACAATCACATACAACAGAGGCCAAATAACACAAGTCGAAAAGTATAAAGGTGGAAAGTTAAATGGACGGCAACAAAAGTTAGTAGATGGTCAAGTCTCTGAGGAATTGTTTTATAAGAAGGGCGAGCCATTTGAAAAGAAGACAATTTTAGAGCGCCTAAAAAAACTGTTTCAAAGAGAAAAAAAGCCAGAGGCTACTCCTTTGGAGGAGGTAGATGTTGAATAGTCGCTGGTCATATTGGGTCAAAGGCACATCACTTTTCTATGCGCTGATAATTTCCTTGCTCACGGCAATTTTAATGGGTGCTTTTGTTTTTCAGGCATTTACTTTCAACCTCGAGTCGAGCACATATGAGGACTATTTCAAACTTCAGCGGAATCTAAAAAGCGGCCTTGCCATATTATCGGCTCGAAATTCCAATTCTATATCGGATTATTCAGAGACAATTGACTTGTTTAATGAGGGCAATGATTCTGTTCAAATCGTCTCAAAGCATTGGGGCCTCTATTATGTGAATAGCTGCTCTTCCTGGCAAAGGAGTGACACTTTGAGCGAGTCTTTTTTAATGGGGTTTGGCATGAGTGATGCTTTCAAGCCTGCACTTTGTTTGACCAATGTTGGCAGAGGACTAAAAGTGTGCGGGCATACCGAAATCATCGGAGAGTTACATGTTCCCAAAGTGAGTATTGAGAGGGCTTACATCGAAGGACAGTCATTTGTAGGGTCGCAACTCGTACAAGGACCTATTGTCCAAGACCCCAAATCTTTGCCCAGCCTTTCTACTTCAAAAAGGGAATGGGCGATGCATATTGCCAAAAACGCGCCAGAAGTGAATTGGGTTGAGATGGGGACTGAGAGTGAGGCGAAAAAAATTGATTTTTCGAAAGAGACTAACTGGTACTATTTTCCAGATTCTATAGTTGTAGCTAACCAAGTTCTTGAGGGAAACAAGGCGATATGGAGCAATGGTCCTGTTGTAGTGGCAAGTTCTAGTGTGTTGGAGAATACGTTAATTGTGGCTCCGCGTATATACGTATTGGAAGGATTTCAAGGGTCATGCCATTTAGTAGCATCTGAAAAAATTGTAGTTGCTGACAATGTGGAATTATCCTATCCCAGTTCAGTTCTTGTTGCGTGTAGCCTGGCTCAGGAGCCGAGAATTGAAATAGGACAAAATTCGATCGTTAAGGGAGGGGTAGTTCTTATAAACGATACCAAGACAGAAACTGCAAAAGTTGAACTTAAAAAAGGTAGTTTAATTGAAGGCCAAGTGCTGGTAGAAGGTCAGTTATCAGCATCGGGCACTGTGCATGGCGTATCGTGTGCCAAGAGTGTTTATCTCAAGACACCCTCGGCATATTACTCGGGGCACCTGCTGAACGCAGTCTTTTCAAGCGGCAACCTTTCACATCATTTTGGTGGATTTGAATATGCTATTGGACAAGAACCTTTGATATGCAAAACATTATGAAGATGATCGCTGGAAGTACCTTGCTTGAGGCTTTAGTGGCAACTGTTATTGTTGTGACCGTGCTTTCGGTGGCGGTGCTCACACTGACTAATCTTAACGGCAGCAATCTACAAGAGATAAAAGCAACTGCGCTCATGAAGTGTGAGGAATGGTTAGAAGAAACGATAGTAAGTCAGGAGTTTTACGACGAGCATAGGGATTTAGCCTATGGCCAAATGACAAGAAGTGTAAGTCCTAGCTTGGAAGAAAAGAATCTGATGTTGATTGAGATAGTTTTTGAATCTCCTGCTCTGCAATTCCCTCTAGTTTATTCCGCTTATGCTCATTCCAAAGCCACAAGCCCATGAAAAAGCGATTTTTACTAAAAGTTAGAGGCGTGACAATTATGGAATTGCTCGTAGCACTTTTAATTACATCCTTGGTGGCTACAGCGTCTTTTTGGGGATACCAATTTCTAATGCAGTATTATGGAGGCAATGTGAAATACAAGCAAGGTAGATTGCAAGAAATGCAGTTAGCCTCCCAAGTGTCTAGGATGACGCATGAATGCATAAGTGTTACTTATAGCGAGGCAAGCAACAGTATCGTATTTCATGAGCCAGACTCGAGACTCACTTTTGGCGATGGATATGTTTTGTTGGGACATGAGCGACTTGATACCCTGGATGTAGACTGCAAGAGTTTGGAAATTAAGAAAGTGGAAGACGACAAAGGTGAGTTAGTAAAAAGCTATTCATTTGTTATCAAAAGCCCAGTAGACTCCACACGGTTCCATTTTTCCAAAGATTATTCATCTGAATACTTGATGTCGAATGGATACTAATCAAATCAAAGCTAGGCTCAAGACTGCAGGTTCAATTCAAGCTGATGAGCCTGAAAAAAAGTCATTTCTCCAACGGGAAATTTCATTTGGGGGCGGAGCATGGAACGACGGTAAAAAGGAACAATTCTATTCATCAATTCACACTCTGCTCGATGCTGGACTAGATTTGTATTCCACCCTTGAAATAGTAAGAAATGAAGAACAAAAGAAAAAGATCAAAACAGAGTTAGAAGCAATTCAAAATCAAGTTGGGGCGGGAATGACACTCTCTGAGGCTTTGGCCACAAACAAACATTTTAGTTCCTACGAAACACAGTCGCTAAAACTTGGAGAGGAGTCGGCAGACGTGATAACGGTTTTGGAACAGCTCATTCGCTACTACAAGAACAGAATAGCCATTCGAAAGCTCACGGTTCGCGTATTGGCATACCCAACCTTTGTTTTTGGTGTAAGTGCTGGGGTGATTTGGTTCATGATGACTTTTGTTGTTCCAGTATTTGCTGATGTTTTTGCAAGGTTCGACGCGGAGATTCCTGCGCTTACTGCTTGGGTAATTAGCGCTTCGGGATCAGTGGCAAAAAACACGCCGTGGGTGCTTTTGGTAGTTCTTGCGCTTGTTGTTTTGGCCAAGACCCAACAAAAGAAACCACTTTACAGAAAGGTTTCCAGTCAGGTGATGCGAAAATTGCCTTGGTTTGGTTCGCTAATGAATAAAATCTACCTCGCCCGCTTTGCGCAGAGCATGGCTCTGTTGTTAAAGACGGGAACGCCCCTTGTTCGCGCTATTGGACATACCAAAAACATGATTAGTTACTACCCAATGGAAGTGGCTTTGGAACAATTCACTGGGAGAATCCAAAATGGTGAACAGTTGCATCAGTGCATGAAAGATTTCAAGGTTTTTGAGCCTAGGATGGTCTCTTTGGTCAAGGTTGCTGAAGAAGTAAATCAGCTGGACAAGATGATGCAGAAACTAGCAATTCAACTGGAAGAAGAGATAGAACACAAGACTTCATTGATAGGATCTATTCTGGAACCAGTGCTGATTGTATTTATTGCACTATTCGTTGGAATAGTACTGGTATCAATGTATTTACCATTGTTTGAGCTTAGTAATGTCATAGGGTCGTGACAGATGAAAGTAGTTAAATTTGAAGTGCAAGGCACCTAATTTTCGCTTGTAAAAACCTCGTTTTCCCACTTAGATTTGTGACTAAGTTCTAATAATGATTAAGAGTATTTTTTTAAGTTAAGTTGGATTATTTGTTTTATTGTATATATTTAGCTGCATCAAACTACCTCTTATTGAATTATCCAATCGATCTTGGGTTCCCTCCGCCTAAATTGGGATTGATTGCAATACTGTACCTATGAATACTATTAGCCGCAAAGTCGCACTTTTTTCAGCCTTCCTATTATTGACCTCAATTGTTCGAGCCCAGATCATAGGAGCGGGTGATGGATCGAACATGTCTCCGCAAACAGTGGAGCCGATGAAAATCACCAAGGGTCATATTTCGGACGATGTGAACTTATTGACTGGAACATTTAACGCGTCCTATGTGTTAGGCAGTGTTACAACCCCTTCAGGACCATCATTTACGTTGACCACCTCTTACTCACCTGTTTTAGCTTCAGGTGGAGTCACTTCTTTAACAGGTGGTATTCCATATGGTGAGGGCTGGAGTCTTAACATACCTACCGTTTCTGTTTCGACAGATTTTTACAAAAGTCTGTCATTAGCTGAAGAATGTAATCCAAGTCCAGGAGCAGGGGCTTTTTATACTCTAGATGATAGAGATATTGCCAAAGAAGGTGATCCTCACTGGATGGCTCCTCAGATTAATATTCCAGGCGTATTTTCTGGAAGAGTGGTATTCAAATGCTTTGAAGACAACGCGGCTGTTTTTGTCCCTCACTCTTTTGATCAGTACATAGAAGCTCGTTTTTGGGGTAGTCATTGGGAGATTTTCACCTCTGACGGCACAATTTACAAGTTTGCAATGGCTAAAAAATCATTGGCTAACCCCAACAACCAAAGGTTTTTGAACTATGGCAGTGGTCCTTCTGGACAACTAGATGATGTCCATGACCAATATGATAGTGGGTCTACAGAACCAGACTACAACGGAATTCGAAAAGGTGATTCTTTCCTTCCCAAGGAATACATCAATTCCTGGTTCTGTACTTCCATTGATCATCCAAACACCTATGGACAACAAATATCATTTTCGTACGAAAAATATGGGGAGTTTAATTTTTTTAAAGAATTCCAAGATCAAGATGTCCTTCATTGGTTTATAAATCAGTTTTTTGGACGTGACTTTATGGGTTATGGGGCATCCTTACCTTCTATGGCAATTTGGTCGGACATTCATCTAACATCAATAAGTTCATCTAGTGCTAATGCCGCCTATGAGCGTGTTGAGTTGAATTACGCTTCTATTCCATTGGTCGGTTCAAAAAACATGCTGGACTTCAGGGTAGTAGATTCGGGAGTTGAGCGGAAAGATTCCCTTTACTCATCAAAAATTGAAGTTAGCATTGAAGATTTTGAAGGCTGGCGCAGGTTTTATCATGTAAAAGCAGATCAAGTCCCTAGTAATAGTGCTAGACCTTCAACCTCGAACCCTTATTATGATTCTGTCAATGATCGATACTATTATGACGCTCTTCCAGACAGCGATGAAGGGCTGCAATTTGACCATGGATTTTTAGAATCCCCGCGTATAGGGGTTAATCAATCTGGTGATGGTTCTCTAGGGTTCAACCTCATTTCAGGAGATCTGTATGATTTTAGAACTACTGTTTTGGAACCAGCCTCGGAACCTGGGATGACGGTGGATATAAATCTAGCTACAGGTGGATGGCTATTTGATCCAAGTAGTGATGGAAGTATGACTGGATCAGAATATAAAAATTCTAGGGGTCGATCAATATATTCCACGTTTGGGAATATGTATAAGTGGTTCACAAAAGGAAGCAATAGTTTGAATGGAAACGAAACGGTAACGTCCAATCTAGTGACAGTGCCATACATGAGAGAAGCTTACGAAGGATTTAATTTCCAAGTAGGTCCTGGTTCAACTGACATAATGTACGATATTGCTTTTCTTGAAAACAACCCCTTGGCCAGTTACACCTATGTAGACGACAATCAAGTTGTTCAACCTTCTGCATATAGAGCATATTGGCATATGTTTTGGAATGGTGTTAGCAATACAACCACCGATGGTTCAGGATTTGTTGACCCAGGAATGAGAACTCATGATCCCTTACCGTCAAATTTCGGTTTGGGCCTTCCGCCTGCGAGCATGATAAAATTGCACTACAATTTTATCACTGGCCTTACGATGAGCGATGATATCTGGGATGATGACAACTTTAATTTTTGGCATTCAGTACAAAATCAGCCATGGCCCAACATACCAACTAGGGCATCAGCTGCCAAACTCACAAAATTTGAAGTAGAGCGTTTTAGCAAAAATCCCTATATGCTGAAATCAGTGAGTAGCTACGTCTACAACGGGGTAGAGATAGAGGAAGAAGGTGGAGAAATTATTAACGTTGGCGAGAAAGTCAAAACAAGCCAGCTTGTATTTGACTATGGTATTGAGCTTGATGCTTATCTCAAAGATCATAGCATGGCCTTCAATAATTCGTATCAGGATCTTGACGGCACTTTACATGGTCAGTTTGACTTAACTCTTGAATTTCATGATAAGGCCGAGATTGCGAGAAACGTATTTGTTCTTAAATCCATTTCTGAAGTTCCTGTGGATGCTGTGAACAATGCTGCTCCGTCAGATGAAAACATTGATACATCCGTTCTCCCCAAAACTCAATTCGAGTATTCTAGGCTGCAAGATCTGGGGAATGGAAATATTCTCACAATTGAATCTGCCATTTCGATTAAAAATCCAACTCAGGAGCAAATTGACTTTGTGACCCACTCTGGAATGTACACAGTCATGGGATCAGAAGCCATTGTACTAACTCAACTAACTGACCGTATTGGTGGCGTGACGGACATTGAATATTATGATATTCAGCATGAACATACTTTTAATGTAGCTCGAGGAAGAAGACCTAGTACATGTGCCACGATAACTGAACAACCAATTTCAGGTGAATTACCTGGTCTAGTTGATCTCAAACCTACTGTAAAATCCATAAATCGTCATGATGGAGATGTGAATACTGATGATGATCAAATATGGAACTATGAGTATTACAACGACCAGTCATATATCAACGAACACAACAAATGGCCTCTGGAAATCACGTTAAACTCAGCAAATGCTCAAAGCGAACATTTTCGTCAGAGCAGCATCAAAGACTATAACATCGGATTCCAAAAAGTAACAGTTAGGCAGCCAGTTTTGGATGACGGCATAACAAGGCCATATGCGGTGTACCATTACCTCAATGATGATGAACTCGAAGACGACCTCAGGAAAACCCTTCTGTTTGGCAAAATGCGCAAACAAGAAAACTTTAATTCTGACGGAGTTCTAATATCGGAGGACGTGTTTGACTACGACTATCAGCTAGCTTTTGAATCGGGTTTTTCAAGACCTAACAATGCCAAAGATAGATGGCGAAAGAACGGATTCGACTACATGGATTATTACTTCATGGAAGACCTTCCATTTTTCCTTGAAGAACCTGGCGTAACCTTATTCGAAGCTGGGAATACGTATTGGAATTTTTACAATACCGTTCAAATAGAAGAACAAGGAGATAATTTTATGCTTTTCTTGATTCAGATCCAAAACGGCGAGATTTCAAACAACCTTCCAGTCAATCCTAATTTCTCTCCAGATGATGAGGATTGTTTTCAAGGTAATCCTGGTGAGACTTTGACTTTGGAAGGTTACCTATGTGGACTAATAGGAATCGGCGTTTTGCCCGATGATTTTGACATTGTGAATCCTGATTTAGATGCGGTTGTTTCCTACTATGAAGCATTTCAGTATGGCTCAACCAGCAATGGCACAGCACAATTAGAGGCTTATTTGCTAGAACTTTGGAGCAAGGGAGAACTTGATGCCTACTTAGATTACATCATAGAAGTAAGCGGAGACGATGGGGCCGGTGGAGCAATTTATGAGTACGGAATCCAAAATGCTATAGACTATTCAGATCCGAGCAATAATTATGATTTCGGACCTATGGCAACGACTATGATTGCCAACTTCCCAATTACACTGCCAAGCACGGAATCATCATACGAAAATTTACTTGAAAGAGGGCCGGGGCTATTTTCTACAGGGACTAAATTCTATGATAAGGAACATGGTGAAACTGACCTTCCATACTATCAATCCTTTTTCACCAAACTATCCAAAAAGACTCACCGAGAATTTGACGCCACAGGCTTAGTGCGAACAGAAACTCCAGAATCGGGTGGTGGAGCGCCTGATGAAAATAATGAAGTCGCTCTAAATCCTGTAGGAGTGAACAACACGAATAACAATACTAATCCACAAAAAACGCTTTTGTTGGATCTAATCTTGAATGAGACTGACGAGCAAATTGTCGCTGACGCAATGCTTTTGGCATCACCTCTTGAAGATGATGTTTTGGTAAGTTTGATCAATAGGGGAAATAGCTCTTTAAACGACATAGTTGCAGCGCAGCCAGTTTTGAGCAACGCTGTACTACTAGCACTTGTTAATTCAACCACACTTGATCGAATAGGGATTATTCCAATCGTAAAATCAAAAGGGCATTTCGGTGAGGACTTCGCCGATGAGATTATCAGATACTCCAATACATATGGAAAACAGTTTTGCGCTGATCTTCTGAAAACCCAGGCATTTCTGTCAACGGACATGTTGGAACTACTTGTCACTCACAACACGCAATTGGGAAGTAACAACGTAGTTGATATTATCCGACAACAACCTACGGTTAGAGACAATATACTCATAACTCTTTTTGATAATCATGATGTAGACGATGGCAGTGCTCGGGAAATATTGATCAAGCGTCAAGGTTTTGGAGATGTATTATTGACGTCATTTTTAGGTAAAACTCCTACCCCGAGCGAACACATTGTAAAGAGCATCTTAACCAATGGCAATGCCTATCCTTCTGAGACAATCTTGACAACTCTGGTCAATGACCCTACATTTTCAAGGAAGGTACTTGGAGATATTCTTCTTAACAGCCCCAAAGTATTCACCGATCCGTTTTTGGCTGCATTAACCTCTTCTGGAATATCCCCAGAGGATCTTGGCGCCATACAAGAAACTCAAGAGTACGCACCCTGGGTGTGTGGTGAATTAACCATTGCCCCGTTGGCCATCGAGAACATTACAGAATATGAATACTACGATGCTGACCCTCATGGTCGTACCACAAGTAATGGATACAAAAAGCTCATGGGTATAGAGGAGATCGATGAAATTTACCTCAAGTGGGAGCCAAGCTGGCAGATTTACAAGCAAAAGGACTATTCGCCTCAAACACCAGGGGCATATAGCGAGCAAGAATACTTTTATTACTACGACCTTAAAAATAGGTACGACAGACATTTTATCTCTTCTTACTATTCTGACCATGAATACGCGAGTGGACTTCAAGAATATGAGGTTATTCCTAATTACAATATACAGTGGTTCAAAGATGGTGTCGCTTACGAAATGCCAGAGCCTGATGGGATGCTACTTACACGTTCCCGAAACATGTTGAACCTTGTTTTTGAGCATCGTACAATTGGTAAAAACACAACAGATTCGCAAGCCACTGTTAAATCAAACTATTACTACTACGATGCCGACTGGAACGATGTCCCTTCTCCAACAGAGATCACCGAAGAAGGATTTTTTGATTTCTGTGCCGAAGATTGGGGGAATAACATCGTAAACGAGAACATCGATGTATATGGAGGGGGAACCTGGGATCCCAACAAGCCCGAATTCGATGACATTGCCTCTGCAATAAGCGAAGGACATGCTCCAGGGGCCAATGATCCTGTTAATCGTTCGCTGCCCACCTGGCTCAAATTGAGAAACAGACTTTATTTGAGAAATATCAGTACTCAGGTTGATACCATTTACAGCGAAAACAAAGAGTTTCTGCAGTATTTTAATGATGAGTACGGCTATTATTATGATGAAGAAAAAGTACACACATGTACTGACCCTCTTATGGACTTCCGTTCAATTGAGGATGGTGATCATACTAATATTTATGATTGGCTTCCGATTTATCCGTATGATCATCTTCAGGCCTCTCAAATATTAACTAGAAACGCGAATGCGCAAGTAGAAATCATCGAGGATGCAGAGGGGCTGAAAACCAAATACGAGTGGCCCGTTCCATTTTTAATGTGGTATGTAAATCTGAATGAAGGTTGTGGTCCTTGGCAAGAGTCCTACACCAAGAATGAAGGTCTCCCTATTTCAGTGACTGTTGGATATGATTCAGATGACAGAATTACTACCTATTTTGACTACCATATCGATAAGTCTTTGAAATCTGTGACCGATGCAAACGGCATGGTAGCGTCAAACGAATTTGATGAGTATGGTCGCCTTTCGAAAGTTTTTCAGAATGACAACTTGCTTAAAGAGTACAAGTACAATTCATGGGTTGGTTCCTCTACTGATTCATATATGGACAAGACAACGGCCAACTACGTTGAGTCATTGAATTACTACGACAACTCTGGAGAAACGCATCAATCTCGTGCTTTTATCGATCCCTATGGTAGAAATCACAGTTCATGGACTAGAATTGCCCATTCATCTGGAATAAATGAGGACTCAGGCTATTTAATATACAGCGGTCAAACTGACTACGATCAATGGAACAGACCAATTAAACAGTACAAGCCGTTTGCAGTATTTGCCGATAATGATGGTGGTCAAACAACTATTCCTAGAATTCCACTTCTTAATCAAGATGTGGGCGAAACTACTTTGTGGAATGAGTCTCAATATGAGGATGATCAGAGATCTAGACCACTTCGACAATCAAAACCAGGACTCGATATTAATGTGGATCCAAGCGTCAATTTCGAATATGAATTCATTAATGGGCTTGAATTTGTCTGTGATCTTAACCTAAGTATGGCAGAGGCGAATGACATCATGGGAGCTGACTGGGCTGATTGTATATTCAGGAGACAAATCGTGAGCGACGAAGACGATAAAACAGTCACCGAATACAGCAATACACTTGGGCAAAAAGTTGCCACCAAACAAATAATCAGCGAGTATAGTGTGGCAATTACGTTGTTCCAATTCGACAGCAACGGAAACGTGACAAAAGTCATTAATCCTGAAAAGCAAGAAAGCAAGTATTTGTACAACATACTTGGCAATATGTACCAAAAAGAAACCGTAGACGGTGGAAAGACGAAGTACATGTACAATAAGCGAGGACAAGTCACGCTTGAACAAGATAAAAATGGCTCTGTTGGAATTTATGTCGAGAACCCTAATTATCCAGGTGATGGTGGAATTGAAGGTGAGATGGTACCTTTCTACAGAAAGTATGATTATGATTCACACGGCAGACTAATCACGCAGACACGGGTCGCGTCTCCTGATTATTGGAAAGGACACCGAACATTCGACCCGCTAGAATATGCTGATGTAAACGACAACGCTTTAGTTGATGCGAACATCCCCATGATAGATCATATGGTGTACGTATTTACAAACCGTAGTACTCTTTCGTGGTTAGCCGAGGCAAATATGGGTGTTGATTCCGAGCCGTCAGAAGTTGCAGAAACTGTTAGCCAAATCAATTTGACTTTTGATCATTTCCAACCAGAGAAGGAGTTCTATTATGCTCGTTATGACGGGACACTAGTGGTCTCTGGCTTAGCAAATCCTCATTTCTATCCACTCGACGACGAATTTGTAATTCAAGAAGACTATTTGGAGAACTTGAGAGAAAACATGATTGGTAAACTAAGTTACTCACGTGCTTTTCATGTCCCTGAAGAATCCCTTGTTTATGATCCTGATGAAATTCAAGTAAAGTATTACTCGTACAATGATGAAGGTCAAATCAAGTGGGAATTACAGCAATTCAACCACAATGGAATTACAGCGACCGACAAAGGAATCTTGATGAGAATTGATTACCCCGATTACGATTTTGCTGGTAATCTATTGACCCAAAACATCGATTTTAATTCAGACCAAAACTTAGATCTACAGTACCACTTTGATTACGATGGTTTTGGAAGATTGACTTCGGTTTTTGTAAATCTTGACAATAGTCAAGACCAAGGCAATAAGCTGCTACAGTACACCTACAATGATGCGCTGGGTCTGGTTACAAAGACTGACTACTTTTACGATGAATGTGACGACGAACCAATTGAGGTTCACAGTACCGAATATTTATACGATGACAGAGATAGACTCAATGTTATAGAAGGAACTCTGTACACCCAAAACATGTTCTATGATAACAATTGGAGCACTGACTCTGAATATCAGAACATCGGTCATGACAACAATTGGAATGGAAACATCAACGGAATTCTTTCTGAATACAACCTTGGAAACACCAATATTGAGACTGGAAATTTCGACATTACTCCTGTAAATGGAGATATTGATTATGATGCGGCAGTTCTTGGTTATGTTGGTGCTAACGAAATGTTTTCTGAGGCAACGATGTTTGGATACCAGTATGATGATTTAAATAGGCTGACAACTGCTGACGCTCTTGTGGGTAACACAGTAATAGACATACAAACTACTTACGGGGCTCAGCACAATGGAGATGTAAAATATCACTTTGATAGAATTGGTAACTTTACTATGTTAGAACGCTGGATAAATATGGAATTCGCTGATGACGAAGCCAGTGTGTATAGGTCCAAGTTTATGTACGACTACTTTGAAGAAAGCAATATTCTTACATCTATTAACAACTACGGGTTGGCTGAAACTGGTGATAGAACCTACACCTACGACAGATCAGGAAACTTACTTACCGATAGCTACAGAAAATTAGTGGGGACAACTTATGGAAGAGCTAATTTGCCTGTGGTAGTTGAAAAAGACACATATGACGCACAAGATGACCTCGACAAAGTAGAACAGGCTCATTACTATTATGACGATGCAGATTTAAGAATCGCCAAGGAGTTTAAAAATGGCTTGAACAGCATTATGCTCACTGATATATATTGGAAAGATGCATTTGGTAGAGATATAGCAGTCCTCAGTCACAACAACATGGACGGCAATGATCAGACCACATGGACATATTATACTTTTGGCAATAATCGTTTTGCCAAAATTCAGCCGAATACTGAACAGGCACCATCATTCTACCTAACTCAACTAGCAACTGATGCCAGGGTTGACCAGGAGGACGAAGTAACTCAACAAATCATCGCACATCTTGCTTCAGCAACCTATCCTATGAACCTTGTTCGTGGTTTACTTGATGGTACGGATGAAGTGGTATACTTAGAGTCATTTTACCAAGATGTAGTTGATGGAAATCCTAACTTCAATTTTGTACTTACTTCTACTCTATTGATCAGAAATAGGACACAGCTTATTGCAATTGATAGAACGGGGCAAGGAACATTGAGTATTTCAGTGGATGATTTGTTGGGTGGAGGTACTGGAGATCCAACTTACAGAAGTCCTACAGTCTTTGGTGAATACACCTATCTCGTGGATAAAGGTCTACCAAAACCAAGCTTCTACGTACATGATCATCTTGGAAATACAAGAGTGGTTTTTAAACCATATACTTCATGTACATATGGACCTAATGGACTAGAAGGTGGCGTTTCAAGAGTAGTTGAAGAAATGGCTGATTATTATCCTTACGCCAAAATACTTCGACGATATGTGAGTCCTTTTGGTCCAAAAGAAAAGTATTTCTCAACTCATCATGAAAGAGATGAGGAGACTGAACTGGATTACCGTGGGGCTAGGTTTTATGATAGTGATATCGGGAGGTTTTTGAGTTTGGATCCGTTGGCTATAGAAAGAATATCAATGTCGGCATTTAATTATGTAAGTGGGAATCCAGTGACTAAGATTGACCCCACAGGACTATTGGACACTAAATATGAAGGTGCGGATGGCTCGCTCCTAGCCGATACTAAAGATGGCAATAATGCTACCTTCATAGTTTCTGATGAAAATAAAGATAAATTTCTTAAGGAATACAATGATGCTAAATCAAAAGGTGAAGCCGGTCACTTTATGCACAATCAGAGATGGATTAGTGAGTATGGAGAAAGTGTCGCTCCGGTAAAAGAAAAGCAGCCTGAAAATTCATATTCAGAGGCCCCAGAATTGATAGATGAGAAAACAGGAGAGCCTTTAACTGACGGTCACTTTGTTGAATTAACCGCATCTTTCATCCCCGTAATGGGTGCTTCCGTAACAGTCGGTAAAGTTTATGATTCAAATGGCTCAGATAGTTGGTATTTTAGAATTGCAGGAGGAGTAGGAGTTGATTTGGGTCTCGGTCTTAATGCTGGAATAGTTAAGGAAGAGGGTGATAAAGAATTTACCATAGGAATGTTTGAAGGAAGAGACTGGTCGTCTAACGTCGGAATCGGCCCATTATCAGCCACAAGAGGTGGCGATAGAAATGGAAGCGGTTCTCTATTCCAATTTAAAGGAAAAAACTACACTACCTCCGGCGGTTGGGCTTCACCCTCTGGAGGTATGAATTCCAGCATAATGAGGGCTTCTAAAGTAGCCAAACTGAGAGTTGGCGGATCTTATCAATGGGGACATACCTCCCTATTTGGAAATTAATAAAAGACCTACAAAATGACATACACTCATTTAAATTTTAAAAATAAACTCATTCGTTATTCTTTGTATTTTGTCTTCATCATTTTGGTGATCGGTTTAAATCTGATGCTTGATTACTCAATCGACAACAATTGTAAAATGAAAGAAATAGCACTTGCTTATTCCATAGAAGGTGAAATCATCGCAATATTCGAAGACAAAACGGATCACCTTAATCCGAAAGTAAAAATCCAAACCGAAAAAGGTCAGATTTACAACTTCGATTGCGGGTACGAAAAAAGTGGTTTCTACGATATGGTGCGAATCGGAGATTTCCTTCATAAAGAAAGTAACACCTTATTCCTTAAAATTAGACGCAAAAACAACGAGTCTACACTTTTTTGGGAATTGAGATATGATTGTAATGAATAAGGTAATGGGTCAAACGTGTTGACGATTGAGAGCTGGGGCTCTAACATCTTGAAAATCAGTATCAGATAAACTAGTTTTTAATTTACTTTGTTGATGGTATACCATTCGAGGCTATTTTGCAGGTCGAAAATCGATCTGTAATGCAAGAAACTAGTAATACGTGTATCAAATGTGTTGATGAAATTCAACTAGTGAAATACGGCAAAACTAAGAAGGGCAAACAACGTTACAAATGCAAGTCCTGTGGTAGAACTTTTCTAACAAGGTATTCGTACGTATCATATAGGCCATCAACAAATAGGCAGATCAAAACGCTCGTAAAAGAAGGGGTAGGCATTCGAAGTATTTCGAGAATCCTCGGGATTTCGAAGAATACGGTTTTGTCCAGGATTCAATCAATCTCCAGCAGATTGCCGAGACCAATAATTTACCAAGTCAAAGAATACCAAATAGATGAACTTTGCACTTTTATAGTGCTACAAAAGAAACCTTACTTGGATAGCATACGCAATAAGAAAAGACAGCAAGGAAGTGATCGATTTCAAAGTTGGGAAGCGAACCAATAAAACATTGAGGTCTGTAACCACCACTTTGATCCTTTCCAATCCAAAGAAAATTCGCACAGATAAACTACACGAACTGCTTCCCAACAACATCAACCCAGAACTGCTAGAAAATTTTAAGCCCACTTGGGGGGTGTAGTTGATCGGGGGGGGTACTGAGCATAAAAAGTTTGCCACGTGCCTCCATCTGTAGACGGGATAGGCAGTCCACCAGACCAAACGTAGCCGGTAGACGTATTGAGAATGCCGCTATTATCATTGCAATCAGGCGAACCCAACAAATACCAGCCTCCTGCAGTAACATCACTACCTAACATACAATCCAGAGAACCATTTTGAATCAAATTATTCTCACATTGAGCATAAATCTCCAATGGGCTGCAAAGAAATGTAAACAACAAAAATGTAAAGAATCGAATTTTGAACCTCATTTGTTAGAAATGGACATTATCAAATCTAAGAATTATTAATCATAATTGCCACCCGACTTTGACTTAGTGGTATGATTCCCGAATAGCATTTTTTTTGAAAATCATCAATAAAAAAAGAGGCACCGTTTCCAGTGCCTCTTTTTCATTACCCACCCTTATCGTCTTCTTCTTTGTCGTCGTCAGGAGGAATTGTTCCTTGGTCGCCACAACAGTCCTTTTGGAATGTCGGCTGTTCCTGAATCTGAAATTCCTCTTTCGTGCAAGAGGCCAAAGTCCCAGCGACAAGGGCTAGGATTAAAATTAAACGCTTCATAAGATTATATGTTAATCCCGGTTAGCGCTACATAGCATGGAGGAAGAATCTTCTAACTGTTGGGACGACTCCTCCAAGTCACAGCTATCGATTCTTATACAAGACCATTCTACCATTTTTCAGAACACTGTGCTCACTGTGGTTTCCCGCAATTGACTTTGTAATTGTCGCTTTAGATTTGAGCTATTGTGATTTATCAAGTAGGTGTTGAATCTTGTGTCTTTAGAGGGCAAGAGACATTCCTTGATTGGCACACTAGCAAAATCAGGGATTCCAACTTTGGATTCGGAAAGAGTTTAATATGAGTGTAAAAAATATTGTCAATGAGACTATTGGTTTCTTGGATAGCAACGAAACATGATTTTCTGACCTCTGAGTCAGGGGGACGGAGGGTGAATCCAGAAGGAACACATTGTGATTTATACAACAATGAGGCTTTCTATGACAAGCACATCTTGCTTTCTTCACTTCAAGAAGGGACAGATACAGCTGGTGAAGTGTTAGCAGATCATCTGAAGGAAGTTTATTCTTCTGAAGTTCAGCTGAAGTCTGTTGTTCTTGAGGATGTGATATCCGTTCAAGAGATTGTGGCAAAATCAAGAGATTTACTCGCCCAATATACTAAAGATGAATTAGACATTTATATCTCTCCAGGTACACCTGCGATGCAAATGGCTTGGTACATACTAGGAACTGAATTCACAAATACTAGACTATTTCAGGTTCGGCCTCCCTCGAAACGCACAAGATTTCAAAAAATCTACGTTGATCCAGATTTATGGACACAAGCTCACGGTTTGGCAATTCTTGAAAACCACGTCAAGGAGGAAGAGGGAACCCTTTTTATTCCTGCCGAGCTAAAAGAGTTGTTCCTTAATGTAGATAGGGTAGCTCAAAGTTCGAATAGCACAACTGTTATGTTGTTTGGTGAAAGTGGAACGGGCAAGGAAATAATCGCTCGCCGGATTCACAAAAATTCTTTTAGGAGAAATAAAAAATTTATCGCGCTTAACTGCGCGGCTATGGGGGATGACTTATTAGAAAGCAGACTTTTCGGTCATGTCAAAGGGGCCTTTACTGGTGCCATTGATGATCAAGAGGGAGTATTTCGTGAAGCAGATGGAGGAGTACTTTTCTTAGATGAAATAGGAGACATTTCGCAGCGATTGCAGAAAACACTGTTACGCGTTTTACAAGAGCGAACTGTTATGCCGATAGGGACAACTAAGGAATATAGCATTGATGTTCGCGTGGTGTGTGGCTCATTGAAGAACTTGTGGCAACTAGTAGAGCTGGGATTGTTTCGAGCTGATCTTTTCTATCGCTTAAGTGTAGTGGAGATTGTTACTATCCCTGTACGGGAATTCACAAAGGCGGAAAGGCTAGAGATGTTTGAACACATTTCTAGACAGATCAGTATTTCCTGGAACAGAAGTATGATGCATCTTTCAGATAAGGTTGTTGACAGGCTCTTGGAACATCCGTTTCCGGGCAATTTTAGGGAAGCGGAAAACCTCTTCAGGCGGTTCTATGCCATGTGCGAATCCGAGGTAACGCTTTCAGACTTACCCGACAGGTTTAAAAATGTATCTAGGTCGAGCATATCAATGGCTTTGGAAGATGTAAAGTTTCATCATGTTGTACAGGTTCTAGAAATGTGTTCTGGAAATAAGACTAAGGCAGCTTCCATCCTTGGCATTAGCCCTCCCACGTTGAGAAAAATAATTGATCGAGAGATTTAACCAAACAAAAATGTACAGGATGAAGTCAAATGTTAAAAAAGAGGTAGAGGCATTCGAAAAAGAAGCAATAGCCTCATGGCATCAAGCAATGGGTAACAAAAAAATACCATTCAAAGACAGTCTGTTGCAGGCGGGAGTGTGCTCTGAAATGCTTTGCCGGGCAATGTACTTTAGAAAAAGAAATGCTTTGCCGAAAGAAAGAAGAACCTTCTTTCAGCTCATTCGATTTTTCGAGCAAAAGAATCTTATTGATGTTCAGGTTAAGAGTCACTTGAATGACTTACGTCAAAGAGCCAATAGTAGAAAGCATTTTCACACGACTGTAGCTAAACCATTTGTTGATATAAGTCGATTTCAGCTTGTCGAAGTTGTTAAATGGTATGAGCAAGAATCAGGCAGCAAATTAAAAGGAATCAAAATTCGACAATACGTGAATAGTATTGCTTCGAGCGCTGTGCACACATTTGCCAAATTACTTGAGGATGAAGTAATCAGTAAAGAGGGTTTTGAAAACTTAGTGACGGTTAACAGAGACTACAAACCTGAATCAAAAGAAGGTTTAATGAGGAACCCAGTCTACGCAGCACTACTTGTTGATGCGTCCGGTTCTATGCTCTTTTATAGAGACATAGTGATCCAAAGACAGAATTTGGCGCTTACTGCCTTGCGAGAAAGTATGATATGTGAGCAAAATGCACTTTTTGTTATGCAACATTCGTTCGATCATGAAAGCAAAATGCTAAATGCGTTGACTCGGTTAGATGCAAAGGGAAAAGATAAGGTTGTAGAGTTAAGCAATGCAACATACCAGCCTCGAAGCATGACGGCTCTGTATGACTCACTTTTTGAATCATTGTCCCTTCTCAATGTAGAAGCCAATTTCCTGAAAGAAGAAAACACAAGAAAACCTCTTATCACTGTAGCTGTGATAACAGACGGTGAAGATACCTATAGCAAGCCAGAAAATTCGCCTGCCCAGATCAAGCGCCTTATTGAAGGTTTGAAGCAGGAAGGTGATTTAAAGAGCGCTGTACTAATTGGATTAACTAACAAAGAACTCACTGTTGATCGATTGCGAAAGTTGCGAGAAGAGCTTGGCTTTACAGAGTACATCTCAATTGAACAGAATGATCCAAAGGGAATTAGACGAGCATTTGACCTCTGGTCGCAACAGGTAATTAATACAGTTTAAGATGAAGTTTCTTTTTGACAATACAGAGTTAGACACCACTAATCTCACCGAGATAGGTAGAGGAGGAGAGGGAAGCGTTTTTAAATTAAATGAATCAAAATGTTTTAAGCTCTTGTTCCCATCCAATCAAAGTGAATTGAAGTATCAAAAAATACTAGCCCTTTGTGATAAGGCAAGAGCAATTGATTTAACAAGTTATTCTACACAATTGGCGTTGCCTGAGAAGCCTGGTTATTCGGTTGATGAAGATCGAAAGGTAGTGGGATATTCTATGAAAAAAATGTCTGATTTGAAGTTGTTTAATAGTGTTCTGTACGACTTGAAGTCGAAGAAATTCCTTCACCTGAAGAACGACAAAGAGGCAATTGATTTGATCGAAGAAGTATTCTCAATCTTGAAATTATTGCACGAAAACAAAATCATTCTCGGAGATGTGAACCCTGAAAACATACAGATCAATGGTGCTGGAAAAGTCTGTGTTATGGATGTTGATTCAGCTAAGGTAGGTGAAATGCCTTCCTGTGGTTTAGCAAGAGAGGAGTACAATTGTCCTGAGATTCTAAGATTGAGAAAGAACGAGGATGGGAAATCTGAATTCAGCAAGCGCAGCGATATTTTTATCCTTTCAATAATGTGCTTTGAGTTGATGATAGGATATCATCCATTTCAAATGCCAGTGAAGCCAATGGTTTCTACATCCACTGCATTAACTCAAAACGTGAACTTAATGAGGTTTGCGACAACAGGATTAAATCGTGTAGAAGGCCATGCATTGTTCGAAGATCCAATGGTGAAGCAAGCACTAACCAGAATATCTGAGATAAAACAAGTTGAGCCACGGTTGTATTCCTTTTTCGAGTCAATTTTTTGTTCAAGCAATCGACCGTATTTTTCTTCGAAAGCAGACACGAGGCGCAAAGCGATTCAAAGACCAGTCCGCCTCAGGCATATAAAGCCAAAACGAGGACATTCAAAGGCATCTGAAAAAACAGATCCAAAGAGTTTAACCTTTTTTATTAATCAGTACAATCTTCAAATAGAATGAGAATCCAACACTGGGAGAAGGCACCATTCAAGAATGATTTTGGTGATTTGAGATTTACCGAGAAAACGACTCATCCGTTTACAGTCGGCGCTATAACGCGTCAGGGATTTGGACATGCCCAAGTTGGGTTAAACAATCAAGATACTTTGAATGTATATTTTGATGACAAAGTCATTGTTGGTGTGGTGTGTGATGGATGTACGAGCGGGGAGGCCAGTTTGATTAGTGATTTTTCTCGAAATGAATTTGCGGCGGTTTTGTTTTCAAGAGTTATCGTTTCTACAGTGGCGCGGAAGCTGACCACTAGAAAATATAGGCTCGGAGAACTGGGGATGCTTCGCTTGCTTTCTGAGATAGAGAAGCAGTTGAGTAAGAGTATTAATCCTTTACTGCGTGTTTTTAGCACGCAAGGAAGGTCCGATGCATCGGCGTTGCGTAATTTGTTTTCTACTACTGTCATGTGTTTTGCCGTCGCTGAAAAAGAGTTCATGATCTTCAGTTGTGGAGATGGGCAAATACAAATTAACAATAAGGATATTGACTTGTCAGATCAAGATGGAGAGTATTACAATCCTTTGTATTCCCAGGCAGGAGTGTTTACATTGAACGCCTTTGGAGACGTAGCTAACTTGAATTCGCTGTGTTTGGCGACAGACGGATTTTCACCTGTTTGGGACAGGCTTGAACTCCAAAACATGATAAACAAGCATCGTTTTCCAGTAAATGGGATTGTTGATTTAACAAAGGAATTTCACAAAACAGTTTTAAACGAGTGGGGAGCAACCAAGCCATTTAATTGGCCTAGTGATGATGCTTCGATGATTCTTCTACGCAGAAATAGTAAACAAGATGATACGGTTTAACCAAGATTATATTGACTCAAACGGTGGAATTATTCATAGTCTGAGCAAAAAGAGCTCTCAGTATCTGAGATATCTATTGAGGAATAAAAAAGGCATGCCCAAAATACCAGTTTCCTTGGTAAAATTGGATAGAACAATTTCTCACACCCATCCTCATCTTGATGAGTATTTTGCAGATCTTTTGTTCAGAAGTTGCCTACCCTCACATAAGTTAGATATTGATTTTATGGAAATGGGGATACAAACAAAAGGAAATGATTTGCTGTGTCAGGCATATTGGCCGAATGCGGCCGTGTTTGGGCTTGGATCTGCAGTGTCTTCAGGAGTTAATCCATTGATTCTTTTTGATGAGCATGTCCAAAATGGTGGAAGGCAAGCCTATTCTTGTAGTCAACTTGTCGCTCAAGATTTAAATCTAGGGGAATTGCGTTGGCCACTAAAGCAGCTTTTGAATGAAGTAAATGAGATCGATGCCAAAGGAGGGGCACACGCGCAGCATATAGGAAACATTATTAAGACAGCCCACCAAGTTAGATTGACATTTGAAAATTCGAGGACCAATGAGCGGTATCAAGAATGGTTAACGGCAGAATGGAAGAAGTCTCTCATGGACGCCTCTATTAGCGCTGTTGCATTTTGTATGGTTAACAGCAATGATAAATTGGAAAACTCAGAAGAGATTAAAAGGAGTGTTGTTGCTTCCTTAAAGTATTTTGCGGATCATACCGCTTTGAAAGGAGAGCCGTCTTTTTCGAAAGTCTTGTCTTGGATGAAGAACTCGTACCACAACCAGAAAGTGGTTTGCTCAGAGGCTCGATTAAGCAGAGGGTCGCAACAGTTGCTACTTGGAAAAGTATGTGTTTCACTTGAAGTAGCTTGGGGTGAACAGATTGCTCGATTAATAATGATGCATTTTTGGGAGATTATTTATCATGGTCAAGTCTGCTATTTGGAACTTTTGGCGGGGCTCTCAGATTTTTTCAAAGACAAAAAAGATGGTGTTTATCAATCAGTATATGGTGTTTATTCTGGAAATTTCGCAGTAATTCCTGGGATGAGGCTGCCAGGAAACCAAAAAGGGCTGATGTTAATAGAAGCAGAGCCAACACCTAGCATGATAGCAGGGAATCGCCCTTTAGGTTCTGCTTTAAAAGTTTTGAATGACGGGTATGGATTCGTTTTAATCAGAGATAGTTTTAAGTGTGTGTCGGCTCTTTTCAAGGGTACAAAAATAGATCAAGATCTGTGGGAGAACTTGGTGGATTTGTTGTGCAGCAGAGAACAAGGCCAGTGGCACGTGGTGCGCAATATGAAGACCGGACGATATGCACCCTATATATTGAATGGAGGGGCGGCTCATCAGCATGTTGTGCAAAGTGAAATTGACATGAAGAGTATTGCTAGTTTATTGCAAAGATTGACCAAATAAAAACGACCGCATAAAGTATGCGGTCAAAATAGAATCTTCAATTTCGTAGACGTACCCAATCGAATCCTTCTACAATAGAGAAGAGTTTTTCGAGACGAATTGCAAATTCTTTTTCAGAAATGTGCAATTGCCAAAGAGGTCTGCGGGGTCTATCAAAATAAACAGCAATGTATTTCTGAACTCCCTTTTTTGGGAATTGCTGAAATTTAACAGGAAATCCAAGAGCAGTGAATTCTGAACGGACTTCTTCCAAAGGTAAGTTAACACAATCCTCAGTTAATCTTACAATACTTAAAACGTTGATTAAATCTGTCTTATTCATATCTCAATTATTAGTTTGTTCTGGAATTATTGTATCATGTAAACTTCTGTTTGTCAAGTGTTATTGGAATTATGAGAGTTTTCTGCGTCCTAGGTGTATTGTGTGTGTTTCTGTTTGTACAAAGGGGGATGTTCGGTCAAAATATTGGGGCCGAATCTACTCCTGTTTCTTATCTTGATTCTGGATTGAGTTTGTTGAACCAGCAGCACGTAGTTGAATCTTTTGCAGTTTTTAGCGAGGGGACTGAACACTATCTGCTGGAAGGGGATTCTATGGCTGTTTGTCAATGTTATCTGAACATGTCAAATCTGTGCGTTGATGTTAAAGATTTTCATAGAGTAGAAAAATTTGCTATTGAAGCGCTTCGATACATGCCAGACAGTATAGGAGGGTATCAGAGAATATCAGTGAACAATAATTTGGCTATTGCTTTCAATGAGTACGGTCTATGGTCGAAGGCCATTGAATTGCACGTCAAGTCGATTGAGATGGCTCAGCGTAATATTGAAAAGTTGGTCGTTTTGAACAACCTAGGTGTCGTGCATAGAAATAGAGGTGATTTGGAAGCGGCAATCGATTCATTTGACAAAAGCAGACAGTATTTAGATTCGATACAGTTTCCTCGATATGCGGCAATGGTGATGGATAATCTCTACTACACTAGATATTTGAAAAGCCACTCGGATGAAAGAGAAAATCTTATGAATTGTTTAAGCATACGAAAGAGCCTTAATAATGTCCCAGGAGTTGTTTCGAGCAGCCTACATTTGGCTGAATGCTTGTACTATTTCGGAGATCAAGAACAAGCAAATTTTGTGCTGGAAGAAGCAATGGGCTTATGTTCTGAGCAGGGTGAAATTCCTTCGTTAATCGAAATGTATGCATTGAAAGGGCGAATGAATAGAAATACGGAAGATTTATTCTATTCAACCGTA
The DNA here is from genome assembly GCA_015665315.1 of Flavobacteriales bacterium. Classification (GTDB taxonomy): domain Bacteria; phylum Bacteroidota; class Bacteroidia; order Flavobacteriales_D; family Sanyastnellaceae; genus JADFAK01. Next base: position 9,591 of record JADFAK010000011.1, on the reverse strand, counting down.
TTGAAGGATAGCCTTGATCGAAGTATTGCTCAAATGCAGTCGAAATTTGTTTCCATACAATATGAAAGCGAGCAGAGAGAGCGACAAAATCAGATTCTAGAAAAGGAAATTAAGAGCAAATCAAAGCTCATTCAATCCGAACGTCTTGTTAGAAATCTATTGGCCGTATTAGCTATTCTGTTAATAGTTGCATTGGTATTTATAATCCGAAGCATTGCCAAAGAGAGGGAGTTAAATCAAAAGGAGAAAACGATCAATATGCTCGAAGCAAGGCAAGATGAACGCCAGAAAATGGCCGGCATCATCCACGATGAAATTGCCAATGATGTGCTCTTCTGCCTTCACCGTTCTAATACTTTGGTCGATGGAGCTACTAACGAAGAATTGTTAGCTGTGAGCGATGATCTGGAAAGGACTTACGAAAAAATTAGGGCTATTTCCCATGATAATTTCGCAATCGACTTTGACAAAGTACCATTTATCGAGCAACTCGAACTGATTATTCGTGATTTTGACTTAATGTCCAAAAAGGTGCTCAATAGGCAACTAATTGATCTTGAATTGGCGGATCAATTGAGTGAAGCTTTAAAATTTGAAATTATATCGATAATAAAGGAGGTCTTTGCGAACCTTCTGAAACATGCCGATTTGAGCTCTGAAATTCAGTTTGAAATGAAAATTGAGGATGAGGTATTAATTAGGTCAGTGAACACAGTGAAAAATGTAGTTGCTGCTAAGGGTGAAATGGAGTACAGTTCTCTACGAGATCGAATCAAAGTGCTTGGCGGATCAGTTTGGATTGACCTTGTTGATAATAAATACTCACTAACAATACGCCTATGACCGAGAAGGGTGAACGCAGGTTTTTACTTTTAGAGGATCATGGTTTGTTGGCGATCGGACTTCAAAACACCTTGAAGAAAGAGTATCCTGATTGCGAGATTGTGCACGTGGACAATCTGTATGATGCCCAATTCAAATTGAATACAGAGACTTTTGATTTCGCGATCATTGATCTTGTAATCAAAGGGGGAATAGCACCTCGGGGGATTAATTCTGGAGACGAATTGATAAAAAATGTGAAGGATAAGTGTAAATACACTGGATTTGTTGTCTTATCTAATGTCGATAATTCTTCGATGGTCAAGTATCTATTCGATAAATTGAGGGTTGATGCGTATGTTTTAAAGGGAAGAATGAGTTTGTCAGAGCTTCTTCAGGCGATAAAATCTGTAGAAAGTGGCGAGCGGTTTGTGAGTCCTTCACTTAGAATCAAAGTTTCCAGTTACTCTTCAATATCAATAGACCAGATTGATAGGGTAATTTTGACCTTGTTAAGTCAAGGACATTCTCAGATTGCAATAGAAAAGGAATTTTCAGGTTCAAGCACTCCGATTACCCTTTCCGCAGTTGAAAAGCGACTGGCATCGATGAAACATAAATTCAATGTTGATTCAGTAATTGAACTTGTTGTTCTGGCAGTGAGAAACGGCCTAATTTGAAAAATAATTTCCTGTTTAAAGTCGATTTTTTCCAATTCAGGATACTTTATCCTCTATTTAAAAGGGTTTTATCGTTGGCCAATTGATTGCATCCCAAGTGAAGCCAGACTCGATCGAATGAGCGAGGCACTACTTGAATAATGCAGTTAAAAACACACCTTTTTAGAATTTTCGATAGAGATCGAGCCGTTTTCCTGATGGTAATGAACAAATCAGGAAAACGGTTGTCACCTTGTCCCCGTTCCCCATAACTCTTATGGTCTTTTTTAGCGGTGTGTAGAGCTTGGTGGACCGGCATTTCTATGTTAGAGTGGAGATCAAACATGCTAAGCATTTGAAAAATTGAAACTTTTTAAAATGTATTACCATGAACTCTAAATTTGTAAATCAGAGATTTCGAAAGATTGTCAATGATAATCTTGATCTAAAACTCACTTCGGGTTGTCAAGAAGGCATTGAATTGTCGAATTCAATGGCAAGAGAAGCTGCTTCTCAAAACCGGCCACCATTGACTGGTGGGAGTATTTCTGTTGCCTTGTCTTCGGTCGTTGCTCACTTCAATGAATTGTTGTCTACCAACTACAAAGAGTGCCAAGCAGAGTCCAATTTGGAGGCTGCTTCAAGAGAGGAAAAGGATGTCGAGGAAAAGCGAAAAGAATTAGGAGAAGAACGGGATGCCAGGGGCCACGAGCTTGGAGTTTTGGAAACTCAAATAGGCCGCATTTCCGTGCTTAACATGAAGCCATATAGAGTAACACAGCTTATGGTGGGATTTTTAATCCTCGGGGAGACTCTGTTTAACTCGATGGCATTTTTGTTTGTTTTCTCGAATAATGTGTCTGCTTTTTTCGGTGCACTAGGAATTTCTGTCCTAGTGGGATTGAGCACAAAAGCTGTTCCATGGACTCTACAAAAGTTTGGAACAACTAAGATGAAACGCACATTGTTGATGTTAGGTTGGACTGTATCCTTTTTCCTGCTTTTTTTCGGGATTGGGTATTACCGAGTCCAGTATATGGATGTTACAGCCATCCAATCGGGTATGGAATCAACCACATTGTATGTTGCCGACGAAGTCAGAGAGATCGGACCTGCAGCGTTTGCTATTGTGAATATGATGATCCTCGTTGTCGGAGCAATCGTATTGCACGTTGGTAAACCAAGCGATCAGGATCTGAAAAGACGAGATGAACGAACGGAGCTAGTCAAAAAACGACAAGCGGTCTCCAAAAGTTTGGATAAGTTAAATGACAAAGACACTGCTCTACGCAAGAAGCTGTCTGATTTGGCGGAATACAAGGAAAAGGTGATTGACTATGCGAAAGGAAATGAGCAGTCAGTTATTGGGTCTTACCAAAAAGCCATATCGCAATTTATACATGAGAATTTAATATTCAGACCAGACAAAGGTGAGCCAAGAGTGTTTTCACAGCATCCACCGAGGTTAAAAACATACTTCGGCTCCTTGCACATTTCAAATCGCAATAGATCATGAAGTGGGTAATAGTAATTGTTTCGACCATTGCCATTGGCGTGGTCGGAACTTGGATGTTTTGGCAACGACAATCCCCAGAAAACTCAAAACTTTGGGTTCTGATTGATACTACTGATGAATATAACTCCCACTTAGAATCTGAGGACTTGGTGTCTTTTGTTGGACTCGATAAAGACAGGTGGAAAGGTGTGGCAGTAGCGATAAGAAGGATCTCATCTACTCGGTTTGAGAGAAGTAAAACTTATCAGATAGCACAGGAGAGCGAAATCTTTGGACATAGTCTAAAACGATTTTCTAGAGAAAAAGAATTCATGGTAAAACTGAACCAAGAGATTAGCTCTCTTCGATTGACTAGGGAAGGAAGTAATCATTCTGTCATATTCCCAGTTTTGGCCCAAACGCTCAACGAAGCCAGTAAGTTTAATGGTGGAGAAGCTGCGGTGATCTTGGAATCGGATCTTGTGGAAAACGGGCTTTGGTTTAGTTTTTTTTCCGAAGAAGGGCATCACTTGTTAGAAGGCTTGCCTGAAACTACTGGGGACCTTGTTGAGATATTTTCCAACGAGGTTGACCTCGATGATTTGAGTGGGGTAAAAGTCTTCTTAATTCATGTACCAAATGACCTGCAAGAAGAAAGACGTTTTATTCTGCTGAGTAGCTTTTACAAAGCTCTTTTGGAATCTCATGGAGCACAGGTTGAAATATCATCGTTTGTTGGACCATACAGCTTGTAAAGGATGAAAGGAGCTGAGTTATTAGGCCAGATTTTACTTGCAATGTTCAATTTATTGAGAACGTTTTTGGCTGCACTAATTCTTATGTGCGCCAAACTTTTGGAAGGCATCTCCTCGATCCTTTCCAAAAGACTTTAGTCTCTGAAGTCTTTGAGTTTATGGATGCCATCAGAGTTCCAGATATAGTCTGGTCTCTGATGGTTCATTATCACCTTTAAAATTCTCGAATCATGAAGACAATACTTTCAATTTTATATAACCTAACTGGTCTTTTCGGAGACGTAGTCTCAGAAATACTCTCACCACCAAAGCGTAATACAGGGGAAGGAAGTAATTTTTCTCATCCTAGCGCAATTCTTTCGAGATTTAACAGGGGGCAAAGTATAGGTGCGAAAAAATTATCAGCTCGAGTTTCTCAGATGCATACTTACGTTCAGGGGAGTACTGGCTGCGGGAAATCGTCAGGGATAATTATTCCTGAGTTGTTGTCGGCAGATGGATCGCGTTCATATCTGGTAAATGATGCTTCAGGAGAACTCGAGGACATCTGCCAGGCGTACATGGAATCCAAGGGGTATAGAACTGTGATTGTTAATCCCAGTAATCCCGAAAAGAGTGATCATTTCAATCCTCTAGCACTTGCCACAAGTAAATCAGAGATACAGAGCATGACCGGGCTTATAATAAATAGTTCATTGGGAGATGGTTCCTCCGACCCATTTTGGAATTTGTCGTCGAAAATGATCTTGTCAGTTCTGGTCGAAATAGCACTTGCAGAAGGGAAGCCAACTTTCCAACGAGTAAAATCATTGGTCAATAAATTTATATCTGGAGAAGATGAAGTAGACGTGTTGGCAGCGCAGTATTTGGATGATGAAAGCTTTGAGGAGTACAAAACCTTTCACAAAATTGGAAGTGAAAAAATGAAGAGTTCTATTCTCTTTACCTGCAAAGCTGCACTCGCACCGTTATCTACTGAGAACATGGAAGAGATAACGAGGTCAAATGACATTGGTTTTACTGAGTTGAGAGAAAAACCTGTAGTTGTGTTCTTGCAATCCAATTCCACGGAAATCCGTGAGAACTCGGTTCTACTGAGCATCTTTTTTGATATGGCATTTGGAAATTTGATGAAGAGAATTCCAGAGAATGGTGAAAAGGATGTGTATTTCCTTCTTGATGAATTGCCTGTGCTACAACAGATACCGAGTCTTGTTTCTTCCATTGGTGTTGCAAGAAAATATAGATTGTCACTTCTATTGTTGTGTCAGAACGAAGCCCAACTTCGAAAAAGATATGGTCTTGAATCAGAGACGTTGTTATCAAATTGTTTGACCAAGATATTTTATCCTGCCCAGCAGTTATCTACTTCTCAAGAGTTAAGTAAACTATCAGGATTCCACCGAGTGCAAGTGGACGAAAAATTTAGTCAAGTGATGCCTGTACTTACACCCTCTCAGGTGCGTGAATTGCCGGCTGGAAGGGTTTTGATTGTCCATGGAAGCCTTCCCCTGATTAACTACAAGATCAAGCCCTATTTCAAGCAGTTTAAGCTTAGGAGAAGAGCTAGAATGAATGTAAAGTCTTTTGTAGAAGCCCCAACTGAAATTAGAAATGACTAAGACCAGTTCCATATTGGAGGGTTTCCCAACTCAAAAAGCCTATTTGAGGCAAAGGGGGTTGGACAGACATTCGGATGCAGAAATGTTACAAAAGGCTAAGGATGAATACCGAAAGTTATATCAACGCCTATACAAGAGGCAATTGAGGAATATGTTTTTTGAATTGACAATCAAGCTACCTAAAAAACGGTTTTCAGCTTTTGAAGAAAGGGCACAGTTGTACGAAGAGTCAAAGAGTAAGCTTCTATTAAAACTAGTGGACAAAGAATTGGAGGGGACTCCGATTGTGATTCATCATTCGATGCCTTCAGAAAAACTACTTGAATTCTTGCAAGAAGCATTGAATACACAAAATGTAATCAAAGAAGTAAGCACCATTAAATCGATGTATTGCCGAACTCAGCACATCAAGCTCAAGGAAGTGCTATTAGCAGCAATTGAAGAGTTAAAAAAGCATGGCCATCATTAAAATTAGGACAAGAAAGAGTCGAAGTTTTTCTCAGGCGCTGGCTTATGTTTCTAGGAACAAGAGTTCAAGAGACAAGGATATTTGGTTTGAAATCAAGCACAATGTTTTTTCAGAAACCCATCAGGAACTAGCAAGGGAGTTTTTGAATAATGATGAGAAACGGGATGTTAGAAGGTCGGATTCGAATGTGCTTGGCCACGAGATAATTTCTTTTGGACCTGAAGATTCAAGATATCTCAATAGAGAAAAGCTCATAGAAATGGCCCAGAAATATATTTCACTTAGAAACCCAAAAGGGCTCTATTACATTGTTCCACATCTGGAGGAGCATATTCATCTGCATGTAATATGTGGAGCAACCGATACTCAAGGTAAAAGTCTAAGAATGTCAAAAGATGAACTCTCAACTTTAAGGGAGCAATTTCAAGATTACCATTTAAAAAGATTCCCCGAGTTAAAGCATAGTTCTGTGCGCACGGGAAAAGACGCAGTTCGCAACAAAGAAACGGAATTAAAACAATTTCTTAAAGAGGTTTTGAAAGGAGATTCTACCCGAGAATCACTGCAAGAAAAATTGGCCGAAAAAGGGATGTCATTTTACGAACGAAATGGAAGGTTAACTGGAGTAAAGTGGGGTAAGAAGTACAGGTTTAAAACACTGGGAATCGAAACTGATCGGATTCAAGATCCACCTGAATCGCCGTCAGATGAAAAAGTAAAAAATAGATTAGTCGAACTAAGAGAAAATTCGAATGAACAAAGTCTCGATAAAGAATCCGACAAAGAATAAAACAGCCCACAACTTAAGATGAAGGGGCTGCTTTATTTTTTAGCTTCTTAATTCGAACAAGCCTACCTAAAATAAATAGGCTACCGATATTCCTGTAAACTCATTGTTTTTAGTATTGTGCACGGCGACAACAATTCCCGTGGAAACCATTCCAATGCCACCAGTCATAAGTAGGGGGCCTGCGAAACTGCCGTTCGCAGATAGAACGGCTCCTCCAATTGCGGCTCCGATTCCCGCCACAATAAGAAGGGCCGGAGATATTCCATTCGAACTCGCTCGCTGGTATTCGACCAATGAGATCGTCGGAGTTTTGTTTTGATTTGAATTCCTGTCAGTGCTATTTTCTACTGACATATTACCAGCCTGCATAGAAAATTGGCCAGCGGAAGAAGATGATTGAAGAAGTAGGATAATTACGAATAGAAAAGTAAGTTTCATGGTTTCTTGAATTAGAATGTTAGCTTAGTTTCGGCTTTTAATTTCTTGGGCAATCTTGTCGAATTCCTCAAGCTTTGATTTGGGTAGTTTGGCTTGAAGTTGTTCAGTGATTTCATCTTCAAACTCAAAGAATCGATCTGCCAAGACATCGTTAATACCGACCATGTTTTCTTGATAGAGAATAAGGTTTATTTCAGACCATTGGGAAGCTTCAATATTTTCAATCCAAACGTCAAATTTGTCAAGATCAAGGAGGATTTTTTCTATCAACTGATTGGTGTTGGCATCTCGAATAAGAAGCGTGATTTTTGGCGTGACCTCAATATTACCTTGAAAGAAGTAACTGACTTCTGGACCTGTAATCCGATACTTGAGTTTTTCCTTGGATTTAACCTGAGAATAATCAAATCGAAGGTCGATTTGAAGCTGAAATGAAAGAGAAACTAGTTTTTTCTCGGCGTAGGCGATGTCACCAGTGGAATGATACGGTCCCATCGTAGTCTTACCATTAGATGAGATGTAATCTTTAAGTAAGAAGCCTGCTTCAGCTAGCAAACTTTGATAGTACTGAACCGCTAAATCAGGAGCTCCTCCGATTGTGTTTGGGATGCCGTGATAGACAACGTAATTCTGTCCGTTGGAATAAAAGGGAATACACAATAAGGCAACAACGAAGAGCCGAACTGCTACGAGTTTGTAATACATGATTAAGAAATTTTCTTGGCCCTTTGAGTCTCGGAAGAAACCGAGTTAGTAAAAAGAAAGCGTGAGACTCAAACTCATTCATCTCCGAGGTACCGCCAAGCACCCACAAACAGAACAAGAAGAGCTCACGCCTATGTAGGCGCGGCTTGTCTTGTATTCCTGTCTGTTTCAAAACTTGGCGGTTTTCGGAAATAGAATACAGTTACGCTATGCGTTAATTCGATATGTCGGGTTCAAAAGTAGGGAATTATGAATTTTTAGCCTAGAATAGAACCAGCTTCGCGTTTATAACATTGTCAATATCGAAGGAATGAATATCTGGAAGAGAAGCTGAAACAGGTTTATGGTGTCTCATTGCTTTGAATGTAGGCTTTTGCGCAACGTATGATTTTCTTTAGGAACCGAGTAATGCATAAATATTCTTCTATTATTGCTTGAATAGAATTCATTGAAATGAATCAAATATTGGATTCAAAGTGATTAACTTGAATTCAGAAATGATATTCTAGTTGTTGAGATTAATATGTGTTTAAATGCAGATCGGTAAACTCCTAATTTATTCTAATATTTACGCTAAACCGTTACCAACTATTGAATCTCTCATCAGATTGATGCCCCTTCAGCCTGTAATAGAGCTTTGTTGTTTTCTTAATGGGCAATTGCATTTTCAGACCAATTCGAAAGAAATTCAAAGTAATTGGCTAAATGAGATTATTGATAGGCAACCCAATTTTGAGCAAAGGCGCGTACGAGATGCAATAAATGATTTAGGGGAAGAGGATTTGCAAATTTTTAATAGCCATGCTGGTCTATCTGTAATTTCGTCGGCAATTCAATGTTATAATGGAAGATCAACCAATAATCTCAGCCCGAAGGAAGAATTGTCTTTATTCAAAGCAATTTTGGTGGCAAATGAAGTATTTGATGAGCGCAGTGGACTTAATACTCGACCAGATTTACCAAGTGGTTCATTGGAGAGGCTAACCCGATTGATCTGGCCAATGTGGGTCAATACTCATAGTTTGAAATATTCTAAAAATGTTTTTACCTATGCTTTTCGCATGGTTAAAAATCTTGAATATTTGAATAATACAGAGGAATTTAAAATTCCGATACAGAAATGGCTCAAGACCCAGAATATCGATTCATTCAAGGATTACGTTAAAAACTTGTTGGGTATATACATAGCAGGTTTTGATGGTGACAAAATGCAAATGAGGGCTTATCTAAAATTTGGAAACGAAATTATCTATCCAATAATTGAGTTTTGGACATTAGATTTAAGGGAAGAAATCCCGTCACATTTCAATCCTGCTGATCTCAAATCTTTTCGTGAAACGCCTTTTATAAGATTAAAGGATTCTTCCTTTTACGTTTCAGATTGGAATTTGGTAGTAGACAAATTCAATAAAGGGATGGTTTTTGATGTTTTTTATGGAACGGAGATCAAAGATTTAGTGGATTAACGGGTTACACACCACCACGTAAATTGGTTACGTTCTGAGGCAAGTAATTAGCTGAAAATTAAACGATTCAGCTATGTCACAACAACTTGGATTACTCGAATTCATCGAGCTTTATAGAACAGAAGAGGCTTGTAAAGCACTTCTTTGCGATCTCAAATGGTCAGGCGGATATTCTTGTCGCAGGTGCGGATACACGGAGCATATCAAAGGGGCTACACTCTTTCATCGTAGGTGCCAGAAATGTAGATACGACGAGTCTCCAACGGCACATACCCTTTTCCATAAACTCAAGTTTCCTTTACCAAAAGCTTTTGCTATTATCTATCAGGTCAGTACGATGAAAAAGGGAATGTCTACTTGTGAGATTGCT
>JADFAK010000115.1 GCA_015665315.1 Flavobacteriales bacterium | reverse complement strand
CTACAGGAGATCGCTTTCCATATCCTTTCTCAGAAACGACAAGTACATCTGATTCCGTATTCGAAATACAAATCATACCTATAACTTCATCTTTAGGTCCGGCCAATGTCACACCCTTAACACCTTGAGCAGTTCTACCCACAGCACGCACTTTTTCTTCAGGGAAGCGAATTGCCTTTCCTGATTGAAGTGCCATGATGATATCATTTGTACCGTCGGTCAGGCGCGCAGACAATAGCTCATCTCCTTCTCGGATCGTGATAGCATTGATACCGTTCGATCGCGGACGAGAATATGCTTCTAGGGTTGTCTTCTTGATCAATCCTTTCTTCGTACACAAAATCAAGTTGTTTGACTCAACGTACTCAGGATTCTTCAAATCGATCACAGGAATATAGGCTAGAATCTTATCGTCTGGCTCTATATTAAAGAGGTTCTGCACTGCCCTTCCTTTTGAGGTCTTCGATCCTTCAGGGATTTCGAAAATTCTCATCCAGAAACACTTACCGTTCTTGGTAAATATCAAGAGCCAGTTGTGATTCGTAGCAGTGAATATGTTCTCCAAGAAATCTTGGTCTCTTGTAGTACTTGCTTTTGAACCTACCCCACCTCTCGATTGAGTTCGGTATTCAGACAGCTTCGTACGCTTGATATATCCCGCATGGCTAATCGTAACTACGACCTGCTCATCTGGAATCATGTCCTCAATTGACAGATCAGCTGAAGAGAATTCAATGACTGAGCGACGTTCGTCACCATACTTATCACGAATTTCGATTAGCTCATCCTTGATGATTTGGTAGCGCAATGCTTCATTCTCCAAAATCTCTTTCAATCCAGCAATCGTAGCCATCAACTCGTCAAACTCGGCACGCAACTTGTCGCGCTCAAGTCCTGTGAGTTTCTGTAATCGCATGTCCAGGATTGCACGACTTTGCAATTCACTCAATTCGAATCGCTCCATCAAACCTGTGCGGGCTTCTTCAGGAGTCTTCGATCCACGAATCAACTGGATTACCTCGTCCAAGTTGTCCAATGCAATGATCAGACCTTGTAAGATATGGGCGCGCTCTTCAGCTTTTCTTAGTTCAAATCGCGTACGTCGAATAACAACATCGTGGCGGTGCTCCACAAAGTTTGAGATCAGCGATTTCAGATTCAACATCTCCGGTCTTCCTTTGACCAACGCGATGTTATTTACTGAAAATGAAGTCTGTAACTGCGTGTACTTGAACAACTTATTCAAAACCACGTTAGGAATTGCGTCACGCTTAATTTCGTAAACGATGCGCATTCCATTTCTATCCGACTCATCTCTAATCTCAGAAATTCCGTCCAGCTTCTTCTCGTTCACCAAGTCCGCAGTCTTGCGAATCATGTCGGCTTTATTCACTTGGTACGGAATCTCATCAACAATGATCGCCTCACGACCGTTCTTGAATTCTTCGAACCTCGTCCGAGCACGCATAACGATTCGTCCGCGACCTGTTTCGAATGCCGACCTTACCCCTTCTACACCGAAGATTGTTCCACCTGTTGGGAAGTCTGGAGCTTTGACGTGCTCCATCAAGCCATCGATAGTAATATCGTTGTCGTCGATGTAAGCTATCGTTCCGTTGACTACCTCTGTGAGATTGTGTGGAGGCATGTTCGTTGCCATACCCACGGCAATACCGCTGGCTCCATTACACAATAACATTGGAATTTTTGCAGGAAGCACTGTTGGCTCTTGCAAACTATCATCAAAGTTCAATCGGAAGTCAACCGTTTCCTTTTCAAGGTCGGCCAACATTTCTTCAGCAATCTTTCTCAGACGTGCCTCCGTGTAACGCATCGCTGCCGGATTATCTCCGTCAATCGAACCAAAGTTACCTTGTCCGTCAACCATTGGATAACGCAAAGACCAATCTTGGGCCATACGCACCATCGCATCGTATACCGAACTATCACCGTGTGGGTGATACTTTCCCAGTACTTCACCAACGATTCTCGCCGACTTCTTATGTGCACGGTTTGAAAGCACACCTAGATCGAGCATTCCGTAAAGAACACGTCGGTGTACTGGTTTTAATCCGTCTCGAACATCAGGAAGAGCACGAGATACTATCACCGACATCGAGTAATCGATGTAGGCTGAACGCATTTCGTCCTCAATATTGATCGAGACTATCTTTTCTCCATCTGCCATTTCGTCTTGTTTAGGTACTAATGTGTGGCAGAATAAAACACCCTGCTCACCAAGACAGCGAAAATACGTCTTAAATAAGGCTTTTTATGGTATCTCCGACGTGTTATTTTGCACAAAATTCTGTGGAAAATTGACAATGAAGATTTAGCCTACACCAACTTGTACCTATATATTTGATTCTGGCATACTTTTAGTTGTACTTTAGTCTCAAATCTCAATAGAAATTTATGGAAGCGAAATTCTCGCCACGTGTGAAAGATGTGATTACCTATAGTAGAGAGGAGGCTCTCCGTCTTGGGCATAATTATATTGGAGTGGAGCATTTACTGCTCGGAATTATCCGAGAAGGAGAAGGCACCGCCATCAAAATACTCGAAAAGTTAAACGTTGATCTCGGTCGATTGAGAAAAACGGTTGAAGGTTCGATCAAGACAACCGTGGGCAAAAATCCGGTCAAAGGGAATATCCCATTGGTAAAACAAGCAGAAAAGATTTTAAAGATCACCTACTTAGAGGCCAAGATCTTCAAAAGTCCAATAATAGGCACCGAGCACTTGTTGCTATCAATCTTAAAAGATGACGACAATGTTGCCACCCGTGCTATTCATTCATTCAATGTTGATTACGATATGGCAAAGGAAGAATTCGAAACAATTCTGACCGATGACGTGGACTTTGAGTCTCCTCGGGCGGAATTCCCTAGCTCAAGCAGCGAAGAAGATGATGATGATCGCTCCTTCTCTTCTGGCGGCACCGGTAAAAAAGGTGAGTCAAAAAGTAAAACACCTGTCCTCGATAATTTTGGTCGCGATTTGACCAAGATGGCTGAGGAGAATAAATTAGACGCTATCGTTGGCCGTGAAAAGGAAATTGAACGTGTTTCTCAGATCCTTTCTCGAAGAAAAAAGAACAACCCTATATTAATAGGTGAACCGGGCGTTGGTAAATCGGCCATTGCCGAAGGTTTGGCTTTGAGAATTATTCAGAAGAAGGTCTCTCGAGTGCTCTTTGGGAAACGTATCGTCACACTCGATATCGCATCTCTAGTCGCTGGCACCAAGTACCGTGGTCAGTTTGAGGAGCGAATGAAAGCAGTCATGAACGAATTGGAAAAGTCGCCAGACGTAATCCTTTTCATCGATGAAATCCACACCATTGTTGGCGCCGGTGGAGCTAGTGGATCCTTGGATGCATCGAATATGTTCAAGCCGGCCCTCGCGAGAGGTGAAATACAATGTGTAGGTGCAACTACGCTCGATGAATACCGTCAGCATATCGAAAAAGATGGTGCTCTTGAACGTCGTTTCCAAAAAGTAATCGTTGAGCCTACCACAGCAGAAGAGACTATCCAAATCTTGAACAATATCAAGGACAAGTACGAAGATCACCACAGCGTAAATTACACCGACGAGGCCCTGGATGCTTGTGTAAACTTGACTGTTCGGTATATTACAGACAGACATTTGCCTGATAAGGCTATTGACGCCCTGGATGAAGTGGGATCTCGCGTACACTTGAAGAATATTCACGTGCCAAAAGAGATTTTAGAAATCGAGGAAGATGTGGAAGAAATCAAGGAGAAAAAGAACTTGGTAGTCCGCAGTCAGAAATACGAAGAAGCAGCGAAACTTAGAGATGAAGAGCGTCAATTGCTTGAAAAATTAGAATCTGCTAAGCGCAAATGGGAAGATGAAGCCAAAAATCACAGAGAGACCGTAACGGTTGAACATGTCGAGGAAGTAGTCGCTATGATGACTGGTATTCCTGTACAACGTGTTGCTGCGAAAGAAAGCGAACGTCTGACCAAAATGGAAGACAACCTCGAAGGCCGCGTGATCGGACAAGATGGTGCTATTAAGAAGGTCGTAACGGCCATCAAGAGAAATCGTGCAGGATTGAAAGACCCGAACAAGCCGATTGGTTCATTCATTTTCCTCGGTCCTACTGGAGTTGGTAAAACCCAGTTGGCCAAAGAACTTGCCAAATACCTATTCGATTCAGAGGAAGCCTTGATTCGAATTGATATGAGTGAGTACATGGAGAAATTTGCGGTATCGCGATTGATTGGTGCACCTCCGGGATATATAGGTTATGAGGAAGGCGGACAGCTCACAGAAAAAGTAAGACGTCGCCCCTACTCGATTATTCTATTGGATGAGATCGAAAAGGCGCATCCAGATGTATTCAACTTGTTGTTGCAAGCTTTGGATGACGGACAGATGACTGATAGCCTTGGTCGAAGAATCGACTTTAGAAATAGCATAATTATCATGACTTCGAATATCGGAGCAAGACAATTGGCTGATTTCGGAACAGGTGTTGGTTTTAGCACGGCTGCGAAAAGCGATGCTGTAAAGGATGATAAGAAAGGTGTTATTGAAAACGCCCTTAAAAAGGCCTTTGCTCCTGAATTCTTGAATCGTATTGATGATGTAGTAGTGTTCAACTCTCTTGACAGAGCGCACATCCACGAAATCATTGATCTTGAATTGACGAAGTTGTTTGATCGTATCCAGAAACTGGGATACAACATCAAGCTTTCGGAGGCTGCAAAAGATTTTATTGCCGATAAAGGATTTGATCAAAAGTATGGTGCTCGTCCGCTCAAGCGTGCGATCCAGAAGTACCTTGAAGATCCATTGGCCGATCAGATCATAAGCGCTCACCTCGAAGAAGGAGATGAGATCAAAGTTGATTTCGATGCGAAGAAAGAAGAGATCACAGTGAAAGTAAAGAAAGGTAAGCCTACAGCAAAGAAATCTGCTGACGACAGTCCGAAAGACGAGTCGCAAGCAGACGATGTTGAATCGTAAGCAATAACGACAAGAGATAATTGAGACCTCAAATCTTCGGATTTGGGGTCTTTTCTTTTGAATTAACAATGGCTTGTTGAGTGACAATTGAAGGCACCAAGCGTAACCATTACATTAGAAATTACATTTGCCTTGTGCTAGATAAAATTCCAAACTGGTTAAAAAACAGGTATTCATTGACTTTTATGCTCTTCCTTTTATGGATGACATTTTTCAATGATATTGACCTGATTTATGTACTGCAAACGCGGGCAGAGTTGGGAAATATGCGCGATCAGGTGGAGTCATTGCGTGAAGCGAGTGAAATTGCTGAGCAGGACCTGTACAACTTGAAGACCAATAAGGAAACCTTAGAGCAATTTGCGCGGGAGACTTATTTGATGAAGCGGGAGAATGAAGACCTCTTTCTGTTTAGAGAAAAGGTACTTGAGGAATAATTAGTCTGGCCACGGATTATTCATGATCTGCGTGAAGAAATTCTGCACACTTCCGGGGTAAATCAAAATGATAAAGAGAACACCAAAAAGCGCTCCAGTAATGTGGGCATCGTGACCGATATTGGTATTGTTCTTCTTGGCCGAATAATTCTCGACCACAAAAAACAAAGCGCCCATCGCATAGGCCGGCATGCCAATGACTGCATACAGGTAAATCTTCTCGACGGGGAATAACATAACAAAGGCCATTACCACTCCGTAAACCGCGCCACTGGCACCAAGCGCATTGTAACCCGGATTGTCGTGATGTTTGTATAGGGCGGGCAAACTACCGACGACCATAGCGCCGAAATACAGCAATAAATACAATGAGCCTCCCAAAGCAAAACCTTTGCTCTGAATCAAAGCCATCTCCAAGATTCGCCCGAAAAAATATACACCGATCATATTCATAATCAGATGTGGCCAGCCGCTGTGAATAAATCCGTGGGAAAGCAGACGATAATACTCTTTGTCCTCCTTGACTTGGTGGGCATTGAACATAAAACGCCATTGCATTGCTTGGTCTTTGAAACCGCGTTGACTTATAAGGACTGTTGCTGCGAGCAGCGCATATGTGAGAATTGGAGTTCCGCCCATTTAACTTGAATGATCGGCAATGATGACCCATTGGCCGTTGATTCGTTTCCAGACAAGTGAGTAGTGACCTTCAAGATTTTCGAGATCGGTGCGCTCTAAATGCCACTTCCCTACGACCAAAAAATGGTCATTCTCGAGAGGCGAAAATTGCAGGTTTGTGAAGGTCAATTGGCCCATGGCCTGTGCATTCGGATAGCCCTTTTTGTAGTTGTCTAATGTCTGCTGCCAGCCGTAGGTAGGTCCTTTGCTGCCAACAAACATGAGGCTATCGCTTTTCCAGTAACCTTCCATGAACGCATCAAGGTCTCCCCTGTTCCACGCCAATTCTTGGTCATGCATGATGTTCTTGATCATTTCCACATCGTCCATTTGCGCAATTGCGCCCAAAGAAAAAAGCATCGATATGGCCAAGAGAAATCCTTTCATTTATACGTTGAATCGGAAGTGCATGATATCCGCATCGGCAACGACATACTCCTTGCCTTCTACGCGCATTTTACCAGCTTCTTTAACGGCTGCCTCTGAACCGAGCGTCACGAAATCGTTGTATTTGATAACCTCTGCACGGATAAATCCTTTTTCAAAATCGGTGTGGATCACGCCAGCGGCTTGCGGTGCTGTACTTCCACGAGGAATCGTCCACGCGCGCACTTCTTTTACACCAGCAGTAAAGTAGGTATCCAAAGCCAACAGACTGTATGCTTTTTGGATGAGTTTGGCCACACCTGGCTCCTTCAATCCGAGGTCTTCCAAAAATTCAACACGCTCTTCGTAGCTTTCTAGCTCGGCGATATCCGCTTCGATGCCTGCTCCGAGAACAATGATCTCAGCATTTTCATCTTTCACCGCTTCGCGAACAGCATCAACGTGGTTATTTCCGCTGACAACCGAATTTTCATCGACGTTGCAAACATACATCACAGGCTTAGACGTGAGCAGCTGCATGTCCCTCATCAAAGGAACTTCAAACTCTTCCAATTCCATGGTGCGCGCCGATTTTCCCGACTCTAGTACGGCCACCACGCGGTTGTAAAAATCAAGTGTCTTGATGGCATCCTTGTCGCCGGTACGTGCAGCACGAGAGATCTTAGTCTTACGCGTATCGACCGTCTCCAAATCTTTCAATTGAAGTTCGATGTCGATAATTTCTTTGTCTCTAACAGGATCTACTGAACCGTCGACGTGTACCACATTTCCATCGTCAAAACATCTGAGGACGTGCAATATGGCATCGGTTTCACGGATATTGGCCAGAAATTGATTTCCGAGGCCCTCCCCTTTCGAGGCGCCTTTTACCAAACCAGCAATGTCCACTATCTCAATGGTTGTGGGTTGCACATTTTGAGGTTGAACGATCTCGGCCAACTTATTTAGTCGAGAATCAGGAA
This sequence comes from Flavobacteriales bacterium, assembly GCA_015665315.1. Classification (GTDB taxonomy): domain Bacteria; phylum Bacteroidota; class Bacteroidia; order Flavobacteriales_D; family Sanyastnellaceae; genus JADFAK01. Next base: position 25,812 of record JADFAK010000115.1, on the reverse strand, counting down.
CGGTGATAACACCAATGTTAGGTTCGATTGTACAGAATGGAAAGTTTGCACTTTGTGCCTTTGCATTTGACAGACAATTGAATAGAGTTGATTTCCCAACATTTGGCAAGCCAACGATACCGCATTTTAAAGCCATAGATCTTGTTAATGAGGTGCAAAGATAATCATTTACATAGGTTGGTCTAGCCTGAAAGCATACTGGACACTTTTCAAAAGTTTTGAACACCAAAAGCTTGGCACGCTTGGCTTAGCTATTTTTGCAAAAAATCTACGGAACATGAATAGCCCAGCAGAACTTGAAAAAATTGCCTCACAAGTCAGACGTGACATACTAAGAATGGTTCACGGTTGTCAATCTGGTCATCCAGGCGGAAGTCTGGGCTGTACAGATTACCTCGTCGCCCTTTACAATGGAATCATGAACATCGATCCCAACAATTGGAACATGGACGGCAAAGGAGAGGACCTGTTTTTCTTGAGCAATGGACATATTTCACCTGTATGGTATAGCGTTCTTTCTCGACGTGGCTACTTCCCTACTTCGGAGATGGCCACTTTTCGCAAACTCAATTCTCGATTGCAAGGTCACCCAGCGACTGAAGAAGGTTTGGAAGGAATTCGGGTTGCCTCTGGTTCATTGGGCCAAGGGTTGTCTGTAGCGATTGGCGCGGCACAAGCGAAAAAACTGAACGGCGATAAGTCGATGGTGTATACCCTACACGGCGATGGCGAACTTCAGGAAGGTCAGATTTGGGAAGCAGCGATGTATGCCGCTCACAACAAGGTGGATAATTTGATTTCTGTAGTCGACTACAACGGTCAGCAAATCGACGGTCCGCTCTCAGAAGTCATGGACTTGGGCGATCTCGCTGGAAAATGGAAAGCTTTTGGTTGGAATACGCTGACAATGAATGGCCACGACATGCAGGACATTCTCGATACGATGGCCAAGGCCAAGGAAATGTCTGGAAAAGGCTCTCCAACCATGATTCTAATGACGACGAACATGGGGCAAGGAGTTGATTTCATGGTAGGCACACACAAATGGCATGGTATTCCTCCTAGCGACGACCAATTGGTTTCGGCTCTTGGGCAGCTGGAGGAAACGATGGGCGATTACTAAGATCTCCCACATATAAATAAGCGCAAAAGTGGAATGAGTCTTGCATGGCCAAGGCAAATTCCAAACACTGTGAAAAGAACCATAGCATATATCCTTTTTCTGATGCTTTCCTGCACCGCCCTTGGTCAGGAAACAACCAGAATTCTCTTTGTATTCGATGCATCCAATAGCATGAACGGTTATTGGGAGCGCGAGCGCAAAATTGTCTTGGCCACCAAGTTACTGGCAGAGACGCTGGAAAGTCTGACCGACAGCGAAAATCTCGAATTGGGTTTACGGGTGTACGGACATCAGACCAAGCACGTGCAAGGGCATCAAGATTGCGATGATACTGAATTGGTTGTTGAGATTGGTCCGGATAGGAACTTGATCATTAAAAAGGCGCTAGAAAGACTGGTTCCACAGGGCACTACACCCATTGCCCGATCCTTGGAAAAGGCGGCTGGAGATTTTACGGAGTGTGACAATTGCCGGAATATTATCATTTTGATTACAGATGGTGTGGAAGCTTGCGACGAAGATCCGTGTGCGGTTTCGCGAGCATTGCAGGCCAAGGGGATTGTTTTGAAGCCCTTCATAATTGGTATTGGCATCGACGACAAGTTTCGATCTACCTTCGAATGCGTTGGGAATTACTTCGACGCTGGAAAAGAAGAGACATTCAAGCGCGTGCTGGACATAGTAGTTACTCAGGCTTTGAATAGCACATCCGTGCAAATAAATCTGCTAGACGCCAACAATGAACCGTTAGAGACCAATGTGCCACTCACCATAGAGAACGATGAAACAGGTGAGATTTACCACAATTTTGTGCATACGCTCAACCAGGCAGGTCATCCTGATACATTGACTTTGGATCCTTTGTTTACCTATAAAGTAACAGCGCATACCTTCCCACCTACTGTGGTGGAAGGCATCAAGTTGATTCCCGGAAACCACAACGTCATTGATTTGAACACCCCACAAGGTGATTTGAATTTGGCTTTTGAGAACGGTCGGCCTGAATACAAAGACCTTAAATGTGTGATCATGGACGAAAGTGAATGTGATCGTGTGAACATTCAGGACTTTGGCAGTATGGAAAGGTATAAAACGGGGACTTACAAGTTGGAGATCCAGACCATTCCACCGATGATCATCGACAAGGTCAATATCAAGCAAGGCCATACGACAGACATTATGATTCCCTTGCCTGGAGTGCTGCTTTTGCAGGCAGGAACCAGTGGTTTTGGCGGACTGTTTCAGTTGGTCGACAACAAGATGGTATTGGTCAAGCGCTTTAGCTATGGCGATGCTTCGGGGCGCTATGTGATGCAGCCGGGGAGTTACAAAGTGGTGTTTCGGAGCAAGAATTCGAAGCAGACCATTTATACGATAGAGAAAGAATTTAAGATAACGACAGGGAGGAATACCTCGCTGCAGATATAGACAATAACAAACCTTGAATAACACGATCCATGCGAACATTTGAAGTCCAGAACACCAAAGACACCAGATCCGGATTCGGAGAAGGATTGCTAGAAGCGGGAAAGAAAAACCCAAACGTCGTAGCCCTTTGCGCCGATCTCACGGGATCGTTGAAAATGAATGCATTCCAGGACGCTTTTCCTGAACGCTTCTTTCAAGTAGGCATTGCCGAAGCCAATATGATGGGTATGGCTGCCGGACTTACTATTGGCGGAAAGATTCCCTTTACTGGGACATTTGCCAATTTCTCAACCGGACGTGTTTATGATCAAATTCGTCAGTCCATCGCCTATTCGCACAAAAACGTAAAGATCTGTGCTTCACACGCGGGATTGACTTTGGGTGAAGACGGTGCAACGCATCAAATTCTCGAGGATGTTGGAATGATGAAGATGTTGCCAAACATGGTAGTCATCAACCCATGCGACTTCAACCAAACGAAAGCCGCTACAATCGCCATTGCAGAATATGAAGGTCCGGTTTACTTAAGGTTCGGTCGGCCAAAAGTTCCAAATTTCACTTCGGCAACAGAGCCCTTTGTCATCGGAAAAGCCCAAATGTTGAACGAAGGCACGGACGTAACGATAATTGCTTCTGGACACCTTGTCTGGAAGGCTATCGAAGCAGGACATGCATTGGCAGAAAAGGGAATTTCGGCTGAAATCATCAACATACATACGATCAAGCCATTGGACGAGGAAGCAATCGTCCGTTCGGCCAAGAAGACGGGCGCAGTCGTAGTAGCGGAAGAGCATCAGTTGCTTGGCGGACTAGGAGGATCTGTGGCTGCTTGTTTGTCTCAACACGCCCCCACTCCAATTGAATTCGTAGCCGTTCAAGACTCATTCGGCGAAAGTGGAACACCGGATCAATTGATGGAGAAATATGGCTTGTCGACCAAGAATATCGTTGAGAAAGCGGAGATTGCTGTTGGAAGAAAAGTGATGGCGTAAAGACCGAAAATAAGACTTAGTGTAATTGGGAAACCTGCGGCGATAGTTGCGGGTTTTTCATTTTTGTGCCATTCGGCAAATGCTTGTTTGGGTTTGCCATATTGAATTTTTCGGGGAAATGGAAAGGAGGATAATTCTGGCAATTGCCGACTGTTTTTCTGTTTACCGTCTATGAGAACCAGACTAAGAAAATCATGTTAGCTTTGTGGCAATAACCACAAACCACACTCCATGTATGTACAAAGGAAGTTCCCTTTTAAGGGAATGATGAAATGGACCCGAAGGGAAACCTATAAATTTATTTTAATAGGAGCCATTCCCGTCTTTCTATTCAAAGGGTTAGGTCTTTACTGGCTGCACCTTCCATGGTTGCCTATTGGTGTTGTGGGTACTGCCGTCGCATTTATCGTGAGTTTCAAAAACAATGCTTCGTACGATCGATTGTGGGAAGCACGGAAAGTTTATGGTGGTATTGTCAATGGTTCTAGGTCTTTTGCCCTGATGTTGAATGATTTTGTTGCCAATGATCATGCCGAAACGCCTTTATCTGATAGCGAACTTTTTGCTATTCGGAAAGAGATGGTGATGCGCCATGTCGCTTGGATGACTAGTCTGCGCCATGCCCTAAGACAGCACAAACCATGGGAGGTGAGTAAAATGGACAAGGCGGATCAAGAATACATGTCCCAATTGGAGATCCGCGAATTCAAATATTCACTCGAAGAGGAACTTAAAGGCTACGTTTCAGATGCTGAGTTAGAAGAAATTCTAAGTAAAAAGAACAAACAGGGTGCTTGTCTAAATCTACAATCTCGTCAGCTGAAAAAGCTCAAAGACGCCGGCTTAATAGAAGATTTTCGTCACATGGAAATGCAGGCTATGATGACAGAGTTCTTCACCTTGCAAGGCAAAGTCGAACGTATTAAAAACTTCCCCTACCCTCGTCAGTTTGCCACACTCAACTACTTTTTCGTGTGGATTTTCATTCTTCTGTTGCCTTTGGCCATGATGCATGAATTTGAGCAAATTGGTTTTGAAGTGGTCGACTCCATTCATGCCCATATGAAAATTCATTCAAGTCCAATTCACGCCGTAGTCGAGTTTGTCGGGCATTATTTCATTTGGTTTACGGTGCCTTTTACCGTGATTATTTCCTGGATCTTTCACACCATGGAACGCATTGGTGAGAACACGGAGAATCCATTTGAAGGAAACAGCAATGATGTTCCGATAACCACTATGTCTAGGGGGATAGAGATAGACATCCGTGAAATGATTGGAGATGATCCCTCTGAAATTCCTGGTCCTATTGAAACACAGTTTGACATTCAGATGTAAAGCGGATTTGACTGAGATGGTTTAAGTACTACTTCAGAGCCCAGATAGTCCAGAATAATTTACATTTGCAGCTTGGGTTTTTCAACTTTAAAACCACAAACCTTATAGGATTTTTGCAATACTACCCCTTGCAATCAATTTTAAGTCGCAATGGAAATTACATGAAGAAAATTTTAGGAATATCGGCTTTTTACCATGATTCGGCCGCGGCTCTTACTATTGGTGATGACATTGTTGCAGCTGCACAAGAGGAAAGGTTCACAAGGGATAAGCATACCCCTGATTTTCCAACAAACGCCATCAAATATTGCTTGGAAGAGGCTGGCTTGGAAATCGATGAATTGGATGCAATTGTTTTCTACGACAAGCCTCTGTTGAAATTTGAGCGGCTTCTACAAACGTATTATTCATTTTCGCCAAAAGGATTACTCTCCTTCTTAAAGGCGATACCTGTTTGGGTTAAGGAAAAGATGTTCCTTAAAAAATTAATCTACGACGGCTTAAAGGAAGTTGGCGAATATGACAAGAAACAGGTCAAACTATTATTTCCTGAACATCATTTATCGCATGCGGCAAGCTCTTTTTTCCCATCTCCCCATGATACAGCGGCCATTCTAACGGTAGACGGTGTTGGAGAATGGTGCACGGCCACAATTGGTCTGGGCGAAGGAAATAAGATTAAAGTTCTCAAAGAATTGGAGTTTCCGCACTCGATCGGTTTACTCTACACTTCTTTCACTTACTACCTGGGTTTCACGGTCAATTCGGGCGAATACAAACTCATGGGGCTTGCTCCATATGGCAATCCGGAATCAGAGGAAACTTTCAGATTTGTCGAGTTGATCAAGGGCAACATTGTCGATATAAAAGAAGATGGTTCCATTTGGCTCAATCAATCCTACTTCACTTACGCTACTGGTTTGAAAATGACCAACAATAAAAAATGGGCGGAATTACTCGGGTTTGAAAGGAGAGAGGCCGAAGCGGATATAGAGCAATACCATTGTAATTTGGCTTTGGCCATCCAAATCGTAACTGAAGAAGTCGTTCTAAAGATGGCGCGTGAGGCTAAACGAATTACTGGATCAGACAATCTGTGTATGGCTGGTGGAGTTGCCTTGAATTGTGTGGCGAATGGAAAGCTCATTCGAGAAAACATTTTCAAGAATGTGTATATCCAACCGGCCGCTGGCGATGCAGGAGGTGCCTTGGGTGCGGCTTTGGCGGCCAACTATATCTACTATGGTGCAGAACGAAAAGTTCAATCGCCCAACGACAACATGAAAGGCTCTTACCTCGGTCCGTCCTACTCCGGAAAGGAGATTGAATTAATGAATAGAAAGGTCAAGGCTGTCTGCACGAAATACGAGGACTACACCCAACTAACCAAAGAAGTGGCCAACCGCCTGGAAGAGGGTCTTATCATTGGTTGGTTTCAGGGCAGAATGGAGTTTGGCCCAAGGGCCCTTGGAAATCGAAGTATCATTGCGGATGCCCGAAACCTTGAGATGCAAAAGAAGATCAACCTTAAAATCAAATACCGAGAAGGTTTTAGGCCTTTTGCGCCTTCAGTATTGGCTGAGGATGCTAGTGATTATTTTGAGCTAGATCAGCCCTCGCCATACATGCTCACTGTATCTCCTATTGCGGAAAAGCGGAAGGTGAAATTGCCTGATAATTATTACGACTTGTCTATGTGGGAGAGGTTGTATACCACTCGAAGTGATATTCAGTCCATTACGCACTTAGACTTTTCGGCCAGAGTCCAAACCGTGCACAGAGAAACCAACCCTAGATATTGGGAGTTGATCAATACGTTTAAGGAAAAAACGAACTACGGTTTAGTTATCAATACGAGCTTCAATGTTCGAGGAGAACCTATCGTGTGCACCCCACATGATGCGTACCGGTGTTTCATGAGCACGGATATGGACTATTTGGTAATTGATGATTTTGTGTACTCAAAAACGGAGCAGCCTGACTGGGAGAATAAGGATAAATGGCTTGTTAAATTTAAAATGGATTAAAACCAAACGCTGACATGCCATTCGTCTCTAGACATTTCTTGAAATCCAATAGAGTTTCGCTTATCGTGATGCTGCTCGGTTTCTTACTGCTCTTATTGGTCAGTCTGTTGAACACAGACTACGTCATGTCTGGAACGCTCAGATTGCTTCGATATATCTCTCTATTGCTGATATCCATGCCATTTTTCTTACTTCTAATGAAAGGGAAGAAAGTAGTTTTGGGAAATGTCGTTCTATTCTTCTTGTTACTGCTCATTACTGAGCTTATATGCTTTTTCATGTTAGGTATGCCTTCGGCCAACAACAAAGATTTTAGCCTTTCTAATCTGCCAGACGAACACATCTCAAATCACCTAGGTACGGTGCCATATGCCGACAGTATTTATCATCATGTGCTGGTCAAAGACAACGATACAGTCTACGATGTAAGAGCTTCAATCGATAGTAACTGTCTGCGAGTGAACCCAGACCACAAGCCAGAGCATGATCAATTTGCCTTATTCTTTGGCTGTTCTATCGCATTCGGAGAAGGACTAGAAGACAATGAAACCCTACCCTACCATTTTCAAGAAAATTCAGATGAGTACAACTCATATAATCTGGCTTTTTCGGGGTATGGAACCAACCACATGCTTGCACGTCTGGAGTACCAGGATTTGTCAAAAATTGTCCGAGAGGAGAATGGCAAAGCTTTTTATATTTTCTTTTGGGATCACATTTTCAGATCTATTGGAACCATGGAGCATTATTGTGGTTGGGCAAGCAATGCACCTTATTACACATTGGATGATGGCGAGTTGGTTCGAAAGAAAGCCTTTAAAAATGGTCGATACCTCGTATCTGAAACATACGAAGCGATTTATCAAACTAATATCATTAAAAAATTCGGCATCAATTTTCCACTGGCGTTGAACAAGGAGCACTACAACTTGGTTGCTGAAATGGTTCTGCAGTCGAAAAATGAATACATGGAGCAATTTGGAAATGATGACTTTTATGTTGTGTTTTACCCCACTTATGCTGAATATACGGCAGAACAACTGAACCAATTTCAGTCCATTTTAGAAGCGAAGGGGATTGATTATTTGGACTTAAACGATTTTCTCGATTATGGTCCTGAGCACACACTAGGCGGTGATCCCCACCCTAGTTCCAATACCAACCAAATGGTTGCAAGAGAATTGTTGAATAGAGTTACTTTAAAAAACAACTAAATGGAGGCGTTAAAAGACTTGTGGAATTTCATTCGAAAGCGAAAGGCCTATTGGCTTGCTCCGATTATATTGATTCTAGTTTTGATAGGTGTACTGCTTGTGTTTGGAGGTACGGGCGCATTGGCTCCTTTCATTTACACATTATTTTAAGGGCTATGAAATCGATCAAAACGGATCCTATTAAAACAGTGCTAACGATTACCGTTGGTTTTCTAGTCATCTATGTCTTTACCGAATATCAGTGGCTGTTGTACACCTCACTGATTGTTGGAATACTTGGATTGCTCTCGTCTCGAATAGCAAAAGTGGTGGACTATTTGTGGATGAAGCTGTCCTACATATTGAGCTTGATCGTGCCCAACATTTTGCTGACGATCATTTTTTATGTCTTCCTGTTTCCTATTTCGATGCTATCAAAGCTTTTTTCAAAAAAAGACCCTATGGATTTGAAGAACAGCAAACAAAGTCTGTTCAAAGATGTAGACAAGCAGTTCGTTCCAGAATCATTTGATAATCCTTGGTGAGTAATTTTTGATACTTTTCAGCATGCCCACTTATATTCAATCTCGCTAACCTTTCGTAGTTGTGGATTCTAGAAATTGGTTTCTTCACTAAGTCGTTGACTATTTGAATTTAAAGGACGCTCGATTTCTAGCGCTTTGGGGGTTCAAAATACCAGTCGGTTTTGGAACTAACAACAGCGATTCATGGCAACACCAATTGAAGTGAAATGTAATACACATCTAAACATCCGATTTAGTTTCGATGTTGACCCCATTTGATTATTAGACTTCGGAGTTCTGCCTTATCAATAGGTTTACTGAGGTAGTCATCCATACCAGATTCCATACAGATTTCACGATCGCCTTTCATCGCATTTGCTGTCATAGCAATAATTGGGATTGTGCATCCAAGGGCCCTAAGTCGACGTGTTGCCTCAAGACCATCTAATTCTGGCATCATGTAGTCCATGAAAATCAGGTCGAAAGATGAATCCGCAACTTTATCCAAGACCTCTAGTCCGTTATTCGCAATGTCAATTTCTAATCCAAAACTTGAGAAAAGTTGTTGGGCTATAAATTGGTTCATAACATTATCTTCAGCAACCAAAATAGTCTTTCCTTCCATTCCTGGAATTCTTTGATCCTTTGGTGCAGTTAGGACCTCCTGACTCTCTCTCAGCCCCAAAGCCATTTCAATGGTTCTATGCAGTTCTTCTTGTCTAACAGGCTTCACCAGGCATTTAAATATCCCGAATTGATTATTCTCTTCCAGCTTAAGAAAGCCGTCGGACGACAGCATAATAATTTGATAAGGGAAGTTAAACTTGGTGTTCGACATTTTAGTTGCGACCGCTAAACCATCCATTACCGGCATATGGTAATCAAGTAGAACAATATCTGGTTCATATTCTGCCATCATCTCGATGCCGTCTGATCCATTATCAACACAAGTCACGTGAGTTCCCCATTGTTCTAAGACCTTAGAGAGGACAAATAGATTAGTCTGATTATCATCAATAAGCAGGCATTTTTTGCCAATGAGAGAGCGTTTAACAGAAGAAATAGCCGTTTTGTCGGATCCTAATTTTAGTTCTAGATAGAAGCTAAAAACGCTGCCGGGGTTACTATTAATTGAATTATTCTTGTTTGGACTTTCAGCAGAAATTTGCCCTCCCATCATTTCAACAAGCGTTTTCGAAATTGTAGTACCAAGTCCAGTACCGCCATAGTTTCTACTTGTTGAACCATCTTCCTGAGTAAAACTCTCGAAAATGGTATCGATTTTCTCCGAGGCAATTCCAATACCAGTGTCCTCTACATTGAATTCAATGCGTGCGAAGCCCTCTCTTGTGCAGCTGCGCTTGTGCACATTAATGTATACTTGTCCTTCATTGCAAAACTTCACCGCATTGCCAATCAAATTCATTAAAATTTGACCGATTCGCTGCTCGTCACCGACAAGGATTTGAGGAATATCCGGATCGAGATATGATATTAGCTCCAGTCCTTTTTCACCACACTTAAGTTTAAATTGGTCAACCTGACGCTCGACAAAATCAACAATATTGAAGTCACTATAGTCAAATTCTAATTTCTGAGCTTCAATTTTACTAAAATCAAGAATATCGTTTATCAGCCGAAGTAGGCTATGTCCAGACTCATGAACAACGGATAAAGTGGTCTTTTGATCTTCTGAGAGAGCGGTATCACCGAGCAATTCGCTTGCAACAATAATTCCGTTTAGCGGAGTCCGAATTTCATGGCTCATATTGGCAAGAAACATTGATTTGGACTTTGCTGCCTCGTTTGATTTCTCCAATGCAATATCCAAATCGCTATTCATTTCTTTAAGTTGCTTTTGTTTCAATGTCAAACTGGCAACATGAGATTCTGATTCATTGCTAAAGAGATAAAACATGGATCCGATAAAGATCAATTGAAAGATAATGTTGACAATTGAGAGAATAAGAGTCACGGTAGGACTTAACGTCAGGACTGGGTCATATAGAATTCCTGTTGTTTGCACTAGCGCCCATCCCGGTAAAGTCAAACAGCACAGCACCCACTTATATCTACCGATTTCTGAAGAAAACATGATCAAGGGCAAGCCGGCCAAAACGAGAAAGTGATATTGGAAATTTGAATCGAGGCCATAGAAAATGGATAAGCTTATGACAATGATATTTGCAATGACAATGTGTGCTATTCTTGCAGGAATATACATTTTCATTTTATTCAGAAAAATTGGGACAAACATCACTCCTGCTACAGCTCCCATTTGGAAGATTCCAAGATAAGGTATATCCAAGAACACCATAAGAATTACAACTATTGCTGCGGACGCTGAGGTGATTAGGGCGAGACTATTCGTAATTCTTAGAGTCTTCAAAACATGTAACTCCAAGCCATTCATTGAACCCATGTTAACTACATAGTCTAAAATGGTCGTCGACATGTATTTTGACGGAATACTCTTCATAAATTTTTCGAATTGATGAGATCAACAAAATATATCAGCTAATGTGCTGAATCATTATCAAGTTCATTGCAGGAATGCGTTTTCAAACTTGTCGGAAAATTCTGAAATCATTCTTAACCGCTAACTCGGAACAGGCAATCCACGCTGTTCGTCCAGCTCATTCTTTTGTAGTCCGCTTCATACCACCAGTTGGGATAAGTCTTATATTCGAGGCCCATGGACTCGAATAGCCAGTCAAATGCCGTAGCTGGCGTTGAAAAAACTACCTTTACCGTTCGAATCATGAATTTCTCGTTAGCATGATTAGCCTTTGAATAATTCTGTTAAGAACTACGCCGGGCTTGGATGGAGAGCCGAACACACAAAGACCGATATGATCATAGACGTACACACGCACATCAATAATTACCATGAAGACCGGGTTGTATCTTTGGAAGACAGTCTAAATGAATTAACTGATAATATGTCGGCCAATCAAGTTGATTATTCACTTGTGTTGACCTCGTACAAAGTCAATGAACACCGACCAAGTACACGAAAAGTAGTCGAGGCTATCAAAGGTCGGAATAATTTGGGGGTCGTTTCTGGGATTAGCTATCTCCATCACGATCATCGTGACGTTCGTGAAATAAGTGAATATCTTGAAAACGGGCATATCAAAGGATTGAAATTTTATCCTGGCTACGAACCCTTTTATCCGAACAATAGTCGATTCAAGTTGTGGTATGAAATGGCCGTCGAATACGACGTTCCAGTGATGTTTCATTCTGGTGACACCTATGCTCCTACTGGCAAGGTTAAGTATTCACATCCCTTGCACATTGATGATTTGGCGGTTGATTATCCTGATTTGAAAATTGTTATCTGTCATGTTGGGAATCCTTGGATTAAGGACTGTATGGAAGTTGTTTACAAGAACAAGAATGTCTTTGCCGACATTTCTGGATTGGTTCTCGGGAACTTCTCGGACAAGTTTGAGCGCTACATGAAGCAAGAGATTGAGGAAATGATCACCTACGCGGGAGATCCTAAATACCTATTGTACGGGACAGACTGGCCAATATCCAATATGGAGTCTTATTTGAAATTCATGAACCAGTTGGAGCTTACGGAGGAGAAAAAGGAATTGATTCTATGGAAGAACGCCGCTGAACTATTCAAAATCGATGTAACCGCGCTTTAAATTCTAAGGTATTAATTTAACCAAACTCAATTACTGAAAATCAAGTAAAAATTGGTGATTGTATTTAAACCCATTGTACAATATGGCGTCTCAAAACGATTACCAAAGACCTCGATTGCAGAGAGGAATAGGAACGGCCGGGATGTTCAGTTTGGCTTTTGGCGCCATGATTGGCGTTGGCTGGGTAACTGCTATGGGTTCATGGCTCACCAATGCCGGTCCCTTAGGTGCGATCATAGCATTCTCATTGGGTGGTTTACTTATGATTGTCATCGGATTATGCTATGCCGAAGTAACGTCTGCCCTACCCCTATCAGGCGGCGAGGTAGCCTATGCATACAAGGCCTACGGCACGTCAAAAGCCTTCATTGTCGGGTGGTTTCTTGTATTTGGTTATCTGTCTGTTTCTGCCTTTGAAGCGATTTCCATTAGCAAGGTGATCAGTTATCTGATTCCCTCCATTGATTACATGGAATTATACACTGTGAACGGGAGCCCAATCTACTTGTCTCACCTAGCTTTGAGCGCATTCTTCGTCATATTAATAAGTGCCATCAACTACACTGGTGTCAAGAATTCGGCCCGCTTTCAAGTCGGATTAACTATCCTATTTATTGGTCTAACCTTGGTTTTTGTAGTGGCCGGTTTGATCATGGGCGATTGGAATAATTTGAGTCCGCTCTTTTCTACGGAAAGCCCCAGCTCTATTGCAGCCGGTGTAGCCATGGTTTTAGTGACTGTTCCCTTCTGGTTTGTTGGCTTTGATACGATTCCTCAAGCGGCCGAAGAAACTGAGAAATCTATTTCGTATAAAACGATCGGTTTGCTCATTCCAGCATCCATTCTGGCAGCGGTGTGTTTTTATATTCTGCTTATTATGAGCACATCAATAGCGGCACCGTGGCATGAAATTGTTGCAGACAGACTACCGACGGCCAAAGCTTTTGGAATTGCTACCGAATCTCCTTTTTTGGTAAAGCTCATTTTGGTAACTGCTATTGTCGGATTGCTCACTAGTTGGAATGGCTTCTTCCTTGCGGGCTCACGTGTACTTTTCGCCATGGGTAGAGGAAAGATTATCGCGCCAGCTTTGGGGAGATCACACATCAAGAATCAGACTCCCTACAACGCTGTAATATTTAGCGGTGTTGTCACTTTCGTAGCGTCTTTAATGGGGCCAGGTCTTATGCTTGCCTTTGTAAATGTTGGTTCATTGTGCATTGTGATTGCATTTTTCGGAGTGTCCTCGTCGTTCATCACCTTGCGCAATAAATTTCCGGTTTTGGAACGGCCTTATCGAGCGCCAGGCGGCAAACTACTTGGTTATATAGGCATCATCGGGTCTTTGAGCATCCTGTCGGTCATGATTTTCCCAAACAGTCCGGTCGCTTTGGGGTGGCCTTATGAGTGGCTAATTTTTTCTGTGTTTTCTTTCCTCGGCCTTCTATTCTGGCTGTTTTCGGCTAAGAGTCGAAATCGCGTGCCCAAGGAAGAAAGGGATTACTTGATATTGGAGAAGTATAAGTAACATCTATGGAATATGACTAAAGTAGACAAAGAGCAAGAATTCAATCCTTGACAGTATTATTTTATGATAGGCGCAGGTATATGCTTCACAATTGTGGCATTTGCTCGTAATGGTGATCTATGGCCTATTTCCAAAATCTTGCATTTAGGCTTGGGAATTGCCTCTATTGCGTACGCCGTTTACAAATTGGTAAAGAAATAGAGTGTTTAGGTCTGTCACCAAGCGCTCACAAAGATTGGTTCTCCTTGAACTTACTAAAGCAATATGGGCAAATCGCTAATGATTTGCCCTTATTGCTTAAACTTTATCGAAATAGGCCAATATGTTCGTCTCCAAGCCCATTGTTTTACGGGCAACCTGTCCCAAACAAACCTAGGAATAGCAATAGATCGGATGTATTAACTACTAAGTTTCCATCCAAATCGGCGATGCAATTAGAGTTACATCCAAAGGCTCCCAGGAATAGAAGGAGGTCGGCCGTATTGATGGTGCCATCAAAGTTGAGATCTCCTAAACAAGTCCCTGACAATTCATCACCTTCAACAATGCCATTGCAGTTATTGTCGACACCTGTGCCCGTTCCTGGCGCACCCGGATATTTCAGAGGGTCTAAATCATCACAGTCTGTATTGTCTACAACATAACCACTAGTTGCCACGCACAGTTCAACTGGGAAATTCAAATCACCAAAACTGTCACCATCGTCATCTAAATAATAGGTCTGAGCGGCCGTTGCACACGATCCATCATCGCATGTGACAGTTGGATCAAATTCACAGGCCATTGGGTCGGTGCACCCGTAGATTGCTTCTGTTTGTGCTGTAAACTGATAAAGTTGAATTGATTTCCACCCAAATTCATTCTCTCCATGATAAAATACTTCCCCTTGACCGTCTGCGTTTACATCAACAAAATTTGCTTGGCCTTTGATAAACGGAGCGAATACCACCTCGCTCAATTCAAATATTCCCGTACCATCGTTGATGTAGAGATTTCCAGTCTTGTTCCCAATTAAGTCTTCTCCAAAAACGAGTATATCAAGATCTCCATCGGCATCTAAGTCTTCCATCAACACGCTTGCAAATTGAACACCGACAAAGGGTGTTCCTGCAGCCTTGGTATACGACCCTGATCCATCGTTGGTGTACAATTCAGCAGAAAATTCGGTACCAGATACTTTTCCAGTAAGGAAATAATCGAGGTCTCCGTCACCGTCGACATCCCCCATTTCAGCTCCTGAGAATTCAACATCGTCCAAAATGGCATCGGCTACCAATGTGAAAATTCCATTTCCGTCATTGATAAACTTACTCGTGCTCGACTCGGTATTTCCGCCACTCGTAATCAAATCATAGTCTCCATCTCCATCAATATCACCAAAAGTAACAGTTCCATAATCTAACCCAACGAAATCTTGAGCTTCTGCGGTAAACACGCCGTCTCCATCGTTTCTATAGAGGCTCGATATTTTGCCGGTAGTAGCATCTCCAATGAGGAAGTAGTCTAAATCACCGTCTCCGTCAACATCTGCGAATTCACCCGATGAGTCTTTAACAGGTGTGAATACGCTTGAAACTGAAAGGGTGAAATTTCCACTTCCGTCATTGAAATAGAGATTGGTAGAACGGATATTTCCAGTCGCATGTCCAGACAGAAGAAGATCTTGATCACCATCGCCATCTACATCACCGAAACTCACGGTTCCCCGGTACATTGCTGGAAATGGGTGGGCAAACGATGTAAAAGAACCAGTACCGTCATTTATGTACAAATCTATTCTGCGACCTTCGCTACTAGTTCCCATGACCAATAGATCCATGAAACCATCGCCATTTACGTCTGCCGCATTGCTGTTGGAAATTTTCCCTGCAGCCATAGGCCCTGTTGGAAGATTAACATAGTTAAAACCAGCTGCATCGGTATAAGCACAAGACCCGTCATCGCATGTCGCGGTTGGATTATAATTACAGCTAACTACATCCATACAACCAGATAGACCTACACAAGAACCGTCGTCACACGTTGCGGATGGATTGTAATTGCAGGCCTCTACATCCATGCAGTCACTTAGGCCAATACAAGCATCATCGTCATGACAAAAAGCAGATGAATTATAATTACAGGCATTCGGGTTTTTACATTGTGCTAGAATACATGATCCATCATCACATTGAGCAAAATAATGATAATTGCAGGCCGAAGAATCAGTACATCCTGTGATCAGGCACGATCCATCATCACATTGGGCTTCTGAATTAAAATTGCACGAAGAAGGGTCAGTGCAACCATAGACGAATAAACAGGTTCCGTCATCGCATTGAGCAAGGCCGTTATAATTACAAGCCGATGAATCTGTACAACCACTTGTCAGACAAGACCCGTCATCACATTGTGCTCCTGAATTGAAATTGCAAGCAGAAGGATCTGTACAACCCGATCCGAATAAACAGTTACCGTTGTCACAAAGTGCTTCAGAATTGAAATTACAAGCAAAAGCATCCATGCAACCATAAACGGTCAAACAGGATCCGTCATCGCATTGTGCAGTGGGGTCGTAGTTACACGCCGATGCGTTTGTACAACCAGTAAAGGAATTGATGACACTAGTCAGAGAGAGATCAAATGTTCCACTAGAACTCCCTTGCCCTCCACATTGGATATAGTATTCGTGGCCTGCAAGCAACTGATCACAGCCGAGAACCAACATAGATGAATTACCTGGTCCGCTATCATCGTCACATGCTATTAAGTTCTGGCCACAACCATCCCACACGGCTATTCTGGTGTCTTCCAAACCTCCCGTTGTAGTTGCAATCGTAATTTCAGCTCCAAGAGCTTGTGTGAATTTATACCAAACATCACGAACTGGAAGGGATCCTCCACAAGGAGGCGTTGGTCCGTCGATGCAAGTTCCAGAGTTATTGGTCGAAACTGGTCCAGCATTCGAAATAATTTCAGTTGCACTTGTACAAACATCATTTGTCGGAATTATCTGGCTTTTTACTTCCAAATAGAAGGTTCCATTTAATGAACTGAACCCAGAGGCTTGAATGAAATAGGTCTGCCCCACATTAAGTTGTTCATCGCACATATATAAAAGGGAAAGGCTACCCAAACCATTGTTGTTATCGCAGGCAATGAGGCTTCCACCGCAACCATCATAGACAGCCAAAGAAGTATTGCTCAAGGTACCCGCCGCAGTTTCGATACGAATACCTCCACCTGGGAATACGAAGCTATACCACAAGTCTTTATTTCCTTGACCACCACAACTGAACGAAGGACCATCAGTACAAGTTGAGGTATTGTCTACCAACAAACTTCCGCCATCAACAAGGATGCTCGTGGCATTAGAGCATATATCGTTTGCAGGTTGAATAATACATGAACCATCATCGCACACATTGGCAGCACCATAATTGCACGCAATGGGATTGGTGCAGCCATCTGGTAGCATGCAACTTCCATCATTCGAAGTCGCATTACTATTGAAGTTGCACGCAGTAGGTGCCGTGCAACCGATGACGTAGCAGAATGAATAAGTAGTTGACGAACCGAAATCGGCATCGGTCATTTGAACCAAACTTGTTCCATTGCCGTCGATCAATTGAAAATCACCATCGAAATCACACGTGGCATAGGTTGAACCTCCCGAAATTCCATCACCGTAGGAATCGTACACAATGAATGTATAACACCCTTCATACAAACAAACTTGATGTGAATACGACAATTGAATCGGGGAATCAGGGTTGGTGTCGTCATACTCTCCTTGCGCTGAAGAATAAAGCAAGTTGCCGGAATCATCCAGAATTTCCCAACTAGTTTCACTTCCCCAGCAATCTGTGTCAAAATTCACCGTTATATCATCTCCTCCATAAATACAAAATCCATTGTCACAGAGGGCCGCTGAATCGTAGTTACAAGCGGCAATATCAACACAGCCATCTGGCAGAAGGCAACTCCCATCATCGTGTGAAGCAGTGGAATCGTAATTGCATGCCGTGGCATCAGTACACCCAAGTTCATAGCAGAAGTAATGAGATGTTTCAAAACCATAATTGGCATTCGTCATTTCAAACACCGTGTTGCCCAAGGCATCTGTGAAAACATAATTTCCTTGGAAATCGCAGCCACCTATTGGTTCCATCCCATCTCCATAGCTGTCATAAATGGTAAAGGTGTAGCATCCTTCAGCAAAACAAACCAGTTCTTCAATGAGGACTCCATCAACGGTGGTAGCGGGTACGCCGGAATATATGACAGTTCCCAATTCATCGGCAATGTCCCAGAATAATTCCTCAGGCCAACAGTCTGTAGCGATCTGTAAATTATAGGGTTCTCCGTACATACATGATCCGTCGTCGTGCGTGACATGGACGTCATAATTGCAGGCGGATGGATCTAAACAACCAGGATTGTAACAGAAAGGAATGGATAACTCATAACCGAAGTTCTCACCATACATGCCGTAAACTGTTTCTCCTAGATGATCGATCAGATTTATTGCGCCATCATCTTGGCATTCAGGATAACTAGAGCCATTCAGTCCATTGCCATTCGAATCAAACAACGTCAACGTGTAACAACCTTCAGTCAGACATATTCCTTCTCCGTATGCTGAAGTGCTTAAATAACTTCCAACTGGTTTGTCAAAAACTACCTCATTTGACTCATTCGTAATCTGCCAGCCTGTTTCTTGCCCCCAACAATCTGTATATAGATCCAAGAAGTAAGAGACTCCGCCATAAAGGCAAATGCCATTGTCGCAATTCGCATTGGCATTGTAGTTGCATGCGGAAGGATCTAGGCAACCATTTGGATACAGACAAGACCCATCGTCGCAGTCAGCTAAAGGATCATAATTGCAAGCCGCTGTATCATTGCATCCAACAGCATTTCCACAAGAACCATCGTCGCAAGTGGCCGTTGGGTCGTAGTTGCAATACGTATTGTTCGTGCATCCGTAATTTGTTAAACATGAACCGTTGTCGCAGGTAGCTGATGCATTGTAGTTACAAGCCAATGCATCCGTACAGCCGTAAAGAGTCAAACATGACCCATCGTTACACGTAGCCAAAGGATTGAAATTACAGGACGATAAGTTAGTACAACCATAGACTGTCAAACAAGACCCATCTTCGCAGGAAGCTAAAGGGTTATAGTTACATGCGGAGGTATTGGTACATCCGTAAACGGTCGAGCAAGAACCGTCGTCACAGGTAGCCGATGGATCATAATTGCAGGCCGACGCAACAGTACAACCGAAGTCTGTCAGACAAGAACCATCTTCGCAAGTGGCACCCGAATTATAATTGCATGCTATTGGATTAGTACAGCCATGAACTGTTTCATTATAGAACACATCAATATTTGGAGTAATTGTAGAGGCACTTGGAGAGAATATTCCGGTTAAAGCATAACCCGCGACAATGTCTATAAATGTATCACTAGCGACGACTGTGCTCCCACTAACAGGATCATTGTCATATCCAGTGAATCCTCTGGAACTATGTATGTAAAATGAACGAACTTCTCCTGCCGCCATCGACAAAG
Organism: Flavobacteriales bacterium; assembly: GCA_015665315.1. Lineage (GTDB taxonomy): Bacteria > Bacteroidota > Bacteroidia > Flavobacteriales_D > Sanyastnellaceae > JADFAK01. Next base: position 6,441 of record JADFAK010000115.1, on the reverse strand, counting down.
AAAAAGGCTCTGTTGATTCAAGCGTTTGGGAACCATAACAAGGGACTTCAGCAGCGTTAACTACACTCCAGGCGCCCACTGTAGATGAATAACCAACTTGCGTTCCCGATTTAGTCCACAAAGAATATGTATGCGAGGCAGCTCCACAACCGTTGAAATCGAATGAAAATTGTGTTAAAGTGATCGCCGAATGCGCATGCACTTCGAACATAAAACCTTTAGTTCCCAAATCGGAATCCAAGGTAGAGAGAAGAGATTGAGTATAGTAGTCGCATGATCCATCATCGCATACAGCGGTAGGATCGTAGTTGCAATTGCTAGGTTCTGTGCAGCCCCCTTGTAGAATACATGAGCCACTGCTGCACACAGCAGCGGAGTTATAGTTGCAAGCCAATGGGTCCATGCAGCCCGTGATAGCGGAACAGGAACCATCATTGCAAGTAGCTATAGGGTCATAATTACAAGCGGAGGCATCAGTACAACCATAATTTGACAAGCAAGATCCGTCATTGCATCCTGCGTTGGAATTGTAGTTACATGCGGCAGAATCATTACATCCTGGGTAAGTACAAGAACCATCATCGCATGTAGCGGATGGATCAAAGTTGCAGGCATTCGGACTCATACAGCCGAGTGTTGTCAAGCAAGAACCATCGTCACAATTGGCAGATGGATCGTAATTGCAAGCTGAAGCGGTCATGCAGCCCAGATTGGTCAAACAAGAACCGTCGTCACAAACAGCAAGTGGATCATAGTTGCAGGCTGTTGTATTTGTACAACCATTTGTACTACCACATAATCCATTATCACATGTTGCCGAGGGATTAAAATTGCAAAAAGAGTTATCCATACAACCTAGGACACCACCGCAAGAACCGTCATCGCATGTAGCGCTAGAATCATAGTTGCATGCATTCTCATTCATACAACCCAAAATGGCCAGGGTTTGATTTTTAAACTGATACAATTCAGATGTTGAATTGCTACTTTCAAATCCGTGGTAGAAAACTTCTTCTTGTCCATCGCCATTGACATCAATAGAAGTGAAATCGCATTCCCAGGAAGCTGTAAATTCAAAACTACTTAGTTCGAAAGTCCCTGTGCCATCATTCACATAGAGATTTGTAGTTGCGTTTCCGCCATTATCTCTTCCAAGAATAATGGCATCAATGTCTCCATCGTAATCCACATCTCTCATCAATACCGAGGCATCTTTCACAGGAACGAATGGAGTTCCAAGTGCTTTGGTAAATACTCCACTTCCATCATTGAGGTATAATTCTGTTGAATTGATTATCGACAAACTAAATCCCGAGAGGATAAAATCTAAATCACCATCGCCATCCACATCACCGAAATCTGATCCAGAATAGCGAACATCTTCGAAAGTAGTTCCAGCAACAACAGCGAAAATCCCACTTCCGTTGTTCAGGTACAGACTGGTCTTAAATCCTCCAGATATCCAGCCGCTTGTAATAAGGTCGGGATCACCGTCTCCATCGACATCTCCAAATGAAATAGATCCTTCGTAAATAGGTTCAAAGCTCTGAGCCTCGGCGGTATAATTTCCTGCGCCATCGTTTCGATATAGGAAGGAAAAGGGTGTGTTTGAACCATTGGTGCCGATCAGGAAATAGTCTAGATCACCATCCCCGTCTACATCTTCAAATTCACCTGTTGAATTGGTCACCGCTGTGAAACTGGCTGAATTGATACTTTCAACCCCTCCACTCCCATCGTTGAGGTACAAACTGGTGATAATCGTCCCACTGTTGAAGTCTGTTCTACCTGAGACAATTAAATCTTGATCGCCATCACCATCGACATCGCCAAAATTCACATCGCCGTAGGCTCTATTATCCGCACCTCCACCGATATTACCATTCAAAATCCATCCTCCTGCTCCATCGTTCAGATAAATTCGCGTCTTCTCATCTCCAAAAATTCCTTCAAGCCCTTGAACCACCAAATCGACAAATCCATCACCGTTCCAATCGGCCGCGTCGCTTGTTGAATTCAACATGGGTTCAATATTTCCGTCAAGAGGAATTGAAGTAATACCGAAAGCATCTGTATGCACGCAAGAACCATCGTCACATCCCGCCGTTGCCTCGTAATTACATGCTGTGGGATCAGTACATCCTGAGTAAGAGCATGAGCCATCGCTGCAAGAAGCGGATGGATTATAATTGCAAGCTACAAGATCGTTACATCCTGGGGAGTTGCAATTGCCGTCATCACAAGTTGCCGCTGGATTATAGTTACATGCCGAAGCATCAGTACAACCTAACACGGTCAAACAAGAACCATCATAGCATGTAGCAGAAGGATTGTAGTTACATGCTGAAGCATCCATACAACCAGCGATCCCTATTCCGCCGCAATTTCCACAGGCATCTGTAAACAAACATGATCCATCGTCGCATCCTGCCTCTACATCGTAGTTACAGGCGGTATCATCATTGCATCCAGGGTAGGAACAATAGTCAATGTCATCGCAGTTGGCGGATGGGTCATAGTTGCAAGCCGCTGCATCAGTACAGCCTTCAACGTAATTACATGAGCCGTCATTACAACCTGCGTATTGGTTAAAGTTGCAAGCCCAAACGTCATTGCATCCAGGATAAGTGCACGACCACCCGTCGTCACAAGTAACAGTTGTACTGAAATTACATGCTAAGGGATCTATACAACCGTAAACTGTCATACAAGAGCCGTCATCACAGGTGGCCGACTCATTATAATTGCAAGCCGAGTCGTCGGTACAGCCGAAGTTGATCAAGCAGGAACCGTCATCACATCCAGCCGTTGAATCATAATTACATGCTGAACCATTCGTGCAACCTGGGTAGGCGCATGAGCCATCGTCACAAACAGCGGCAGGATTATAGTTGCACGCGGCTAGATCCATGCAGCCGTTTATAGAAAGGCAGTCATCTCCTGGATTTAAGGGATCAGTGCCCTGAAATACTTCAACACCATCATTTACACTTCCACCGTCTGTGTCTAAAATAGTCGGATCAGTTAAATACGTGTTCACCTCTTCTCCGTCCAACAATCCATCTGAATCAGTATCCTCTTCTGTAGGGTCTGTGTAATAAGTATGCACTTCTTCCCCATCTAACAAACCGTCATTATCAGTGTCAGGTTCGAGGGGGTCAGTTATCTCAGTATAACTGCCTATTGAATAGACGAATAGCTCTTCCCCATCATCCAAACCGTCTCCATCTGTGTCGGCGATAAAAGGGTCAGTTCCAGGTCCGTTAAAGTAGGTCTCTAAGAAATCACCAACACCATCGCTATCCGTATCAGGATTGTTTGGATCAGTTCCAAAGTCCAGTACCTCCTCACTATCCATTACGTCATCACCATCAGAATCATTGCTCAATGGGTTTGTGAAAAAGATTAATATCTCATCTCCATCTGACAGTTGATCGTAATCTGTGTCAGTGGAGGCAGGGTCCGTGAAATGAACCATTACCTCGTCATAATCAGATAATCCGTCACCATCGTAGTCCAGAACAATAGCTGCTCCATAACCAATATTATTCACCTCATAACTGTCGTTCAGACCATCGCCATCGGTATCTGGATTCAACGGATTTGTTCCAATGGGGATTTCCTCTCCATCCAACAATCCATCCATGTCTGTATCAGCAATTGTTGGGTCTGTAGCCCAACCATAAAAAGCGGTCACCTCCCAGCCATCTCCCGTGCCATCGCTGTCGGTATCGTAGAGCGTGGGGTCTGTCCCATATATATACACTTCATCACCATCAGTTAGTTCATCATTATCGGTGTCGTAAGAAATAGGATTGGTAAAATAGGTATTCACTTCTTGACCGTCCAGCAATCCGTCACTATCAGTATCTGCGACCATTGGATCAGACCCGTAATCACCTTCTTGACCATCCAACAAGCCGTCATCATCTGAATCTGAATCAAGTGGCGAAGTGCCTGAAGTAGTCATCTCTTCACCATCCAACAAACCATCATTGTCCGTATCTGGGTTAAACGGATCAGTCCCAAGCCCTGGGGCTCCAACGATCCACGAGCCATATTCACCACCTACCTCTACACCATCTCCAGCACCATCGTCATCGGTATCTGAATCCATTGGATCAGTCCCTAACGAGTTCACTTCTGTTCCATCCTTCAATCCGTCATAATCGGAATCAAGCCATCCTGGATCCGTTCCATAGAGCAATACTTCATCACCATCTGACAGTCCATCATCATCATAGTCTGAATCAGCTACTGCCCCTACGCCAATATGAGTAGCTTCATAACCGTCATCAAGACCATCATTATCACTATCGGAATTCATCGGGTCGGATCCGTAATAATTAACTTCTTCACCGTCTAATAATCCGTCCCCATCACTATCAGAATTATTGGGGTCAGAACCATATACATTCACTTCTTCACCATCTAAAAGACCGTCATTATCCATATCCGGATTGGACGCTGATGTATTATACTCTCCAAGCCATGGGTACACTCCATTCGTATCCACTTCTTGACCATCCAACAACCCATCACCGTCAGTGTCTGGATTCATTGCTTCAGTATTGAACTCACCTAACCAAAGCCCTACTTCCCCGTAAATATCAACTTCTTGGCCATCTAACAAACCGTCTCCATCGGTATCTGGATTATTTGGATCCGTACCAGGTAGAGGCCCGTATATGCAAAATTGTTCTCCCCATTCTAGCTCACCGATCCATAAGCACCAACTTTCATACTTATCGAGCAAACCGTCGTTGTCTGAATCGTCAAATTGAGCAGATAAATTTAAACTTGTAATAGCAAAGAATACAGAGAAAACGGCCAACTTAATAGCCAATGAGAACGATTGACGTGGTTGCATGAAAATAAGTATTTGGTTAATTCGATAAGGAAAATTTCCTTACCACTATGTAAGAGTAGACTATTGGGGGCCGGTAACCTAGAAGCACTTATCCAACGGTAAGTCGACTTATCTAACGGCAAAGTGAATTCCTATGTTGATTAGACCGACTGGCCATTTCTCTGCGACGTTTATTGCCCTTATAGCTCACTTCACGCTTGGTTTAGGACAAGCCTTTGATTGTATTTGCTTTGGATAAATCTGCGGAAGCCTAAAAATCCGAATCGCCTGTAACTATCCGCATATTCAAGCGTCCAACGGAAAATATAATGCGATGATCTCCAATAAAAAGAGCGGATTACTAAACTTTGATGTCAACGTTAAAATCAAACTTGCGGGTTTGTGGACGGCGGTGACTTTTTGCTATTTGTATGGAGATTATTTTGAGTTGTATACACCTGAAAAGGTTGAGAGTTTAATTAGTGGGGACAATGTTCTTGGAAGTCCGTTTTCACTGTTTATGGCCTCACTTATCTTGGCTATTCCTCCTCTTATGATTGCATTGTCATTGGTTCTAAAGCCGATGATCAACAAATGGTGCAATATTGTTTTTGGCTTGTTCTTCACGATTATGATGGTGCTAATTGGCATTGGTTCAATCACTCCTTGGTATAGCTTTTATGTTCTTTATGCAGCCATTGAAGCTGTACTTACCTCAATCATTGTGTGGCAAGCAATCAAATGGCCTCGCGAAACCACTGTGTAGGCTCCCTGGTGTTCGATTTTTATGTGCTCATTGCAAAGAACTCCCTCAAACCAACCAAACCTCGACCTTGTGCTTTACATTTAAGGCATGAAAAACGAATTCCTCCGCCACACACTTTCAACGATAAAATATCGCTTTGACAAGGCTATTCATCAGTGCAAAACTGGCTTCGGCGATTTCAATCTAGGTTACGGAAGTCGATGTCCGCAAGAAATTGTTCACCATATGCACGACGTGTTAAATTGGACTCGGGCGGTGATTGAACGTGAGACTTTTGAGCGTTCGACCTTCAAGGCGTTGCCATTTTTGGAAGAAGTCGATAGGTTTAGGGCCGAATTGGTCCTCATTGATCAGGCGTTGAGTATTCAGGAGCTGGATGTGAACTTTACGAAAAAACTTATTCAAGGTCCGCTTTCGGATGTGCTCACGCATATAGGGCAAATTGCCATGCTGCAACGAATCCATGGAACCCCGATTGAAGGAGAAGACTTTTCACGAAGTGACATCAGGACTGGGTTTAATGAATAGGCAGACTTCAAAACAAGCCCAACAGTCGTATTGACAAACCCTAAAACTTTACCCTCCTTTTACACTGTTTTACATTCTGAAACACGGTCGGCCAACATGACTGCATATTTTTGAAAGAAAAACGCATGAAAAACACTTTCCAACTTTCCCAACTCACCCTACTCCTATTCTTCTCGATGTTGATCACTTCATGTGGTACCGCAAAACCTGAAAATAGCCATGGGATGACTGAACCTCAATTTGGCCAAAACAGTGAGCCAATCATCGATTCCATATTGCAGTTTAATGTGATGGTGAC
>JADFAK010000217.1 GCA_015665315.1 Flavobacteriales bacterium | reverse complement strand
AACAACAGAAAACACCAGGGAATACAGCGAACCAAACCAATACATCGTTACCTGAAAGCAGCATAATTATAAACTTATAACTTTAGCTAAATTGGTCCAAACAATGGGGAGTACTTCAATGTGACCTCAACAGGCTCAGTTCTGTGAAAGACTGAATTTCACTCTACAAAAAGGGGATCGGCTTTTCTTTTATATTATTCATAGCACATGCGTGCAAATGTTTCTTCACCTACTCCACACAAATCTGCCCAAATAATCCAAGGAAAATCAACAAGTCGCTTACGTTTATCGCCAGGTCGTTATTCAAATCGGCAGGGCATTCGTTGCACTGGTTATCCGGACACATCATGCTAAATTCCAAGTCATCCGTACAGCCATCGCCGTCGGTATCAGGATTGTTCGGATCAGTACCCGATTGGTTAATCTCCAGGCCGTCGGTAAGTCCGTCGTCGTCCGAATCTTGAACCAACGGATTGGTATTGGTCGTGAAAATCTCGTCAAAATCACTGATTCCATCGGCATCTGTATCGCCGTTGGCAGGATCCGTTCCATATGTCTGGATTTCATCAATATCGTCAATCCCATCGCCATCCGAATCCTCACACGCATCGCCTATGCCGTTGTCGTTGAAATCAGCTTGGTTCGCATTCGGCAAGTCCACGCAATTGTCGACACTATCAACAATACCGTCGCCATCGGCATCAAATGCACTTTCGTCACACCCGCCATCGCTGATTTTCAAGAACACTTCGTCGACATAACTGTCGTTGTCGGCACCACCATTGCGCTCTCCCCGCATGTAGAATCGAATCTTTCGCGTTCCCACCGGAATCGCTAGTTCGCCCTCAAAATATTGCCACCCTGGCTGATTCCCTTCCAAACTTTCCGAAGTAGCTAAAATCGCATTGCTCACATCCAAACATTCGATTTGTACTTGCGGAATGTCGACACCACTGTAGTCCGACATATAAGCTCCAAAATGGGCAATTTGATTGCCTTCGTCGATTTCAACCGACATAGAACTTACGTCCTCCAGCTGCCAAGCCTCGCCATAGGCCGACTCCACGCAGGCTCCTCCAACGCAGAAATAGTACGTTCCTTGGTAAGGATTGGTACCATCGCATTCACCAGCCGTTAACGACTCCAAAACACCCTGCGTCACGGTCCAACTGTTGATCGCGTTCTCTGCGCCTTGATTCTCTAGTAGATTGCCCGTCGAATTGGAAGTTCCAGTAGAAAAAGGAGTAGCACTGGTCCAGTTACTCCATCCCAATGATGAGTCACGGTATCTCACACGCCAGTACAAAGTCGATGCCTCAGGCATGCCCGTAACTCGCTCGTCGATCATGATATCATCGGCCTGCGTGTCTACATTAAAATACCAGTTCTCGTGATTTCTAAACTCATCGTAAATGGGTGCATTGAAGTTCGTCGAAGTAGAAATTTGCCACTGACTTGCAAAATGAAAGTCGCCGTCCGAATCGGAAAATGGACTTCCAATAAGCAATAGGCAATCTGGGTTCACCTCTTCGCTGACAGGCGATATAGCAACAGGGGTGCTTGGTTCAACATTGTTGCGTTTTACCTCGATCGAGTCGCGCAATTCGTTTTGCAGCGGACTGAATTCATTGCCAATGCTGTATCGCTTGAGTTTGAATTTTGGAGAAGCTCCGGCCTCTACTTCCAACATCACAAAGCCCCATTCAGGCTGACTAACCGTAAATTCTGGGTAATCGGCCTGAGCAAATTCTCCCCAGTAATCAATGTTTCCACCTGCCGTGGCGACGTTCACCATTACGTGATCGTGCTCTTGTGATTGTCCGCGTGAATATCCGTGCGTGTGACCGAAGAAATGAATACTTGGTTTGCCACAAGATGTGCTAAAAGTCTCGAGCATCCCAACGACCGAAGTTGAAAATCCACTCTCGCCAGGTAGCCACAATTCCGAATGATGCGGATGGTGCAATTGCACAAATACAAAATCAATATCCGTATCGGAACAACTCTGATTCAACACCCCTTGGAGCCATGTGAGCTGAGCTTGAATGTCAAAAGGTGAGTTGGAGTCCAACCCGATGATTCGCACATTCGAATAATCCTTGTACCACCAATGTTCTTCGTATCCCACGCTACCGTTATTCGGCAAATGAAAGAAGTCAAAATAATAAGGCGTATTCACTTCATGGTTTCCAAGTACTGGATAAACTGGAACCGATTGAAAAAGATCTTCTGCAGGATTAAAAAACTCCGACTGCCAACTCCCATAATCCAAACCATTGTCCACCAAGTCTCCAGGAATAATCACAAAGCCCAAATCATCCGATATATGTCCGCCATACGTGGCATTCGAAACAGGAATAACTCCGTCCTTCACTATCTGATCGAATATAGTCGGGTTCCCACCATCCCGCTGCATGTCACTCATCGCCACGAAATTGAACGACTGCTCGGCCGAAGCCAAAGGCGGCGTCTTGAATTGAATCACCTCCGAATTAAGCGCCCCCGTCGTGACTTGATAGAAATAGGTCGTGTTGGCCACAAGCCCCGTAATTTCCACCTCATGCATGATATCACCAAACAAGTTGGTATAAGAAGTCCCCGAAACAGTAGTTCCCAAACTCTCCGTTAATCCCCAATTCACGGTCGTCTCCCCACCAGAATTAGTCATCCAAGAAATATGAATATGGTCAGGCTCAGCATCCTCCAAATAAGGTTGCATTTTGAAATTCTGCGCAAAGCCCACGAACGAAAGGCCCACGACTAGGGCTAGACTTAAAAGTATTCTCATGATTAGTTGGTTACAAGGGCTTCTTGCAAAGGTAGTGATTTTGAGTAGGTCCCTTTTTAAATGAGAGGGAGAGGAAGGGAAGGGATAAATGGCTTTTGTAAATAGGAAATGGTGTTTGCTCGGTGCCTAATCATTAAAAAGTGTGGGATTATCCGATATCCAAACGTCAAATTAATTCGATGAGACCTATTTTTAGTGGTCTAGGTTTTTAAATAGAAACATCTGTCTTTTGGCCCCATATCTAGACCATGCCACGTAATTGCGCTCGCCAAATTTGTTCAATTTAAAACTGCTAGGTTGAAAGCTCATTGTTTCCTCGGCTTTTTGACTCCATAGGACTATGTCCTCATCCATTTGCAAATTCTGACAGTCTATTCGCCGCATGGCAAACACAGTGCTTAGTGTCCTTAAACCCAATTCACTTACTTCCTTAAACTCATCGTGCTTATCATTAAAATGCGTCACATAGAATACATTTAAAAAGTTCTTATCAACGTAGGTGTACGACTGCCCATCCTTTTCTATAACTTTGGTTTCAATTATTTCCCCTTTCTGGCTCAATTTAGTCACCAAAATATCCTTAATCCATGTTTGCGAGTACGACACAGTAACAGGGGCTACTTTTGAGGATGATGATTGTTGCATGACAATTTTGTTCTCCATTACGATGACTAAGCTATTATCATCCAATTCATACCAAGACTTCCAATGAGTACTGAATACACGAATTGCTTTTTCTTTTCTGTTGTAGTTGTTCAAATTAGACTTACTCCAGTCCAGGAAATCTCCTAAGGTTTCGTTATCCCACGTCAAATAAATAGGTTCTTGAGTTACGCCCACATTTAAATTACGAATTACAAATCCAGTTTTACCCGTTAACTTATTCCTATACCAAGCAACAAGCCATGTATCTTTAGAGTTCACTGGGTGTGACATTTCAACCACCCTGACCTTCAGATTCTTGTTTTGTTCGATTTTGGAATAGTGAAGCTCTCCCTTGTCTATTGAACATGTCCACCATTGTTTTTTATCCTTGGAATAACGTCCATAGGTGTGAATTGTGCCATAATCATCGATTTCAAAGGCAGACTTACCTGTAGCTCTGTATATATTGCGGATTCCTTCTAAAGCCTCCCACTCCTTGCCTTGAAGCATAAAAACACCCTGATCAAGTTGAAATGTCACGTCGTGGCTTTCTCGCAATTTCATATCTCGATCAAACGTCAATAGCCGAAACGATTGTATTCCTCGGCTTGTCGGTAGCTTGTGTGAAACAAGTATTAAAGAGCTGTCATTCGAGAAATCGACATAAATAAACGAATGATGAAAATCTCGAAAATATGGACTTCCCACAACACTAGAAATTAATTGCTTCTCGGTGCGGAAACGGAATTCTTTCAAATCAAATTCTAATACATAGAGTTCATTGATCTTTTGTTCTTTATCGGTTTTATACGCAAGACCGAATAAACTATTCTTGCTGCTGAAAACTTGACTTAAAATCACCGACTCAGGTACAATACTCTTCGTCTCAACCAAACCTGAATCGGAAAGATTCAATTCACTGTCATATACTCTAAACAGCGTATACCCGCCTCTCTGTTCTTGCGCAGTGACGACAACTTCATTAAGGACAGCAATCATTCGTTCATCTCCCCCTTCTGAATTTTCGCTAAAACCTCCGAAACAGAGCTCTACATCCCTGGAACGATTTTTAAAATTCTGAGCTTGATTATTTAAACTCACCAACAAAAGTATGACTGAGCAAAATAAGGTGAGCTTGGTAGTTAACATAGTGGTAGTTGTTTCGGTTAGAAAAGGCGTCCTTCAATGCTTGGATAAAACAAGGCTGTCGCCCATATTGCAAATTTACTTAGTAGAGATGAGATAATATACACATGTCGCTTAAATGCCAATGATAGATATTCACACATCCATAATTGTAGATCTATGCTCAAAGTTGACTCGGGCGTGTTCCGAAGTCAAATTATATGAAGCTACCATCTCACTATTTAACCGTGGACAGAACAAAGTCCAGTACCTGAAAGTCAAAATTAGACTCGTACAATTCTCCGAAAGAATTAACACAACTACTTCTTTAGACTTTTAAATAAAAATATTCCTCGTTGAGCACCTACTTGAGACCATGTTATATGGTCTTTATCACCGAATTTCTTCAACTCAAATTTATATTCTCTGAACAGAAAGCGGCCATTCGGATATTGCGACCACAAAACTATTTTATCCGAAATCTTCAAATCAGAACAACTTACCTGCTTTAAAACATAAACGTCGTGCAAGGATGACAATCCGAGTTGACTTATCTGATTATAATCTTCACTAGCTTCATAAAAGGACGTCTGATAGAATACATTCAAATTATCATTCTCCATGAAAAGATAGCATTGACCTTGTTTATGCAATACTTCAGTTTGATAAATTCTCCCGCGAAAATCCACTTTGGTCAAAAGCAAGCGGCCCCTTGTCTCAGGCATAGGAAACTCGGGCTCTCCAATAAAATACCTATGTTCCATTACAAGAACTAACTCATCATTCTCCAAAAGATACCATTCTTTAAATGGGTGTATTGGCACATGGAAACCCTTCCCCTTCTTTTCATATTTTTCTACAATCAGCTCCAGGTCCATCAATTCTCCAAGTGTTTTAGTGTCCCATGCCAGATAAATCGGATCTTCTGGCACAACCCCGTTCAATTTTTGAATTATTAATCCAGACTGTCGTTCAACCTTGTCGGAGTACCATCCTACAAACCAAGTATTCTCGGAATTTTCGGGATGAGATAATTCAATCGGGTTAACTCGAAAATCTACGTTCGATTCAAGCCGTGAATAATGCTTTTCTCCGTTATTAATAGTGCACAACCACCAATTCTTTCTATCCTTCAAATCGCGACCATAGGTGTGAATATTGCCAAAATCATCGATTTCAAAAGGTGACTCCGCTCCCGAAAAAAATATATTGCGACTACCTTCTATTATTTCCCAATCCTTCCCCTGCAGTAAAAATTTTTTCTCCTCATGACTAAATATTACATCATGGCTTCCGGTCATTTGCATCTTTTCATTGAAGGTCATAACTCGAAATGAAGGCAGACCATTTATTTCATTAAACCTATGAGAAATCAAGACTTTAGACCCATCATTTGAGAAATCTACATTGGTAAAAGCATGGTGAAAATCCCGCAAATATGACTTTCCAACTAAGCGGGAGATCAATTTCATATCTGGCAGAAACCGAAATCTTTCCCTGTCGAACTCAAGTAAATAAAGCTCGTTAGTTTTTTTCTTGGGGTCCGTTTTGTAGCCCAATCCAAAGACTTTGTCTGCTTGGACGAAGACTTGACTGAGTGTCATATCATCAGGAATAAAATCTTCAGTATCGACGAGTTTTGAATAAGACTCATTTAGCTCATCGTCATACACAGTAAAAGTATAAGCCCGTCCTCTGTGGTGTGCTTGAGCAGTTAGCACAGCTCTAGAAAGCACTGCTATCATTTCTTCATCTCCGCCTCCTAAATCATTACTAAATGCTCGAAAGCACAATTCAACATCTTTGGATTCAGTACTGTAATTCTGAGCCTGTAAGTGGCAGTTCAACAACATGATTGTAGATAGGCAGATTAGCCCAAGTTTATTGGATCGCATAAACCAAGAATAGTAATAATATTCCAACACTATGAAAACCTAGTCATTTAAAATTCGCACTCATAATATGGCTCTCAACTCAAAATTCGTGCGCTCATTACTCAACAACCTTACCGTCTCAGTACATCCTTACATTTGAATAGGTACATGATAAACCGCAGCGCCTAAGTCAGTTTTAGGTTCGCTGCTGCTACTAAATTGATTTGTCCAGAGTACTTCACTCACCATCCGAACCGTTCAATCATCAACATCCGTTCAACAAGACTATCCTGACCGATTTCAACGAAAAGTTGATCACTTGTAAGCCAAGAACTTCCATTATACAATGTAATGAGAAACATCGCTTCAACTCCTATGGTCGACAATCCCCGTGGTGCAATTGAAGAAACAATGTTCATCGTGGGCAAGCATTGTTGTTTGGAATAAATCAGGCTCCACAAAAACTCCAACTCATCCTGTGAAATCCACTTCGGTTCGAATTCATCCAACGTAATAAACAAGTAATCCCCAATGCCTAAAATACATGGCTGTTCCACGATCAACCGTTTCATATTGGAGTCTACACCTATCGGAAGCAAATGACCCCTTAAGTAATCTACCACAGAAATTTGATCCAATCCTTTGCAAGCCGTGTGCTCGAACTCATCGAACGTCATGGGAATTAATTGACCATCTGTCACATCCTCTGAATTAACACATCCAAAGAAAAACAACCCCAAGACTAGTATGATATTCAGATAAGTTTTCTTACCATCCATTCAAAACAAGGTCACATCAAAGAAAGACCAACCCCATTTATCTCTTCCTCTTAAATTTCAAGATTGCACGAACGATTTTAGCCGTCGACTGCATTGAATGACGTATTAAGGAAACGACAATCGTAAATTGACTTAAAGGCGAGTGTGAGTGTGAGCGCGAGTCTTGAGAACTACGACCGACTACTTATCGCGTACGATTGCCCCAATCAAAATCCAACGTGCAAATTGCAAAATCCATTTCCCATTATTTCACCAAAGCCCAAAGTGAAATTCTAGCCAGTACGAGTGCGAGAGCGAGAGCGAGTATTGAGAAAGACAACCACCCACTTATCTCTTCCTCTTTTCACTTCCTCTTGCTCTTGAATTTTAAGATTGCACGAACGATTTTAGCCGTCGACTGCATTGAATGACGTATCAAGGAAACGACAATCATGAATTAACTTAAAGGCCAGCGCGAGTGTGAGCGCGAGTATTGAGAAATACGGCTGTTCACTTATCTCTTCCTCTTTTCCCTTCCTCTTCCTCTCCATTACTCAACAACAACCTTCACCGTCTCCGAAGAACCCCCCATTTGAAGCAGCACATAATAAACCCCAGAACCCAAATCGGTTTTAAGTTCGTAACTGGTCCTAAATTGATTCGTGCCGAGGATTTCATTCACGACCGTCTTGCCCAATATATCGATAACCGAAAGAGTCACCTTATCCCCCAAAGTTTGGTCCACCGCGATATTGAAAATCCCATTCGATGGATTCGGATAAACCTCCATTCCAAAGTCAATTTTTACATCCTCCACGTCGGTGTCAATAATGTACGGGGTAAAACTCGATTTCCATATTCCTCGTCCGAAAGTCGCGGCATATAGTTCCAACGATTCCGGATTGATGTCCAAATCACTCACAATCACAGGTGGCATATTTGCATCAAATGACTCCCACGATGTCTCCAAATCGGCGATGGTATAAATTCCCAAGTCAGTTCCTAAATACAAGCGGTGCTCGTCGCCAATATAATCCAAGGCTATGCAGTTCACCGGAATATTCGGTAAGTCAAAGGACATGTTTTCCCAATTCTGACCGCCGTCCAATGTTCTAAATACTTTCACTCCGTCCTCAAATCCACTGCAAGTAACCCAAGCCATAAGCGGGTCCACTTTGTCAACGACTACATCCGTGAAGAACAAGGTCGAAGGCAAACCCTCCGTAACGTCTTCCCAATCATCTCCGTCCAAAAAGCTCACCCACATCTCCGACTCAGTGCCCTGCGAGTACCACAGTCGGCGAGCAAAGTACATCGCGTCCGGATTGTCAATCGAACTAGCAATAGCCGAAGCCGGCGCTGGATAATCTTCTAAAGGCAGATTGTCAAAATCCGAATTCTGCACCCACGTGTCGCCCCAATTGGTCGAGTACCACATGTTTCCAAATCCCGCATAAATTCTATCCGCCCCTTCATGATAAAAGAAGGGAGTAGTCCATTCGCCTTCTTCATTCTGTAAAATCGGATCGCTCACGCCGTAGTTCGCACTGAATCCTCCGTTGAACGAACTCACCATGCTGCCATATTGATACGATCCCATGAGCGTTCCAGGGTCTTCCGGGTGCAAAATGCAATTCATTCCATCGCCCCCGATGATCTTATACCATATCGCTCCATTGTAATAAAATGTGCCATTGTCCTGGCTTCCACAAATAATGTAATCAGGATCAGCAGCACTCGTTCCTACACGATAAAAAGAAGTGATCTGCATCCCATCACTGATATTAGTCCACTCCGTAGGAAATTGAACGCCCTCCTCATTCAACTCGTTCCAAGTCACTGTCTCTACCTCATCTGCATACATCACACCTCCATCATTGGCCACGTACATGCGGTCGTTCAAGGGGTTGTATTTGAATTGGTGCTGGTCGGCGTGCAGACTAGGCCCATAATAATCCACCCAATACGAAGCAGGATCCCAGGTAAGTCCGCCATCATGCGTTCCCCACATATTCACTCCACCCGCAAAAACCGTATTTTCATCGTTCGGATCAACGACCAAAGCCAGGTCATAACTTCCTTGTCCGCCCGAACTTGTTCCCTCGTACCAATGCAAGATATTCGGCGTATTCTGGTCACTCTGCTGCGTCCAGTTAGCTCCACCATCGGCCGATTTATAAAAAGCGTACATACCTCCTGCCAAGTCGGCGGTGATTGCATACAGCACATCCGAATTTGAAGGAGCCAAGGCCAATTCTACTCGATCCACGAAGCCCGTTGCTGGAATACCTGAATTCAACGACTCCCACGTCGCCCCGAAGTCAACCGACTTATAAATGCGCGCATTTCCCTCGTCCAACGTACTTACGTAGGTAGATGCCGCATACAGTACCGAGGGATTGTTTTCGTCTTGCTCAAGATCACTTATGAGTAAATCTTCCATCACATTGGTCCACGTTTCCCCGGCATCCGTCGTTCTCCAAAGTCCCTCAAAACCACCTGCAACCAACTCATCTGGATTATTGGGATTGATAATCGCTCTTCTAAGCAGCGAATAATCAAGATCTTCCATAAAAACAGTCAATCCCGTTGGCTCCCAGTTCAATCCACCATCAATCGTCTTGTACAGCCCCAATCCATAATGCGTATGGCGCTTGCGATCGTCCAATTCCAATGAAACTCCATTGTATTCGAAATCTCCCAGACAAGCATAAAGAATGTCCGGATTCGCAGGATTCACCGTAATATCACTGATTCTCAAAATGGGCAGTCCGTCATTCAAAGGTGTCCACGACTCGCCACCATCACTGGTCTTCCACACACCTCCTTGCGACGCGCCTATCCAAAAAACAGCAGGATTCGTAGGATGAAATGTAATACAGTTTACACGAGCAATTCCGTGAAAAGCACCCGATCCCACCGATTGCGGAACATAATCCGGACCAGCCGGCAACCAATTTGAATCATCGGCCGCGCGCTTTTCCTTTTTCGTAGTCACATAGTCACTCGCCTCCCGTAAAAAATAGACAGGATCAACCAATTCCCCACGTTCATTCAATCTCGTTTTATAATGCTCCTCCCAACGCTTGTACCATTTCCAGCCCTTGGTTTCGTTCAAGTCTTTGTCTGCCGACCATTGTTCAAACTGTTGTTGAATTTGCTTGTAGTTGGCTGGTGTATCACCTTCACTGTGTCTATATTCTTGAGCGTTCACAGCGACAAGCGCAAATGCGAAAAGTAGAATCGAAATTATTTTTTTCATGGTACTCTATTACATGTGGGAATTCGACCACAAAATAGGCAACCACACGGTGAACGTGCTAAGAATAAGGAATAAAATGGTGGTATTATTCGAGTTCAAAGCCCTCCAAACTATCCTGGCAACCGAAAACTTAGCCCTAGCGACCCGTAAAAACCCGACAGGCCCACTCGGTATTTGACATCGGGCTCCGATAGTCGTATTCCCGTATATTCTACCCTACGGTACTTACCAATAGGCATCACGCGATAGCCTACACCCAGGTGTACCGATAACAAATCGGTCAGTCTCCAGCCAGCATCGAGTTCATTGGCCCAGGAAACCGTAGTTTTTTTCTTTCCCCAATCGTAGGATTGGTCTTCGCCATCTACATACATATAATGGTCCTCACGCCACACCGCAGTTTGCGCCAAACCCAATTTTGAGCGTATCGTTAAATTCCATTTGCGCTCGTCGCTAAGAATATTGAGTATTTCCTGGCCGAAATTGTGCAGCCTAACACCAAACGAATGCGTAACGGCAAATCCTTCTACAGCAAATCGAAACTCAGAATCCGACCCCACGCCATCAATTGCAGGCTTCATTCCGTTGATGTTGCGTCGTAAGTACAGTCCGTCAACAGCAAGCTCATACGTACGACTATTGATCGAAAGGCCCAGCTCGGTTCCGAAACCGTAGGACATATTGGTGCTTTTCAATCCCCACGTTTCCTCCATGGGTTTTAGGATGTTTTCATTGAAGTCATTCATGTTGAACTGACTCACAACACCGTCGACATTGGCTGCAATAAACCAGTCCTTTCGCTCCACTTCTTGTGAAAAAAGGCTATTGGAAATGAGCGCCACGAGCAGGATACAGGAAATTCGCTTAGATGTTTTCATGGCTTAATAGTTAATGATTAGTTCCAAGGTATCGAAGCGCAACAATTCAATTTCTACCGTGTAGTTGTAATCGAATTCGCCATTGACCTCAATTTCCAATGCATGCAATGGCTGGTCGGTATCTGGTTTTCGAATACGCCAATCACCATCTTCCACATTGTAAAAAGTGGTATAAATTCCTGCTCCTACGACTTGGATGCTCTCGATATTCGGATTGGCCATTCCCGTATCTTGAACGGTCATTTTAAGCCATGTTTCAGGATTCATTTCAATTTCTATCAATTCGATTATTTCGATATCGAAACCGTCGTAGTCGTAATACGGGATATAGTCATTGTTGGAGGCTCCAATTAAATTATGAAATGGCTGCCTATCAAATCTAGAAGCACCTAGCTCGTTGGTATACGCTGTTTGAACCACCACCAGTTCGGGCACCCAATATCCTCCTTGGTTTTCTAGTATATCGACCCGCGCATGCTCAATAGGGCTTTTATTCCAGCTATCCCTCACGCGAATTTCTACGTCGGGTTCAGGGTCGAATTTTCGACAGCCGGTTATCGAAACAAGTCCCAAAAAGACAAGCGCCAGAGAATAAATACGTATTTTCATGATCGGTGCGTTTATTGCGTCAAATGTACTAGGCCATGCAGCCTTCGGCAAATACAATTTTGCAATAAACGTATATTTAAGTCGTTTTATACCGACCACACGAAACAGTTCATTCACCACTATTTTGATGCTAAAAGAAGGGTTTAATTCTCGCAAGGTATTCGCGGTATTGCGAATGTGGCAAGCTTTTTGCAAATCTATTGGCATGAACACAAAAGTCCTTTCCCTATTTGTGGCTGGAGCCATCGCTGCAGGTTGTGCATTTGCGCAGGTTCAAGAGCCCATTCGTGTTGCCCTGGATACCATGGAAACACATGATCTTCGCGTCATTGAAAACAGTTCTTTTCGCGTTGGTGAGAAGCTCAAATACGTCGTTCACTACGGTTGGATGGATGCTGGCGAAGCTACCCTTGAGGTTAAAAAATCCCCTTATACATTTAATGGTCGTGAAGCTTACCACGTGATTGGCAAAGGAACAAGCCTAGGTGCTTTCGATTGGTTTTTCAAAGTGCGCGATCGCTACGAATCGCATATCGACATGGAGGGCCTCTTCCCTTATCGCTTCGTACGTAATTGCGACGAAGGTGGCTACAAGATTTTTCAAGACTATAAATTTCAGCCGGAGAAGAGCACCATGACGACGCATGAAGGCGATACCTTGCTCACTACCGATTTCATCCAAGACATGATGTCGGCCTACTACTACACCCGCAACATGGATTTCTCCAATGCCAAAAAAGGAGACATCTTCACCATTGAAACAATCGTCGACGGAAAAATTTATCCGATGAAAATCAAGTTCCTCAAGCGTGAAACGGTTAAGCTGCGCGTTGGAAAATTCCGTTGTATGAAATTTGCTCCCGTCGTTCAAGAGGGTCGCATCTTCAAAACTGAAGAAGACCTCAGTGTGTGGATTACCGACGACAAAAACAAAATTCCAATCATGGCCGAGTCGAGCTTGATGGTGGGCAGCGTAAAAATGGAAATGACCGAATGGAGCGGACTTGCAAATCCAATCTCCAAAGTGGACTAAAATCCGCAATCAACATTTCTTTTGGATAATTATTGAGCCTTTGGCAAATGACTGGCCGACTTACACAATATATTCGTGAGCGTAGCATTTCATAAGTACTGCTACAGAAATTCATGAATAAAATCACCCTCTTTTTCGTCCTCGCGCTTATCCATTTGGCCTCGTGCCAAAACAGCCAAAAAACCCTGCCTCCAGTTGCCCAAACACCTGTTGATACGGTAAAGGCAAAACCCGCGAACATCCGTTTTGGTTTGGATCTTGACACCTACCAAGTTCAACAAGGAGAAATCCAAAAGAACGAGTTTATGGCCTCCATTCTTGGGCGCTACAATGTTGATTATACAACGGTTGACGAACTAGTTAGAAATAGCCTTGACACTTTCGACGTGCGATCAATACGGCCTGGGAAAAAGTTTTGGGTGCTCAGCGATAGCGATTCCGCAAATGCCCCCCCGAATTTCTTCATCTACGAGAAAGACAAACTCGAATACGTGGTTTTCTGCATGGGTGATTCGTGCTACGCGTATACCGGACAACACCCTACTGAAGTCGTCACACGCACAGTAAGCGGAGTGATTAATTCCTCGCTATACCAGGCCATGGACGACATTGGGATGGGTCCAGCACTCGCCCTGGAGCTCGCCGAAATATATGCGTGGACAGTCGATTTTTACCGCATCCAAAAAGGAGATCATTTCAACGTATTATTCGAAGAACAACTGGTCGATGGGGAGTCGATTGGGATCAAGAATATCCTGTATGCCGACTTCAATCATTCGGGTGAAAGTCTTCAATCGTATTTCTTTGTTCAAGACGGTATTGGAGACTACTTCGATGAAACAGGCAACAGTTTAAAGAAGGCTTTTCTAAAAGCTCCGCTCAAGTTCAGTCGCATCTCCTCGCATTATTCAAAAAAGCGATTCCACCCGGTCCTCAAAAGAAACAAAGCCCATCTAGGTACCGATTACGCAGCTCCAAGTGGGACGCCCATTCTTGCTGTGGGCGATGGTGTTGTGAGTCATTCGCAGTACAAGTCGAACAATGGCAACTACGTGAAAATTCGACACAACAGCACCTACGAAACGCAATACCTCCACATGAGCAAACGCGCCTGTAAAGTAGGCGATCATGTGCGTCAAGGCGATGTCATTGGATATGTTGGAAGTACTGGCTTGGCGACTGGTCCGCACGTATGTTTTCGCTTTTGGAAAAACGGACAACAGGTGGATCACTTGAAAGAAAAGTTCCCTCCTTCCATTCCTATCCACGAAGAAAATAAAGCAGCTTTCGAAACGACCAAATCACATGTCCGCTCCATGACCGATTCACTTCAGGTGAATCCGGTAGGCAGTCCGAATATCTAGGTCAAGGCCTCTTTCAACGCTTGGACAAACTTATCCATGTGTGAGCGATCGTTGTACACATGCGGCGCGATGCGTACTGCATTTCCACGAATAGACACATAAATTCGTTTACGAGCCAGGGCATCTTTCACCTCCATGACATTCGATCCTTCTGGCAAGCGAATTCCAAATAAATGAGCCGCTCGGTATTGCTCATCCTCGATAATACATCCAATAGCTTTTAACTCTTCTATTGCTGGTGCCGTGAGCTCACGGCAGTATTCCTGGATGCCTTCCGGAGTCCATTCGATCAACTGCGAAATAGACTTGGTGAGCATGGCCAAATAGATAAAGTTGCTGTGCTCACCCGCATTGTAGCGAGCTGCTTTATCTTGGTATTGATCTTCGTAGTTGACCAGGTTTTCAAACTGGTCACTATCCTTTCGGTTGATCCAGTTTTCTTCTATCGGTCGGCCCGAATCGAAGGTCTCACTGAAATAAGCCAAACCTATCCCATAAGGTCCCATGAGCCATTTGTAGCCCGCACATATCAGCGCATCCGGACGAATCTCTTCGACATTGAAAGGCAGGGCTCCTATGCTTTGTGTGCCATCGATTACCAGTTTGGCTCCGCAAGAGCGTGCTTTTTCGCCGATTGCTTTGAGGTTAAATCGAGTGCCATCGGCCCAGTGGACATTGGCCATAGCTATGACTGCTGTGTTTTCATCGATTGCGGCAAGTATAGCCTCATTCCATGACTTTCCGCGGTTGTTTTCGTCTGTGGGACTTACGGTGATAATCTGACCACCATTCTCTTTTGCCAATCGATCCCAGCAGTAAAAATTACTTGGGAACTGCTCTGCGGCGACAATGATATTCTTGCGAACGCTCATGTCAATATTGGCCGCAGCGACTGCCAATCCGTACGACGCCGATGGAATTACCGCGACACGATCGGCATCAGGATTTCCAATCAACTTACTGAAGAGTCCTTTTATCTTTTTGGCTGGTTCGAAGAAATCATCCTTTTGAATGTCAATTGGAAACCGACGCTTCAACAATTCAGCGATGGCGGCTTCCTCGACTGTTTTGAGCATGGGCCCTTGGTAGGCACAATTGATGTAAACCTCTTCTTCAGGAAGAGAAAACAGGTGCTTTTGGCAGGTGAGTTCTTTCATTTAAGCTGGTATTAAGCTAGCCAATATTCGACATTGGTCAATTGAGCAGCAAGAATAGCGAACTTATTCTTTATTGCTTAAAAAGCCAGAATATTGGCATGTAATTGCACGTTCGATTCCAATAACTTTCTCCGAGTAATAATCCTTGCCGACTAGCCAATAAACAGGGAGTCGTTTTGGCTATAGTTTTAAAAAACAACCAAAATTGAATTTGATCATCCATAGATGATTTCAGACAATATCGCTTGAAAAATTGAAACAACACCCGTGCTTTCACGCGTTAGAATATATTCGGGATTCGAACGGAAAGATTGTATTTAATAAAGAGTACGGGCAACTTCGAGGCTTCGAGCAAATTGATGTGCAACGATTTGCCAAAGGGGTCTATATCGTAACTTTACTGGTTGATAACCAAATAGTAGAAAGTGAGATATTCACAGTTGTTAGATAATCGGAACATAGTTTTGGGTACAGGCAGAATCCTGTTACTGGTTCTGCTTGTATTTTCCTTTTGTCCATCACTTTTAAATGGTCAAATCACCTGGAACAAGCGTTATGGTGTGCCTGGCAATGGCCATCCAGAGGTTTCACGTTCCGTAGAAGTTGTGGAAGATGGTTATGTGGTTTTTTACTTCGACGAAAATCCGAATGGTTCAAATCGGATGAATGTCATGAAGATTGATTTGGAGGGAGATTCATTGTTCTCGAAATCATGGTCAGACTCACCTAATAGTTACTACATAGGTTGGATGGACCCTGCCGACAAAACCCAAGATGATGGATTTGTACTTGGAGGCGGTTATCTCGACCAAGCAACCGGTATTAACTATGCCCTTCTCACAAAATGGGATAGTGACTTAGATACGCTTTGGACTAGACAAATTGGTGATACCGCGAATTGGAATGCAGGCAGAGATGCAATTGAACTATCGGATGGTAGAATCGCTTTGGTGGGCTACAGTGACAGAGATAATCTGAATCTTCAAATTATGGTTTCATTGTTCGAAGGCAATGGAGATTTTATTTGGACGAATTATTATGGAGACATTGAGTCCGATGAAGATTATGGTTTTGTAGTTACTGAAATTCCAGGTGACGGAATCTACATTGGCGGGGGAATAGAATTGGTTCTTGGTGGGATCAATGCCCCCAGGATTATTAAAATTGATTACGATGGTAACCTTGTTTGGGACGAAATCTACGATGATTTTGATCACAACAATGGATGGGCTGTACCATTAGCAACAAGCGATGGAAAACTTTATTTTAGCGCTAACCAGTTTGATTATGAAGATGAATTCTATGAATACGATGTAACCAGATTGGTCGGTGTTGATTCTCAAGATGGTTCAATTCTATGGGAGGACACATATGGCGAAGCGAATAGAAATCAAGCAAGTTTTAATG
Organism: Flavobacteriales bacterium; assembly: GCA_015665315.1. Lineage (GTDB taxonomy): Bacteria > Bacteroidota > Bacteroidia > Flavobacteriales_D > Sanyastnellaceae > JADFAK01. The sequence goes on along the minus strand of JADFAK010000217.1, from coordinate 18,425 downwards.
TCAAAGAAGATTTTAGCGGAAACATTGTTATCTCAGGTGACCAAGCAAATGAAACAGGGCAATCCCAAGGATTCTTGAAAAAGATATCGTCGGAAGGAGAATTGCTTTGGGACAGGGGGTTTCAATACAGTGATGTGCTCGGAAGTATTCATTACAATTTCGACACAGAACCCACCCCAGACGGAGGCTATGTTGGTTGCGGATACATGATCACAATTCCCCCTGAACCCAATTCACCTTCGCAAGACCTTTGGATTTACAAATTAGATAGCATGGGATGTTTTGTCCCTGGCTGTGGTGTGGGAGTAGAAGAATTTCGCAAGAAAGAGGGCTTGATGAAAATTGGACCTAACCCCGTGGCAAATGGAGATTTACTAAATATCTACATTTCTGACTTGGCCAGTTCGCAAGCACATTCACTTGCGATATATGACGCCCAAGGTCGAATGGTCAAGAAAATACAAGTTCATGGAGGCGATTCAACAATCATCATTCCCATTGATGGATTCGAAACTGGCATCTATATGATTAATCTTGAGAGCAACAACCAGGTTTTGGAAAGTGAAAGACTTGTTATCCAATGAATCTACTTGCCAGCGAGCGACTTGCTTTTTGAACTCATGTTCTATCTTTACTGGTCAACAACCAATAAGTTGAAAGTGAGAATTTCACAATTATTCGATAAGCACAATACAAGTAAAATCCTGTTACTGGTTCTGCTTGTGTTTTCCTTTTGCCCATCACTTTTAAATGGTCAAATCACATGGAATAAGCGATATGGTGTACCAGGAAATGGCCACCCCGAAGTGGCACGTTCAGTGGAAGTTGTTGAGGACGGTTATGTTGTGTTTTTTCTTGATGAAAACGCCGACCAAACAAATCGCAACAATGTGATGAAGCTTGACCTAAATGGAGATTCAGTCTTCACAAAGTCCTGGTCTGTGAGCCCAAATACTTACTATCTGGGATGGATGGATCCGGTTGACCAAACCGAAGCCGGTGAGTTTGTTCTTGGTGGCGGATTCCGAGACACGATCAACTATGCTTGTCTTACAAAGTGGAATAGCGAGCTTGATACGCTTTGGACTCGAAAAATAGGCAATCCACTCAATTGGACAGTTGGAAGAGATGCTGTTGAATTAGCCGATGGTACAATTGCTTTGGTGGGCTACAGTGACATTGATAATTTAAATCTTCAAATTATGGTCGCTTTATTCGAAAGCAATGGCGATCATATTTGGACGAATTATTATGGAGACCTTGAGTCCGATGAAGATTATGGTTTTGCTTTGGCTGAGATGCCTGGCGATGGTATTTATATCGGAGGAGCAAAAGAGCTCAATTTGGGAGGAAACAATGCACCCAGAATTATTAAAATTGACTACGAAGGAGAAATGATGTGGGACATGACCTACGATGACTTTGAACACAATAGTGGCTGGGCCGTTCCCCTCGTTATGTCAAATGATGAAATCCTCTTTGGTGCTGCAGAATTTGATAGTGAGGTGGGTATGACTGACTATGAAGTCACAAGACTAATAAGAATTGATCCTGAATTCGGCTCAATTATTTGGGAAAACACATATGGTGAACCGAATGAGAATCAAGGAACGTTTAATGTAAAAGAAGACTATTCTAACTATATTATTCTCTCAGGAAGTCAACATAATGAGACAGGTCAGGCAAGAGGATTTGCTCGTAAAATTGCACCGGATGGAACTCAAATATGGGAACGTGGCTTCCAATACAGTGATATATTAGGTAGTCTGCATTACAACTTCGATACGGAACCTACTCCTGATGGCGGCTACGTTGGTTGTGGATACATGATTACTCTTCCTCCAGAACCCAATTCTCCCTCCCAAGACATCTGGGTGTACAAGCTAGACAGCATGGGATGTTTTGTCCCTGGCTGCGGTGTAGGAGTCGAAGAATTTCGTCGCAAAGAAGGTTTGATGAAAATAGGACCCAACCCGGTGGCAAATGGAGATTTACTCAATGTCTACATTTCTGAATTGGCCAGTTTGCAAGCACATTCACTTGCGATATATGACGCCCAAGGCCGAATGGTCAAGAAAATACAAGTTCATGGAGGCGATTCAACAATCATCATTCCCATTGATGGATTCGAAACTGGCATCTATATGATTAATCTTGAGCGAAACAACCAGGTTTTGGAAAGTGAAAGACTAATAATCCAATAAATCTACTTGATAGAGAGCGACTTGCTCTTTGAACTCATGTTCTATCTTTACTGGTCAATAACCAATAAGTTGAAAGCGAGAATTTCACAATTATTCGATAAGCACAATACAAGCAGAATCCTTGTGCTGGTTCTGCTTGTATTTTCCTTTTGCCCATCACTTTTAAATGGTCAAATCACCTGGAATAAGCGATTTGGTGTGCCAGGAAATGGCCACCCTGAGGTGGCGCGTTCGATTGAAGTTCTTGAGGATGGTTATGTCGTATTCTACTTCGACGAAAATCCGAATGGCTCAAACCGCATGAATGTCATGAAGATTGATTTGGAAGGGGATTCATTTTTCGGGCCTGGATTGATTAAACTTGAAGAAATTGCCAAAGGAGTATACACCTATGAAGTGTCTATTTCAAAAATTCAAATGAAATCAGGAAAAATCATCGTGAAATAATCAAAAAGCTATTCATCATATTGATTTTATTAGACATTACCATGACCTCTTGGTCTCAATGGTCAGCATGCGACAATGCCATTTTTGTTGGCTTATCACCCCAGGTAATGGAGGTGATTGATGATACATTGGTTGTTGGTGGATTCTTCGAAAGTGTAAATAGTATCGGGTTTAATGGGATAGCCAAATGGGATGGACAAAGTTGGTCCGATTTGCCAAATTCTCAAGGAGTAGAAGACATAGTGCTATATGGTGATTCACTAATCTTCGTTGGAGGCTTTCACGAGCAATTAGACAATGATGAATGTGGTGCAATTGGCGCATTTTATAACGGTGAATGGAGAGGCCTTGATGGTGGAGCAGAATCTCCTTCTTCAATTGTAAATGGAGTTTCAGTAATTGGGGACCAACTTATTGCTGTTGGAAGTTTTAGTGAGTTAGGTGGAACGGAACCGCTGTGGAGAGTAGGAATGTGGGACGGGAATCAATGGAATAATATTGGCGGAGTGACTGGATTTATTGGAGAGCCACGGAAAGCAATTAACTATAATGGAGAAATTTTTGTGTGTGGAGATTTTACCCTGGCCAATGGAACCATTCCTTCTCCCAATCTAGCACATTGGAATGGTGTCGAGTGGATAGAGGTTGAGTCTGGCCCCTCGGGCACAGTTCTAGAAATTTATCCTTTTCCCGATCACGGGTACATGTATGTGGGAGGATTGTTTTCAACCGTTAATGGCGAACCATCACCAGGAATTGCAAAATTTGATGGAGTAAATACCACACCATTAAGTTCCATTGGGTTTAATGATGCAGCTAAAGCTATTTGTGTTTACCGAGACCAGATTTATGCTGCGGGTAGTTTTACCGAACTCTCAGACGGATCTGAAATGAACCATATAGCTAGGTTTGACGGAGTACATTGGCAACCTCTTGAAAACGGAATTGGCGGCAATGTCTTTGACATGGACGTGTTTCAAGATCGTCTATATGTAGTCGGTGCTTTGGAATGGGCTGGTGATGAGAATTTTGAGGTGGATGGAATCGTGAATTGGCATCTGCATCCCGATAGCGTGACATGGGGTGTTCCAGATAATATCGATGACATAATCTTAAACAAAGAAGATTTTCATGTTTTCCCAAATCCTGCTTCTTCAAATTGTCATATTGTCAATAATACCCTGAATGAGGGGCTCGTTATTATCACCAATGCCAAAGGTCAAGAATTGTTTAGGACCAGAATCACGGCGAAACAGGACATAAGTCTGGATATCAGTTTGTTCTCCTCGGGTATTTATTATGTAAGTCTCGTGGAAACAGGAATGCTTCTTGCCACCAGAAGACTTGTAAAAGAATGAAAAGAGCGCACTTGGCTTGGTAGCGCACTCTCCCGTTCAACGTATTAAGCCAACCAAGATTCAACATCCGCCAATTGAACTGCAGGGATGTCTAATTTGTTCTTTTTACGATAGCCGTTCAGTTGTTGGTGAATAGCAGTGGCTTTTGCCGACTTAAACGCGTTCACATCGTGGTATCCCGCTTCCATAATATGCTCGGCCCATTCCGAAGGCACTCCAATATTCACAAAATCGGCTGGCGTAGGTAGTACCTCAACTTTCTCCGGACGCATTTGAGGGAAGAACAAAACCTCTTGAATCGAACTATTGTTGGTCAAAAACATCGTCAGTCGGTCAATCCCTATTCCCATTCCAGAAGTAGGAGGCATGCCGTATTCAAGGGCTCTCAAAAAGTCTTGATCGATGAACATCGCTTCCGTATCTCCTCGTTCCAACAAAGCAGCTTGCTCTTCAAATCGAGCACGTTGATCGATCGGGTCATTCAACTCGGAATAGGCATTGGCCAGCTCTTTGCCGTTGACCATCAGCTCAAAACGCTCTGTGAGTTCGGGATTGTCACGGTGTACTTTGCACAATGGCGACATCTCAATCGGATAGTCGGTAATGAAAGTCGGCTGAATGTAATTTCCCTCGCACTTCTCTCCAAAAATCTCGTCGATCAACTTGCCTTTACCCATCGAAGGTTCGTGTTCCACTCCGAGTTGATCGCATACTTCACGCAATCCTTTCTCGTCCATATCGGCAATGTCGATTCCTGTATGATCCAAAATCGCTTTAATCATGGGCACACGTGGAAAAGGAGCTTTGAAACTCACTTTATTCTCGCCTATCATTACGTCGGTTGTACCGTGCACTTCCATGCAGATATACTCCAACATAGACTCGGTAAAGTCCATCATCCAGTTGTAATCCTTGTAGCTCACATACATTTCCATTTGCGTGAACTCCGGATTGTGTGTGCGGTCCATTCCTTCGTTTCTGAAGTCTTTGGCAAATTCAAATACGCCGTCAAAGCCGCCCACAATCAATCTTTTGAGATACAATTCATTGGCTATACGCAAATAGAGGGGTGTGTCCAATGCGTTGTGATGGGTGATAAACGGACGAGCCGCTGCACCACCTGGGATAGTCTGCAAAATGGGAGTTTCAACCTCCAGGTAACCCTTGTCTGTGAGGTATTTGCGCATAGCGCTGATAATCTTCGATCGCTTGATGAAGGTATCTTTTACGTGGTCGTTGACAACCAAATCCACGTAACGCATACGGTAACGCAATTCTGGATCGGTAAAGGCATCGTGTATTTTTCCATCCTCGTCTTCCTTCACAACTGGAAGTGGCTTGACAGATTTTCCAAGTACGGTAAGCTCAGTAACTTTGACCGATGGTTCGCCCACTTGCGTAGTAAAGGTCTCGCCCTTAATACCGATAAAGTCACCAAAATCGAGCAACTTCTTGAAGACAACGTTGTACATGGTCTTGTCTTCATCCGGACAAAGAATGTCGCGGTTGATGTACAATTGGAAGGTACCCGATGAATCTTTGAGGGTGCAAAAAGATGCTTTTCCCTGGATACGTTTTATCATGATTCGTCCTGCTAGACACACCTGCTTTCCTTCTTGGAAATTCTGTTTCAAAGAACTAGCCAAAGTATCTACGTGGTATTGGGCCGCCGGAAAAGGTTCAATGCCCAGTTGGCGCATAGCATTCAACGATTCTCTTCGTTGAATTTCTTGTTCTGATAAACGCTGACTCATGGTAAAATTATCTTTCAAATGGTTTGAGGCAGCGAAGATACGATTTGGACCTTGAAACACGTGGTTTTTGCGTGCGCCTGTTCGCCAATCTCTACAACTTGTCTGGTCAAAGGCCCATTTCTACTGAAAATTGTCCATCTGCTCGGCACGCATAATAATTTTGGGTAATTTTGCACCTAAGTAGAAGGATATGAGGGGATGATTCATTGGACTGAGAAAGAGCATTTGCCTTTAGGCTAAACCATTCTAGGCCAATCAAGTAAATTCAGAAAGACCTTACAAGTGACCTGATAACCCTTATGCCGTCTTAACGTAGAACCGAAGGTTGAGGTGAATTAAACGCGTAATTGAAGCAACCATTCTACTTCTATACGTGTTAATAAGGTACAGTCTACTTAGTTTTTAAGTAAGCCGCCCTATAAGCCTTACAACTAAATACTATGCGAGTGGGCATGAGATTTACGATATTTTTAGCGGTATTTTTCTCGTTTTTCGGGATGAACGGCCAGCTTACGTTTGTAGCTAATCAAACGCAAGGCTGCACGCCGCTAGGAATAACTATATCTGTTACCGATCCCCCTGCAGGCTCCATTTCTTCCTATGCTTGGACCGTCACCTATCCCGACGGAAGCACGGTGAATTCGAATACCCCGCTTTACGTCGACATCCTTTCACAGCCAGGTGCCTACGATGTAAGTTTGACCATCAACGGAAGTGAAACCCTCACCATCACCGACTATATCACGGTACACCAACCGCCAACGGCCAATTTTGCGGCCGATGTGACGCTTGGATGTTATCCGCTTTGTGTCAATTTCGAAGACTTGAGTATTGTAAGCGATGGCCAGATAGTCGAGTGGGCCTGGGATTTTGGAGACGGAACCATATCAAGTGACGCCAATCCATCTTTTTGCTACGATGATCCAGGAACATACACTCCAGTTTTTTCGATTGAAGATGAATTTGGGTGTTACAGCGATATCAGCTTTTCGGGGCTTATCCAAGTTGTAGACGACTTTCCAACGATTGACATCACCGCCCCTATCGACCTAGATTGCAACCCACCTGTAGCCTTGGATTTCAACAATGTGGCAGCCGGTTCGTCGGCCCTGACCTATGTGTACGACTTTGGCGATGGAAATACGCTTACGACCATCAATCCGGGAATGGTCTCCAATACTTTTGATGACTTGGGGATTTACAACGTGTGCGTAACAGCCATTGATGACATTGGTTGTGCGACTGAAGATTGCGTAGAAATTGAAATATTTGACGTAGCGGTTGCGGGTTATGTGCCTACAACGCCCACGACGATATGTGCTGGTTCATCTGTCTCATTTGCGGATATCACACAACCCAATCCGGTTTCTTGGTCTTGGGATTTAGATGGCGACGGCGACCAAGATGCGAATTCGGAGTATCCTACCTTTACCTACAACGATGAAGGTCTGTATTACCCATCGCTCACCGTTACCTATTCACCAAATTGCTCGCACTCGAATGTCGGCTCGGTAGAAATTCAAGTTCTTGAAGAGCTGCTAGTTGATTTTGAGGCCGACACCACCATTTCCTGCATTGCTCCATTTGATGTGAACTTCGAAAACCTCACCACGGGGCCCGGAAACCTCACCTACCAATGGCTGCTGAACGGTAGCTTGGTTTCAACCGATGCTTCCTTTCCTTACACCTTCGTCGACTACGGAGTATACGATGTTGAGCTCATCGTTACAAGCGACACTGGTTGTGAAGAGAGTGTGTTGATGGAAGATTACATCAGTGTCCTCGAACCGGAAATATTCTTTAGCAATCCGACAGTTATTTGCACCGGAGTGGTGGTAGATATTTTCGACCTTGTTGTAGACACCTTTGATCCGATAACGGATTGGAATTGGGACTTTGATGAAGATGATGTCATCGACGTAACAGGCCAAATCCCCGACTTCTCCTACGACGATCTGGGCGAATATGAAATTACCCTCGAAATTGTAACCGAGGGCGGTTGCGAAGCGACTTTCACGAGTTCGCAGTCGATAGAAGTACAAACACAAGTTAGCACAGACATTAACGTCACAGCCAATGAAAGTTGTGCTGGTTTGCCCTTGGAATTTTGTGTCGACGAACAAGAAGGAGTGACCTATTCATGGAATTTTGGCGATGATACCGGTTGGCAAAACCTCTCGGCATTGGAGAACTGCATCATGCATGAGTACCAAGATACCGGGTACTACGATGTGACCATCAGTGTCTTCAATGAAGGTTGCAGCAGCTTTGAAACGCATTACCAATACATCTATATCACGCCACCGGTAGCCTTGTTTACCACGACGACTATTTGTGGAGACGGACTTACAGTTTTCTTCCAAGACGACTCCATCGAGGCCGATTCCTTGATTTGGGATTTCGGTGATGGCAGTGATTTGGTGTACGACGATCTTACACCGGAGCATACCTACACCGATCCAGGTAGTTACAATGTAATTCTCACGGCCATCAACGACGATGTTGGTTGTCCGGATATTTACAGCGCGACCATTATCGCCAGCGACCCCGATCCCGGATTGAGTTTTTCTCCGAACATCGGTTGTCCGCCATTGGACGTGGAATTCACGCCGAACGCCAACAATATCTATTGGGAAGTCGATTTTGGCAATGGTACGACCATGACGGCCGACTTCAATTCGCTGGGCAACATGTGGGATGTGAGTATAGACGATGGGTCGACTGTGGTCGATTCGGCCTATGCAGGAAACGCCAATTTCTGGCCTATCATTCAGTACAACAGCCTTGGAGATTTTGATATTACCGTAACCACAATCGATCCAAACGGCTGTGAGGGGACAACGACCTATGTCGATGCGATAGAAGTAAACAGTAGCCCGGACTTTGCCAATTTCGACTATACGATTGTAGATCCGTGCGGTCCGGTGACCTTCCTTTTTGAGCCAACGGGCACCAACCTCGATACGTGGGAATGGACTATGAGCGATGGCTCGACGAGTACCGAACTCACTCCTTCATTCACTTGGGACTTGCCCTACAATTACGACACGACTTATGTCGTCACCTTGCAGGCATACAACGACATTGGGTGCGGGTCGACGGTTTCTCAAACTTTGGATCTCGTTTTTCCAACTACCCCTCAATTCAGTGTTGTTCAGGACCCTTCATGCCAAGGAGACAGTATTCAAGTAATCAATGCCTCTCTGGGGAATATTACTTCCTTCGAATGGGACTTTGGAGATCCTGCTTCTGGCGCAGAAAACACTAGTTCGGATGAGGACGCCTACCATGTTTACTATGAAAATGGCTCCTACGATATTTGTTTGACCACCGAGAATAGTGTCGGTTGTCAGACTACCGTTTGCCAACCCGACTTGGTAAACATCATCAATCCTATTGCTGAATTTACCTTTGACGCAAGCATCAATAACTGTCTGTTCGGAGTCCAATTCGAAAACACAACCGCAGGAAATGTCGAATGCTCTCAATGGAGTTTTGGCGACAACCAGTTTGGAGCGGGAATTACCGTTTTCCATACTTACCCTATTGGTGTGTTCGACCTTCAATTGGTCGTTTGCAATGAATTTGGCTGCACCGATACCGTATTCGTAGAGGATATTTTTGAGTACAGCAATGTTATCGGACCGTTCACTCAGATTCTAGACACAGTAACATGTGCCCCTTTCACCGTTGACCTCGAAGCTTTTAATCTTACCGACGTGAGTTTTGACTATTTCTGGGACTTCGGCGATGGATTTGGCGATCCTGTGGGTAACACCAACACCACGCACGTTTACGACTTCCCAGGAACGTATTGCCCGTCCCTCATCATGACCGATGCCAACGGTTGTCCCGTACTCATCGAATGCGACAACCCCATCGAAGTGGAGGAATTTACGATGGATGCTTCCCTGCTGGAGCCTATTTGTGCGGGCGATAGTCTGCTCTTTACACTTGACGGCGCAACGACCTACGAATGGCTCGACGACAGCTACGTCTACACCGAAGTCAACGAAGAATTTTGGCTCAGTCCGCCCGTATCTCAGGACCTGGAGGTGACTGGATTTTATGCCGACTGCCAAGCGACCGAAGTTTTATCGATTGAGGTAAACCAACTCCCGCTCGTGACTTTGACAATGGACGATGGAATCTGCAACGAGCAGGATGTCTTTGATCTATCCGGTGGTCTGCCAAATGACAATCCAGGCATCTATACCGTCAATGATATTCCAGAAGCTACCTTCGATCCCTCGAATGCTCCGGGCCTCTACGAAATTACTTATGCCTACACCGATGCGAATGGCTGTATCAATAGCGACACAACAGCATTTGAAATTTACGCCTTACCCGTGGTTGCTTTGGAGCCTTTTACACCTTTGTGCGAAGATGCTCCCGTCACGACGATCGAAGGTGGAAGTCCGCTTTTAGGAACCTACAGTCTGGCCAATGTCGACGTAACCGAATTCGACCCGTCAATAGGCTGGGGAGATTACGACATTACCTACAGCTTTACCGATGCCAACGGCTGCGTGAATACCGCGACGGAAACTCAAGAAGTCAACCCCCTTCCAGAGCCTGCTTTCGAGCTGGTTAGTCCGTGTGTGAACGAGGCGATCGCGGTGACCAATGTAAGTACCATTGCCGATGGAAGTATCGCCGGCGCCGAGTGGGATTTCGGTCCGCTAGGAACTTCTTCCGACTACCAACCTGACCCGCTCGACACATGGAGTACGGGGATTCTCACCTTTTCGGTAGAGCTTGAATCAGATGCAGGATGTATAAATTCCCTCACACAAGATTTTGAAATTTTCGAAGCGCCAGTCGCGGCATTTTCTCTGGAAGACGGCTGCGCGGGCAATGAATTTAGTCTGCTCGACCAAACCACCATTGGAGACGGCGTGCTTACAAGTTGGACCTGGGATATGGAGAATATCGGTACTTACGACCAACAAAACTGGACACAAGTATTGGACGACTGGGGCGTGTATTCGATCGAATTATTGGTTGAAACTGCCGAAGGTTGTGTGGACTCGATCACGGTCGACCTCAACGTATATCCGAATCCAACTGCCGATTTTGAATTTGACAACGACTGCGCCAATGCTCTGATTCCTTTTACCAATACTTCGACCCTCCCAAGTGGTGCGATTGATTCCTATGAATGGACCTTTGGTGATGGGAACTCAGCGACAAGCGCAAATGGTGAAAATGACTACGATCAATATGGCTTTTACGAGGTAGAATTGATCTTACTGAGCGATCAGGGATGCGCGGACACACTCACCCAAGAAATTGAGATTTTCCCTGCTCCAACGCCTGATTTTGCCATAAGCGATACGGCCTTTTGTGCTGGAGGAACGATCAGTCTCACCGACCTATCGACCATTCCCGATCCTTACCAAATTATCTCATGGGAATGGAATTTTGGAAACAACTCGGCCAATGGTGAAACAGTAGATCTTGAAGTGCTTGAGTCAGGTACTTTTGACCTTGAGCTGGTACTTACTTCGTCCAATGGATGCACGGCAGATACTGTTGTGACCGACTACCTAACCATTTGGCCAGTGCCCGTTGCCGACTTCAACTTCGACGCCAACAACGCTGCTTTTGGTGATCCTTCGATCCAATTTGAAGACACCTCGATCGGCGCCGATGGATGGTTGTATAATTTTGGTGATGGCGTTCAAGCGCTGGAGCCTGATCCGCTCCACAATTTTATTGACTACGGTGAATACGACGTGTCGCTTGTCGTTGTGAATGAATTTGGTTGTTTGGACAGCATCCATCAAACTGTTTTTGTCGACGCGACCATGCTCGTTTACGTGCCGAATGCTTTCACTCCCGATGGCGATGGTATCAACGATGTCTTCTTCCCACAATGGTCGGGCTTTGAAATGAGTGAATTCACTTTCCAGATTTGGAACCGGTGGGGCGAACTTATCTTCGAAACAAATGATCCCAATGCTCCATGGGTAGGTGACGTGAAATCGGGCAGCCATTATGCGTCAAATGACGTGTACACTTGGCGCTTGCTCATCCTTCCTGCCCACGAACCAAAGACGCTTGAATTCTACGGTTCAGTTACTCTCATCCGATAGTTTTTCTATTGCGCAAGGAAACTTACCTTTGCGCTCCTTAAAACGATTGCATGAGAAGCCTTATTGAAGCATTTCCTACTCACATTCTAGAATCCCTTGAAATTGGTCGCAAGGCCAAACTCACGAAGAAAACGGGTATTCGTACAATTCTGGCCACCGGTTTGGGTGGATCGGGAATTGGCGGAAAAATCGCGTCGCAAATTGTGGGCGACTCGTGCACCATTCCTTTTTTGACCAACAACGAGTACAGCATCCCCAATTGGGCCGATGAGCATACTTTGGTGATCGTATCGAGTTATTCTGGGGGTACCGAGGAGACCTTGGCTGCTTTGGAAGTAGCCCTGGAGCGAAAATGCCAAATTGTATGCGTCACTTCAGGAGGAAAAGTAAAAGAAATCGCAGAGGCCAACAAGCTAGACACCATCATCATTCCTGGCGGTAATCCTCCACGATCGATGCTCGCATATTCCTTGATTCAGCAATTGTTCATTCTGGATTTCAACGGACTATGGGCTGGAGATTTTGAAAAGGACCTCGAAGCCATTGTCAAGCAATTGACCGCGTCTCAAGATAACATCGGTACCAAAGCCCTCAAATTGGCCGAGCAATTCGTAGATCGCCTACCAATTCTCTACACCGAAGCTCGATTGGAAGGCGTCGCCGTAAGATGGCGACAGCAAATCAACGAGAACGGCAAGAAACTTTGTTGGCACGGACTCATCCCCGAAATGAACCACAACGAGCTCATCGGATGGGAAACAGCCAATAACAACTTGGGGGTACTCATACTTTCCGACGGACTCGAATACGACAGAAATGCCGTGCGTACAGAAATATGTCGTGGGATTTTTACCAAAAAAGTAGATCTAGTCGAAACGATTCAAGCCGAAGGCGACAGCAAGTTGGCCCGCATGTTTTACTTGATTCATTTTGGAGATTGGTTCTCCTACCACCTTGCGATTGTAGGCAAGCAAGACCCCGTCACCATCGTTAATATCGACTTGTTGAAGTCGGAACTAGCCAAGCTCTAATGCGAAAAGTCAAGTTCCAGGACTTGGGGAAAATGGACTACAAAGAAGCTTGGGACTACCAAGAGACTTTGTTCAGAGCTGTCATTGCACAAAAAACCCTCAACCGCGATTCGGAAGAAGACGTAACGCCCGAGAATCACCTCTTGTTTGTCGAGCACCCGCACGTATACACTTTGGGAAAAAGCGGACAACGAGAAAACTTGCTCATTGACGAAAAGCAACTCAACACAGCCGAAGCCAAGTATTACGAAATCAATCGCGGAGGAGATATTACCTACCACGGACCCGGACAAATCGTGGGCTACCCCATCTTCGACCTAGACCAGTTCTTCACCGACATTCACAAGTACTTGCGCTACCTCGAAGAGGCCATTATTCTCACCTTGGGGGAATACGGAATAAGCGCTGGAAGAAGCGAGGGACTCACCGGAGTGTGGTTGGATGCCGATGATCCCACCAAGGCCCGTAAAATTGCGGCCATGGGCGTCAAGTGCAGTCGGTGGGTAACCATGCACGGCTTTGCCTTCAACGTCAATGTAGATTTGGATTATTTCGGGAATATTGTTCCGTGTGGAATCGTGGACAAACAAGTCACTTCTCTGCATTTGGAATTGGGTCGGCCCGTCGATCAAGCCGAAGTTTCGACCTTGTTGTTGGAAAACTTGGCCAATCTCTTTGACTTCGACCTCGTCGATTAAAATTCGGCGTAGGTTCTCTTTTTCTTCTTGAGATTATCCTTTTGTTTCACGCAAATTCGGTCGTAATTGACCCGTGCATCTTCATCACCTAAAGCAGCAGCCTCGGTCCAATCTTCACAAGCACCTTCAATATCCTTTTGAAAGTAACGAGCCTCTCCGCGATAGTAAAGCACCTCTGCCACCATCGACTCATCAACGAGTCTCAATTCTTTTAACATAAACTCGGCGTCGGCATAACGCATTTGTTCGAGGTGAATCAGTGCAATATTTAGTTGAATACGATGAAACTCAGGCTCCAATTCAGCGGCTCGTTCAAAGCACTGTTTAGCTTTTTTATAATCGCCCATTTCACTGTAGACGGCACCTTTCAAATACCACGACGGCATGTACTCATCATCAAACTTCAAGGCATACTCCAAGTGCTCCATGGCATCCTTCATTAGCCCATTCATGTAGTCAATTTGACCGAGATAATAGTGTGACTTCGCATTCTCTGGATGAATTTCCAAGTGCCTCCACAAGTCCTTTTCAGCTGCATCGTACATGCTCAAAGACGACCGACAAATACCACGATTTTGAAATAGTTCGTCACCGCCATAGCCCAATTTTTCGGCAAAATCATAGTCGGCCAGCGCATTGATAAAATTCGATTGCTTGTGCAGTGCATCCGCGCGAAGCATATATCCCTCGGCCAATTTTTCATTTTCAACCACCTCAGTCACTAGCTCTACCGCAAGTTCATAGTTCTCGTCGGCAAAGGCCAGGTAGGCATCTTGCAATTGATTTTGAGCGACAAGCGCAAATGGGGCAGTGAATAGGAATAGAATCAGATATCTCATGTTATAATTCTTGGGTCACAATTTATACGTCGAAATAGCCAAAAGGTTTTCCAAATTAAAATGCTATTAACTCGTCGGCCAAGGCTTGCCAAATGTGCTCGCTTCCTTTACTTTGCACTAAAATCTGCCTGTGAATCTAGTCAAGCGCATATTGATCACCATCGTGCTTCTTATTGGTCTGGCCATAGTCCTCCTGTGGGCGACGGGCAACGAGCATATCCTGCGCGGAATTCCGCTCACTTTTTTGCGTGGGGAAACCAAGCCCGACATCAACGACATGGAACATTTCGATTTACGTGCAATTAAATCGGGAACAGGTGAGCCTTGGGCTGTCAAACATTTGCCCGCAGGGCTGATCATTGAAAAAGACTACGAAGAACGCTGGGAACAATACGGCAACTGCGCTATGCTGGTGATAGTGCACGACACGATTCGCTACGAACGCTACTGGGAAGGGTATGACGAAAGGACGCTCTCCAACAGTTTCTCGATGGCCAAAACGCTTACCTCGATGGCTGTGGGAGTGGCCATTGAAGAAGGTAAAATTGACGGAATACACGCTAAGCTGGGCGACTATATCCCCGCATTTGCCGAAGGCTTGAATAGTCAATTGACCATCGAAAACCTGCTTACCATGAGCTCGGGAATTAATTATGGTGAGTCGTATAGCAATCCGTTTGGTTATCAAGCGAAGGCGTATTATGGTAGGCACTTGAAGGAAGAAACCATGCGCTATGGCGTGACAGAAGAGCCAGGAAAAGTGTGGAAATACGAGGGTGGAAACACGGTCTTGCTGGGCTTGGCATTGGAAGAGGCGACGGGGCAAACCTTGAGTGATTACTTCTCAGAAAAGATCTGGTCGAGGATAGGAACGGAGCAAGATGCCTTTTGGAATTTGGACGATGAGGGCGGACTGGAAAAATCATTCTCGGCGGTTTATGCAAGCGCGCGTGATTTTGCTCGTTTGGGGCAACTGGCCTTGGATTCAGGGCGATGGAAGGGGGTGCAATTGATCCCCGAAAACTATTTTAACAAAGCGTGGATTCCGGTTCATATTCCGGACAAAGATGGCGTAGATGTCGTCAATTACGGTTGGCAATGGTGGCTGGGAGAATACGAAGGACATCCCTTCCCGTCGTTTAGGGGCATGCGCGGACAGTACATTGTTCCCTTGCCGCATTTGGATGCTGTTGTGGTGCGCCTTGGGCATGACCGACCTTCGGAAACTGTAGATGGCATGACCTTGGACTTGCAGTGGCATTTGGAATTTGCGACACGTATAGCTGAGGCATTGGAAAGTGAAAATAATCTAGCCGCTGGCAAATAAATAAAAGAATGAAGAAAGACATCGATCCACCTACAATGGAAAATGTAGCGGTTGCGGTTGCGAAGGAGAAAGACAACCTGATGAACGACATTTGGAACGTTTATCTTTTCAACCTGAACGATATTAAAATTGAAGGCGTATTGGTTCGCTCCAACGGGTACGGAGAGATCAATGGAGAAAAGGTGAAGACCAGCGAATTGCGACACATGTTCGAAGAGGTTTCGCCTTTGGACAGCGTGTTGGTCGAACCGTTTATGGAAGAAATGCGCGCAGTTACAAATCAGTTTTGGGTTAGCTGCTGGATTGACGGGGTGCTGACGGATAAAAAGTTCATATTTGTTGTAGGCAGCATAGATGAACGATACATGGTTCCACTGCCCTGGATGGGTGACGTCAAGGGCGTAATAATTCGATAATGCTTAATCAATTGGACATTGAGGATGTTCTTTTCCTCGACATAGAAACGGTTTCCCAAGAACCCCATTTTTCCGATCTCGATGCAGATTTCCAAAGTCTGTGGGAGGCCAAAAGTAAATTCATACGCGAGCGCGAGGAGCTAAGCGTGGAAGACAGTTACGAGCGCGCAGGCATCTACGCCGAGTTTGGCAAGATAGTATGCATCAGCGTGGGGTACTTCCGCCAAGTAGCGGGCCACCGTAAATTTCGGGTTACCTCCTTTTACGGCGACGATGAAGCGGTGCTCCTCCAAGAATTCGCCAACCTACTCGACGGTCACTTTTCCGAGCCGCAACACCTCCTTTGCGGACATAACGCGAAGGAATTTGATTTCCCGTATATCTGTCGGCGCATGCTCATCAAGGGCATAAAAATTCCGCGCACGCTCAATGTAGCCGGAAAAAAACCCTGGGAAGTCCGCCATCTCGACACGATGGAACTGTGGAAGTTTGGCGATTACAAGCATTACACTTCAATCAAGTTACTGACCAAGGTTTTTGGCATTCCTACACCCAAAGATGATATTGATGGTTCGCAAGTAGGAAAGACCTATTGGGAAGAGAATGACCTTGATCGCATAGAGCAGTACTGCAAAAAAGATGTGGTGGCTGTTGCCCAGTTGATGTTGCGGTATATGGGGAAGGAGCTTTTGGATGAGGGGGATGTTGTTGAGGTATAAGATTCAAATTTCTTAACTTGTTGGTTTAAACCTCAGATAAGCCGACTATGAAAATTGCATTCGTAGCCCTTTTGGGACTGTTGTCTTTTTCCACCACCGCCCAAGTTTTTGGGCCAGAAAACCTAATAACACCTCAACTTGCCGGCCCGGAATCCGTTTTTTCGGCAGATTTGGATGGAGATGGCGACATGGACATTCTCTCGGCCTCGTCGGACGATAACAAAGTGGTATGGTTCAAGAATAATGGCGGCGATTTCGGCGTGCCAATCCTTATTGATGCAAATGCTCCTGGTGCTCGATCGGTGTATGCGGCAGACCTGGACAATGACGGCGATTTAGATGTGTTATCGGCCACCTACAATGATGACCAAATATCGTGGTACGAGAATGACGGACAAGGAAATTTTCCCAATAAAATTGTCATCAACAACGACGCAGGAGGAGCTAGGTCGGTACATGCCGCCGATTTAGATGGCGACGGTGACATGGATGTACTGGCCGCTTGCGCTACAGATGACAAGGTGGTCTGGCACGAAAACGACGGAAACGGCAGTTTTTCAGACGAATTATTTTTCCCTTTGTTTGTTTACATACCAAGCTCTGTGTCGGCCGCCGATTTAGACGGAGATGGCGACATGGATGTGATGACTACTGCATTTGGTGGAGATCAAGTCGTCTGGTTCGAAAATTGGCAAAACGAAGTGTTCTTAACTGGGGCGGTAGTGAGCGATAGTTCCAATGGCCCAACCTCGGTAGAAGCGGCCGACATGGATGGTGACGGTGATATGGACCTCGTCTCCAGCTCCTACAATGACGACAAAATTGCTTGGTATGAAAACGACGGATTGGGTGGGTTCTCAAGCGAAATCATCCTCACTACTGGAGCCAATATGGCTTGGAGTGTTCATCTAAGTGATCTTGATGGTGATGGCGACGTGGATATACTGTGTGCTCCTAACTTCGATAGTGTTACTTGGTATAAAAACGACGGCCTCGGTAATTTTTCTGATGAGATCGTTATCACCGGCGATGCCGTATACGCGAGATCAATCATAAGTACCGATTTGGACGGCGATGGAGATCTCGACGTCGTAGTAAGTTCGAAAGATTCGGGAACAATATCCTGGTTTGAAAACGACGGAAATGGAAATTTGTCGGATGATATTATCGTGGTCACCACTTCCTACAAACCCAGTGCTGTGCATGCGGCCGACCTGAATGGCGACGGATACAACGATGTGCTCGCATCGTCCAGAGACGACGATAAAATTGCTTGGTATCAAAACGAAAGCGGGGTGGGTTTTTCGGATGAAATTACTGTGAGCCTCAACGCCAATGAAGCAGCTTCGGTCTTCACCTCAGATCTAGACGGGGATGGAGATTTCGATGTGCTTTCGGCATCGAGTGGAGACGATAAAATAGCGTGGTATCAGAACGATGGATCAGGAAATTTTTCTGAAGAAAACATAATCAGTTTGACCGCAAATTTCGCGATCCATGTACATGCAGCCGACTTGGATGGAGATGGGGATGC
>JADFAK010000073.1 GCA_015665315.1 Flavobacteriales bacterium | reverse complement strand
CATGGCTAGTATATTCCCTCTTTAAGGATGTCATGTAGATGCACAATACCTGCATAACTGTCTCCATTTGTGACCACCAGTTGCGTGATTTTGTTTTTCTCCATCAAGTGAAATCCATCCACCGCAAGTGAATCAATAGAAATTGTTTTTGGATTGGCAGACATGATGTCTTTGGCTTTCAATGCACTAACATCGACGCCTTTTTCAAGCATTCTTCTCAAATCACCATCTGTAATTACACCTTGGACTTTTTCTCCTTCCAAAACTATCGTTGCTCCCAAGCGATTGCTGGAAATCTCCAAAATTACTTCTGACAACGAGGCCTCCAACCCTACCTGAGGTTTTCTATCGTCAAAAAGTAAGTCCCCCATTCTTGTATAGAGTTTCTTACCTAAAGCGCCGCCTGGATGGTATTTGGCAAAGTCCGATGCTTTGAATCCTCGACACTCCATCAAGGCCACAGCGAGAGCATCACCCATGGCCAACTGAGCTGTTGTGCTAGAGGTGGGAGCGAGGTTATTCGGACAAGCCTCAACTTCTACTGTTGTATTGAGAATATGATCCGATTGCTTGGCGAGAAAAGAATCCATATTGCCAACCATACCCACAAGCAGGTTTCCCATGTTTTTCACAAGGGGAGTCAATACTTTAATCTCAGGGGATTCTCCACTCTTCGAAATGCAAATCACAACGTCGTTCTTTTGCACATTTCCCAAATCACCGTGAATCGCGTCGGCCGCATGCATAAACACCGCAGGAGTACCTGTAGAATTCAAAGTTGCGACTATTTTATTCGCTATATTTGCGCTCTTTCCAATACCGGTGATCACCACCCTGCCTTCCGATTGGAGAATTAATTGAACTACACTCACAAATTGATCGTCGATTAGATCAGCCAAATGGCTTATCGCGTCGGCCTCAATCTTGAGGGTTTTTTTAGCAGAGTCGGTAATTGATTGAGGATTGATCAAAATGAAAATTAAATAATTTGTGTGTATCCTGATTTATCTCCGATAAGACAGAATTATTGTGTAATTTAATGCACACAAAAGTAGAAATTTATCCATGACAACGGTTGAAATATCACCTCGCGAGGCGTTAAAGAAGTTTTTTGGTTTCAATAAATTCAAAGGAGAGCAAGAAAGTGTTATTCTGAATTTGCTTGAAGGCAAGGATGCATTCGTGATTATGCCCACTGGTGGAGGGAAATCGATGTGCTACCAACTTCCAGCACTAATGAGCGAAGGAACGGCTATCGTCGTTTCCCCACTTATTGCGCTTATGAAAAATCAGGTGGATGCTATCCGAGGTTTTAGCCAAAAGGACAGCGTAGCACATTTTCTAAATTCTTCATTGAATAAAGGCGAAATTGCTAGAGTGAAGGAGGACATTGTTAACGGAGAGACTAAGCTCCTATACGTGGCGCCTGAATCGCTCACTAAAGATGAAAACGTAGAGTTTTTAAGAGGGGTGAAAATCTCCTTTGTCGCCATCGATGAAGCCCATTGTATATCCGAGTGGGGCCATGATTTCCGACCTGAATATCGTCGTTTAAGACCAATTATTACTCAGATTGCCGATGTGCCAATTATAGCTCTCACCGCAACGGCTACTCCAAAGGTGCAAACCGATATCCAGAAAAACTTGGGAATGAAGGATGCTACTTTGTTCAAAGCATCGTTCAACAGACCGAATCTTTATTACGAAGTACGTCCCAAAAAGAACGCAACCAAGCAAATCATCCAGTTCATCAAAGGGAACGATGGTAAATCAGGCATTATTTATTGCCTAAGCCGGAAGAAAGTAGAGGAATTGGCCGAAACACTTCAGGTCAACGGAATCAATGCCTCTGCCTACCATGCTGGAATGGACAGTGGTACAAGAAGTCGTATTCAGGACAATTTCCTCATGCAAGATATTGACGTAATCGTCGCTACAATTGCATTCGGAATGGGTATCGATAAACCCGATGTGCGCTTTGTGATTCACCATGACATGCCCAAATCACTCGAAAGCTATTACCAAGAAACAGGTAGAGCAGGCCGAGATGGTGGCGAAGGTCATTGCGTGGCTTTTTATAGCTACAAAGATCTTGAGAAACTCGAAAAATTCCTTCAGGGAAAGCCGATTGCCGAACAAGAAATTGGCATGCAGCTCCTCCAAGAGGTAATAGCTTATGCGGAGACGTCTTTGTCTCGAAGGAAGTTCTTATTGCACTACTTCGGTGAAGAATTTGATGAGGTGAATGGCGACGGAGCGCAAATGGATGACAATTCCCGCAATCCGAAAGAGAAGTACGAAGGCAAAGAATTCATTGCATTATTGCTAAATACTGTCGCCGAATTTAAGCAGCTGCACAAAGGCAAATTTCTCGCCGATGTTCTAGTAGGTGAAGATTCAGCCGAAATAAAAACCTACAAAGCCGAGAACAGTCAGTACTTCAATAAAGGCAAAGATAAAGATGTCCGTTTCTGGCATGCGGTAACCCGACAATGTGTGGTGAACGGACTTTTGCGCAAAGAAGTGGAAACGTATGGTACGCTCAAGCTAACCGAGAAAGGAAAAGCTTTCATCGAAAATCCAACCTCGTTTGAGTTAATCAAAGAGATGGATTACAGCGATGTCGACGACGAGCACGTAGTAGTTAGCGCCAAAGCTGGAGGAGGAGCAACAGATGCATCTCTGTTTAAATTACTTGTTGATCTTAGAAAGAAGGTTGCCAAATCTAAAGACCTTCCCCCATACGTGATATTTCAGGAGCCTTCCCTTGAAGAGATGGCAACTAGCTATCCTATTAACATGGATGAGCTTACGCAAATAGGAGGTGTTGGAAGCGGAAAAGCTAAGAAATTTGGAGCACCATTTATCGAGTTGATCGCCAACTACGTCAAGGAAAATGATATTGATCGACCTAGTGATATGCTAGTGAAATCTGTCGTGAACAAATCTGGACTCAAAGTTCATATTATTCAGAATATTGATCGAAAACTACCACTTGAAGATATAGCGGTGGCCAAAGGAAAAAGGCTTGAGGATATCATTGAAGAAATTGAATCAATCGTGAATAGTGGCACCAAGGTGAATATCAACTATTACATCGATGATCTAATTGACGAGGATTCTCAAGAAGAAATCTTTGAATACTTCATGGCCTCTGAATCTTCAGATATCGAAGAGGCAAATCAAGAGTTTGACGGAGATTTTACCGAAGATGAGCTGAGATTGATGCGTATTAAGTTTCTAAGCGAAATTGCCAATTAATCAAGTTGACCTATCGCTAACCAAGCCATTAATCCCATTCCGGTTTCAATTGCCCTTTCGTCGATGTTGAATTGCGGATGATGCACTGGATACGAGTTGCTACCATCCGAAGAAGCTGTGCCTAGCCTGTAAAAAGTGCCTGGAACATGGTGCGTGTAGTAGGCGAAATCTTCCGCCGTCATACGTCGTTCCAAATCAATGACATTTTCTTGCCCTAAGTAAGCAAGGGCCAAAGCCTTTGATTTCGGAGTGAGTATTTCATCGTTTTTTAACACAGGATACCCCATGCGAATATCTACATCGCAGCTTCCGCCCATAGATTGAGCAATGCCCTCGGCTGTGCTCTGAATAAGCTGATGAGCCTGTTTTCTCCAAGTCTCGTCAAAAGTCCTAAATGTTCCTTCTAGCTCAACAGTAGATGGAATGACGTTCGTCGCACCTAAACCCTCAATCTTTCCAATACTAAGAACCGTTGGGGTTTCTGGATTCGCATTCCGACTAGAAATTTGCTGCAAGGCAATGATAATATGAGATGCAATTAATATCGGATCTATATTCTTGTGTGGCATAGCCCCATGGCCTCCTTTGCCTTTTACAGTTAAGTAAATTTCGTCAGCCGAAGCCATATATTCTCCCGAACGGAAGCCCACTTTTCCAGCCTGAAGCTCGGGAAACACATGCTGTCCAATTATCGATAAAGGTTGTGGTGCGTCTAGAACTCCTTCTTTGATCAAAATCGACGCACCTCCTGGCAATAATTCTTCACCGGGCTGAAAAATACAACGGATTGTTCCTTGCCACTTTTCACGAGTTTCGAAAAGGATTTTTGCCGCTCCAAGCAGACAAGTGGTGTGAACATCGTGGCCGCAAGCATGCATAACTCCTGGATTCATGGAGCTGTATTCCGCTTCCGTAGCCTCTTGAATGGGTAAGGCATCAATATCTGCGCGCAAGGCAAAGAAACGGGACGACTCATTTTTACCTTTTATATCAACGACCACGCCAGTGCCGCCCATTATCCTGAACTCTGTTAGCCCGATGTTCGTCAGCTCTGCACAGATCAAGTCTTTAGTTGCACGCTCCTTGAACGACAATTCTGGATTCGCATGGATTTTTCGTCGGGTTTGTATAGCCTCCGGCAAATGCTGAGCCGCCAATTGCTTGATTATTTCTCGAAGATTAGACATCGCTTGCTAGATTTCCCCATGCTTTCCATATCATGCGCACTGAGGCGTACAGCATCAATATGCCAAAAATTAACTTCACCTTATTCTCGGGTAGTCGAAGAGCCAATTTTGATCCAATAAAACCACCCACAATAAATGTGATGGCGATGACCAGAGCAAAATTGATGTTTACATTTCCCGCCTTGTAGTAGTTCATAACGGCCAAAATACCGATTGGAGGAATCATAATGGCCAAACTGGTTCCTTGTGCCTGGAATTGCGAGAAGCCCAAAAAATAGATCAGAGCTGGAACTATTATCATACCGCCACCTACTCCCACGAAACCACTTAAGATTCCCGCACAGATACCGATACCTACAAGTATTAAAAGCGTATTTATTTCCATGATTAGATCTGTCTTGGAGTACAAGAGTAACTAAAAATGCTAAAAGTCCATGCTCAAAGATAGATGCAAGACACGTGGCAAAACAATTCCGTCATCAACTCCAAAAGAATAGTCGAGTCGAACAAAGTAGCCCAACAATCTGGAACGAATACCTAGGCCATAGCCATATATAATTGGCTCACGATTGTTCTCTACTGTAACGGTTATAGGTCCGGAAATGACTTCCTGATTGTTGAACTCGTTTTCAGATGAATAGGGATGAGCACCCGTCCATGCTGAGCCTACATCACCAAACGCCAGAAGTTGGAAGTTTTGTAAAAAGTCAGATTTAATAGGGTTTTTCATGAAGTACTTAAAGACAGGCCATCTCAATTCGGCGTTGGCAACCATGAACGAATTTCCATTTCTACTGTTGACGAAGAATCCCCGCATAGGAGTTGCAACAGTTTGATAATAGTAATTCTGTTGGTCCGAAATTTGAGTTTCTTCATTTGTCTTTGGAAACATCCAATTGTCGACCCCTCCGAGGTAATAAACCAATTTTCTACTACCAAATGAAGTGCTTCCAGCCACTCTAAAAGCAGCAATCAAATCTCTGTGTATCCGCATGTAATGGCGAATGTCTAGGCCAACAACTTTGAAATCCGATTTTTTAACCGTAGGCTCCTGATAGTATTCTGCCCAAACTTTGTAACGAGTGCCATTGTACAGATTCAATCCTTTGGAAATAGTATTGTCAAATATCAATTCAAGACGAGCTCCTACATTGTTGACATAGCGATTCTCTTTGGTGAGATTCAAGGGGTCAGTTGATAAAGCTACAATTCTCTCGTTTCGATAGACGAAAGTTCCTCTAACTGCCAATAATTCTGTAAGCGGATATTTCAGCTGATATTGAATTTGATTTGCGTTAATTTGTTCAATAGAAAATTGGTTTATCTGCCTGTCACCATTCCTCGTAAAACTGATCCTTCTGTCAAGTCTATTCTTGAGGTTCTCAAAGCTTAAGCCATAGTCTGTATTCTCAAGATTTCCAGCTAATCGAACACCCCCAACAATTTTGTAATCTTCGAACAAATCACTTATCCCCAGTTTTAGCATACCGCTAATACCAGGCATAGCCGCATTGGGACCAGTATACGTTTGGTAAAACTCGTTGGCAAATGTGTTGGTTACTTGCGAAAGCACATAATCGGTAGCAAAATTGAGTCGGTAATTGCTTGATTTTGGTAGAACGAATACACTCGCGCTGTCGCTAGCTTCTGATCCAATGGACACACTCCCTTCACCCAGATTTATCGTCTCTTTTTCGAATTCGTAATCGGTCGATTCAGTGCTGAAAATGTAGTTATCAATGTCTACTTCGCCCTCTTTCTTCTGCTCCTCTAAAATGAGTATTTCGAGGGACGAATTACCGCTTGAATTGGTTCCTGCGCTTTCTCCTAGTTGATGGACAAATTCGTCTTCGCTACTGTTTCCTTGATAGAATTGATAATGCCCATCCTTGTAAAAAAGCAGACTATAATTCCCATTCTTTTCATTGAAATCATATTCCCATGGACTTATTGGAAATGAACTAATAGCATTGGATACAGTGAAATATCTGTAATGAACGACCGTGTCAATTCTTGAAATAGTGCTATCAATATTGGCGACTTGCCGATTGTAAGTTCCTCCGACATCACTCAAAAATGTATACTTATCGTCGGCATACGGACTAGGCTCCAATTCATCCACACCTGGCGTATTGGTTACTTGCTCTAGTAAAAAGTTGTTGCCTAGAGTTAAGATGAATATATCACGCTCATGCGTCATGGGTTCATTAGGAACCTCCAATCGCAAAGTGTCATCCAAACGGTTAGATGCAAAGATGATGGCATTTGAATTATGTACAAATTCAGGATCTAAGTCGTCGTAGATGTCATTGGTTAATTGCTGTTGATTGTTGCCAATCACTTGATACAGGTATAGGTCAGACTGTCCTTGATTAACGCCGCAAAAGACCATCTTCCTGCCATCATCGGAATAGCTCATGTCTATAACCTTTTCTATTCTGAAGAGCTCTTTTTCAGATACTTTTTTGTCTTCTAGATTGTAGTTGGCAAGATATGCCCTACCCTTCTTCTCAAAAGTAAACGTCAGCAATTGACTGCTCGGATGCCAGGCCAATATCGGGAATGAATCATCGATAATTCGGTCAAGTTTGTGTTCGCGTTTGAATACTTTTTTTAGTTTACCACTCTCCATGGAATAGATCCAAACCTTGTACTGACCAAGTTCGTTGGTTACAAACGCGACTTGGGATCCATCTGGGCTAAGTTTGAATTGGCTGTAAACGTATTTTTTCCGGTGTTTAACAGGTAGTTCGCCCAGTAGTTTGGACAACTTTTTCAATTGTTTGGCCTGCTTTTTATCCAACGAACTTAAGTCCATTTCAGGATTCGTGGAGCCCACTTGCGAAACTACCTTGCTTCGGCCTTCGAGCATTTCAAATTTGGGATAGGATCCACTTTGCTCAACTCTTCTGAAATAGTTTTGGTAATAATCTCGAATGTCTTCGGTAATGGTGTCCAGCGAGACTCCCAGAACAAACTGAAATCCGCTTTCTATATTCCTACTCACACGGGTCATATAAAGGATGTTCGGAATAACGTTCTCTCCATACACATCGGCAATATATTTCCACATAGCGTGACCAGCATATTGTGCTTCAAGGCCTTCTAACCGATTGAAATGGTCAAATTGTTTGGTGTCGAATCCCGATTTAATTCTCGACTCAGCTTCAATTGTCCATGGGTCGCCTACAAATGAAATGAGACCTTCTTGATACCAAGTTGGTATGGTGAGGAGCGTTGAATTTTTAATCACATTTTTCCAATCTCCTCCAAACATCATTTGCGCAAAAAGCACGCGGGTTAATCCTTGTCGGATCTGTTTGTCAAGTTCTTCATGATCTCCGTCATAATAGACAAACATCTTCGAGCCTATAATCCGAGTTTCCCCGCCAATGTTGTATTGGGCGTCGCCCGTGATTCCCACATTACTCTGTCTAAACTCACTTTGCTTGTTGTAAACAACTATTTGGATAACTTCCTCCAATGGGAAATCCAATTGTTTCTCAACTTCCGGTAGCTGGACCTTGGCCGATTTCAATGTGTATTCCGCCAAGTCTTTACCGCCCTGATAAAAGTAGACTTCAAATTTCTCGTCGGGATAATACAGCCAATTGAAATCACGATACTGTATTCTGTTTTTACCAAACTCCTGATTGGAGCCAGTGTAAAACTGACTATTGGCCGCGAAAGAGCAGACTAAGGTAAAAAGCAACAATATTTTGGAAAGAATAGAATTCACTCGTCCTTTTCAGATTTCGGATAGACCGTAAATATAACTCTTTTAGGGCTGTATTATTTCAGTGATCATCGGTAAAGTCACTCTTTTTTGCGCCTTTTATTTTTCAATTGTTGCAGTTCTTTTTTTTGAAGTTATTTGCATCTATGATTTCAATAGAGATTTTTACCTTCAACGAGTTCCAAGAGAACACCTATCTACTTCAAGATGAAACAGGAGAGGCAGTCCTGATAGACCCAGGAATGAATTCGACAAATGAGGAGAGTGAATTTGTAAAGTTTGTTACCGACAAGAATATTCGAATTGTTAAGATCGTCAATACACACTGTCACATCGACCATGTGATGGGAAATGCATTTTCGGTGTCTAAATTCAAATGCCCATTGGTTTATCCAAAAGGTGAACAGCGCACATTGGAAAGCGGTGTGCAAGTAGCCAAAATGTACCAAATATCGTACGACCCCTCACCCAATGCCGATGAGTTTATTGCCGAAGGGGACACAATAGAATTCGGGAATTCTACACTTCGCGTAGTGAGCTCTCCAGGTCATTCTCCTGATCATATCGTCCTTGTGCATGATATTGAACGATTTGTAATTGGTGGAGATGTTCTCTTCCGAGGAAGCGTTGGGCGTACAGATTTACCTGGCGGTAATGAAGCACAATTGTGCGAGTCAATAGAAAAAAAGATTTACACCTTGCCGGAGGATTTCATGGTTTATCCGGGGCACGGACCTGCTACCAAAATTGGTTTGGAAATGAAGTCCAATCCCCTTGTAAACGGTTTAGGAACGGGACTTTTCCAAAGTAAAGGAAAAGGTTGATCCTTCGCCTTCTGTACTTCGGACATTGATGGTCTGATCATGCGCTTCAATTAAATGCTTGACAATAGCCAATCCAAGTCCAGATCCACCCTGATGCCTTGATCTGCTTTTATCCACACGGTAAAAACGCTCAAAAACACGGGGTAAATGCTCCTCAGCAATACCAATTCCGTCATCGGCAATTTCTACTAGAATGTTCTCTTCCATGTCAAAGAAGCGGATTTTTGTGTGGCCGTTATCGTTTCCGTAATTGATGGAATTCAAAACCAGATTGATCAAAACTTGCTCGATCCGATTCCTATCGGCATTCACGTATATGGGTCTGTCCTGTGCTTTGCTTAATGATAGTTTGATTTTTCTGTTCTTCGCCCAATGCTCTAAGGAATCAAGAACTTCTTTACACAGACTTACAATATCAAATCGTGATTTATTCAAGGCCAGTTCTCCAGCTTCAATTCTATAAATAGCGTCCAAGTCTTCCAGCAAGGCGACCATGCGATCAGCACTTTTGGCGGCTCGTTCAACGAACAACCGGTTGTGCTCTGGATCTTCGAGTCCACCTTCAAGTAAGGTGAGCAAATAGCCTTGAATGTTAAATGTAGGTGTCTTTAATTCATGAGATACGTTGCCCACAAACTCCCTACGATAGTGATCTTGTTTCCTTAAAACTTTAATCTCTTCAACCTTATCATTAGCCCAGTGAAGAACATCCGACTTGACTTCCTCGAGTACGTCTTCGTTCATCGCAACACGTGGTCGACTCTCCTTGGAGTTCTTCATGCTGTGGATCACTTTATAAATGATCTTTACTTTTTCGTAGATGAATTTTTCAACCGACCAACTGATCAAAAAGTAGCACAATAAAAAAGTGCTCAATGCGGCAAAAGCTGCGGCAAAAGAGAACTTACCGTGAAAGAGATATTCCAGAGTGGCGGTAATGATACCAACGGCCACAGAAATGACTAAGGAGATATTGAGCGCTACTTGACGCGGAGAATTGGAGGCCATCAAGTTTCGAATTTATATCCTACTCCTTTAACGGTTTTGAAATATTCGTCGCCCAACTTCTCTCGTAGTTTTCGAATATGCACATCAATTGTTCTGTCGCCCACGACCACGTCATTTCCCCAAACACTTGAGAGAATAACTTCCCGTGTATATACCCGACCCGGTTGAGAAAGTAAGAGGGCAAGGAGTTCAAATTCTTTCTTAGGCAAATTCAGTTCTTCGCCATCCTTTAAGACCACGTAGCGATCTTTATCGATCGAGATGCCGTGCAAAGAAGCGGTCTTAGCATCGAGTTTGTCAGATTCCAATCTCCTGAGTAGAGCTTTGACACGGCTTATTAAAACACGTGGTTTTATGGGTTTCGTAATGTAGTCGTCGGCACCCGCATCAAACCCTGCTATTTGGCTATAGTCTTCTCCACGCGCTGTCAGAAAAGCGATCAGTGTTTTTGAAAGATTGGGATGTTCACGAAGTTGGGCACACGTTTCCATACCATCCATTTCAGGCATCATAACGTCAAGAATAATCAAGTCGGGCAACGCTTTTTCTGCTACTTCTATTGCGGTTCGTCCATTCAAAGCTGTATAAACCTCAAATCCTTCTTTCTTCAAGTTATAACTTACGAGGTCAAGAATGTCTTGTTCGTCATCAACTAGAAGTATTTTATTTCCACCCATCGTCATAGCTTATTCCAACGTCGCAAATTTAGCACGAGTTTGTTAAGAAATGGTTAACGCAGTCTTAATACATAGCCACGTATCCACGCTTTGGAAAGATAGTGATTTGATAAATGATAACCGAGGTGTTTACGTACTTTTGAAACTGTGAAAGAACAGAATTTAGTAGTTTGGATTACAGGAGCCTCATCTGGAATTGGAAAAGCGTTAGCGGCCGAATATGCGCATAATAATCACCGATTAATTCTCTCTGGGCGCAACGAGATTGCCTTGGCCGAAATTCAGAATAATCTCCCTCACCCAGAAAAAGTGAAAATTATTGTCCTAGACCTCGCGACTGAATCAGATTTCGCAAACATTGTTAGTCGGGCAATGTCGTGTTTCGGAGCGATTGATATTTTGATCAATAATGCCGGAGTGAGTCAGCGTAGTTTGATTCAAGAAACCGATATGAGTATTGACCGGAAAATCATGGAGGTCAATTATTTTGGGAACATTGCTTTAACCAAGGCAGCACTTCCTGAACTGAAGAAAAGCGACTGCGCGCAAATAATTGTCGTGAGTAGCCTCGCGGGTAAATTTGGTTTTTTTCTGAGATCGGCCTATGCGGCTTCTAAACATGCACTACACGGCTTTTATAATTCGTTGCGTTTGGAGGTGGCCGACGAAAATATTCATGTGCTGATTGTTTGTCCGTCATTTGTTCAAACTGGTATTTCGCAGAATGCACTGGATTCGTCAGGTCGTAGCACTGGAGAAATGGATCCACGACAAAAGGAAGGGATGTCGTCCGAGGAATGTGCGAAAAAGATTGTCCGAGCTGCGGATGCAAAAAAGCACGAAGTGGTAATAGGAGCAAAAGGGCGCTTGGCAGTAGTATTGAGCAAAATAGTTCCACGCCTGTTCTTCAAGATTCTTCTCAAACAAGCCCAAAAGTAAAAAAGGCAACTCCGAAGAGTTGCCCTTAATTATTCTATTGGAACTGACATAACCAGTTGTCTAGTTCGCGTATACTGCTGCTGAAGCAGAATGACTCATTAACTACGTAGTAATTGTTTGGGTCTACTACCCTCGAGAATCCAAATTTGGCGTATTCCAATCTGCTCGATTCAAAAGAGAATTTTTTCATGATAATTCGAACTTGATCACTTGTCATGAGTTGATTTCGTGTTGCTTGCTTGGCGACTTGCAACATATCACTGTCAAAACAAGCATTGTCAATTGCGCGAAGTATTCTATTAAACTCGCCCTGGCTTAGACAGTTGTTAGCGTAACCATAATCTAGTGTCCCACCACAAGTGCCATATCCGCTATTGTGGCCAGAATTATAACCATTGTTTTGATTTCCATATCCTGGGCTTGCGCAAGCGGTATAAGATCCGCCATTCCCTAATCTGCGAACGTCTAGAATACGCAAGCTTCGGTTCCGAGTGATGGAAGCTTTAACTCTAGAGTTATGAGCAATATCAATATAGCCGTCAAAAAGCATATTGATATGACCACCTCCACCACCGTATGGATTCCCTCCTTGGCGATATACTTTAAGTCTGTATTGGCCAGCATTTAAATTGTTCAACGAGAAGTTGCGATCAGAGAAATAGTGCTGATGATCAAATTCGATTTCAAAATCACAATTATCCCATGTTGAGAGACGAAGTTCAGAGCCTCTCGCTTCAGCAGTAAAACTGAGTAGTGAGAAACCTAAAATTAGAAACAATCCAATTCGCTGAACATTGTGCAAGCCCAAAACCTGGTTCAGGACTTGACGAAGTTGTAATTGAGTTTTCATAATATGGTCCTCCATTTTTAAGTTAATTTCAAACTACAAATGCAAGACGCGTGCCATAAATCATTCTGACAACTTAAGGCATTGAAAGTCAATCCTATAACTACTTAATGCGGCTAAATTTTAGTGCTTTTAGCATGAAGTTTGGAAGAGGTTTTTTCGGGTCACGCTTTTCGACATTTAGAAATAGACCCCATTTTTCGACGATTGGAATCTTGTAAACCTCGATCAACTCTAGCCATGTCTTATCTGGGTCATCTATGTAAACGCAGTGCACTCGTGTTTTACCCATGCTCAAGGCTTCATTGCTGTCACATGTGAATGGAAAACCGGCTTTTTTAAGGTCCTCTCCGACTTGTTGCATTCCTTTGACGTCGAAGCCAAGATGAACAAACCCTGTATCCGCCCAAATACGGTCAGCGAATATGGTGTTTACCTTCCCTTCCAAAACCTGCACAAGTTCTATTGTCGTTCCGCCAGCGACTTTCGCGAATCCTCCAAGAGTCTTGGATCGTTGGGTAAGTTTTACGCGGCGCATTTCTCTCTTTCCTCCGGGAAGTCTTTGGAAATCGTCGAAGACACCTGTTTCATCATACACTACCGTATCAAATCCTAGCAAGTCACGATAGAGGACCAAACTCTCTTCTATATTCGTTACTCCCATTACACATCCACTAATTCCTCCTGAATGCAATCCAAGATCGGTATACCAATCTTCACCTTCGTGAAAAGTGAACCAGTTGCCATCGGGATCCTCGATTGAAAAAGTGAGCTGACCTGATGGGTCTTTGCTTATCTCTGATACAAAATGATCACTATTCTCCCTTACAAAGGCGTGTGACTTTTCAATCGACTTGCATTTAACACAACCCATGAATATGCCTAAATCACCAATCTGAATTTGAAACTTGGCTTTCACTGGTTCGAAACTAGTTGGCCGAATCACTTCCATGGCGCACCCTCCTTGCAGGTTGAGGATCATACTCGCCCTTTTTGTGATTGTCTTGTTTCTCGTGTAAATATCCATCAATGGTGCCGCGGCTACAGAGTCGAAGAACGCCACATCCATCCCTAAAATCTTACGGAAGAATTTTAGGGAAAGGTCCATGTCTGTGACTGCAACACCTAAATGCTGAATTCCATTGATGCTCTTGTACATAGTTTGTTATTTGATCAATTCGCGGTAAGTTGAAATAATTTCGTGGCGGATGTTATTTGCCCGTAGGGCTGAATTATCTTTCTTTTTAAACCCGCTTCTAATCCATGAAATAGCTTGGGACAACTTCCAAGTTTCCCAAAATCGAATAGCTACAATTGCCGAAACGATTGCCATCGGAAATATGAGTAGGGACGCAGTCCAATTCGATAGAACTAGTGAGGCCACTATATATTCGAAAATCCAGAAAATAGGAATCGTGAATATCCCTAAGAAGAACATGATCGAACTTTTAAAATGGATGTCCTTCACTTTATGTTTTACGAATTCATGAATCAAGTATGCGGGCAAG
Source organism: Flavobacteriales bacterium (assembly GCA_015665315.1). Lineage (GTDB taxonomy): Bacteria > Bacteroidota > Bacteroidia > Flavobacteriales_D > Sanyastnellaceae > JADFAK01. Next base: position 21,798 of record JADFAK010000073.1, on the reverse strand, counting down.
CCGTTAAGAATCAATCCTATTAAAGCCAAAGGAAACATGAGAATTAAAGCTAAGACCAAAAGAGGGTGTTGGCCTAAATTCCTTGAGGCCTTCTCGTGTACTTCGAGCCGAATATTTCTCTCATCTAATAACTCTTTAAATTTGACGCTCATCTCACTCAAAGAAGCTAGTTTGTCGTCGTGGAGACCCTCAAGGGATTGAAGTTTTTTAACTTGAGACTGGTAAGCAATAAAATCATTTTCCAACGAGCTGTTGAGATTCAATTGAGCCAACATCTGTTCATTGGCCATATATCGTGAATTTTCACACAGGTCAATGAGTTTTGATGATTTGATGTCGATTATGGAATCCGATAATCGCGTATGCATGTCTCTCACGCAACCAGTAATCCCCAATGCCGCATTTTGCTCGTATTGTTCAAGGTAGTCTTGAATTGGAATGGGTGCTCCAAAGTTGAGAAGTAGTGAGCTTCGGAATAAATTGAATGCACTGTACTCTAGGCCAACTGGTATTATTTGAATATCTAAGTCTCTACCTTTTGTTTCGAGAGTCCCGAAAGCAAGCCTCGCAGCGCCTTTTTTTAGCGTGCGCAAATGTTTTACGTGGTTATGATTACCTTCTGGAAAGAGACAAATAGTATTCCCAGCCGCTATCCTGCTATAACACTCTTGGAAGATGGCCTCGTTTTTGTCGCCTATATCTGCAACCTTATCACGCTCACGATAGATTGGCAACATGTTGATGTGTGTGAGGAATTTGTAGACCAAAGGTGACTTGAATACATCAGCTCGTGTGAGCCAATGCAGTTGTCTAGGCGCAAAGGCACAGATCATAAACGGATCCATCATTCCGTTTTGGTGATTGGCGATTAATATTGTGGGTTTATCAACCGAAGGAAAATTGTCGAGCCCCATGGTACCATAATGGCGGTAAAATACACGCAAACCTAATTTCACTGGTGGTTCCAGTATGAAATATCCAATTGAAAATCTGCGGCCAGTTGATTTCACGTGTAATTATCTCAATTCAGCACCTAGTTCTTTGCTCAACGCATGTTGGATCTGAGCCATTACCTTGTCTACCTGCTTATCCGTTAACGTTTTCTCATCGTCGCGGAAGACGAAACTAACGGCGTAGGATTTTTTTCCTTCCGGCAAATTTTTTCCTTCGTATACGTCAAAGAGACCAATGTCGCGCAAGATTTTCTTGTCCTGTTTTTTTGAAATCTGACTTATCTCGGCGAAGTTTTTATCTGTATCAACCAATAGAGACAAATCTCGTCTCATTTCAGGAAACTTAGGTAGAGTTTTGAATACTGGGTGCTTGGTGACGACCGCTTCAATAAATAGATCCCAATCAATATCGGCAAAGTATACGGTTTGTTTGATGTCAAACTTCTTAAGAATTGCTTGATTCACGGTGCCTAAAGTACAAAGCACTTTATTTCTCACCTTTCTTTGCAGGCGCTGGGAGAAAATGGCATTCCCTTCTAATAATTCATCGCGTCCTCCGTCTATGCCAAATTTAAGCATGGCCGCATCTAGAGGTGCTTTGATCTTTGTGAAATCGGCAAGCACTTGACCATGGTTCCAGTTTTCAGATTCATCGAAACCTGTGATGAAAAGGCCAAGTAAAGCATCCTCGCGGTAACCTCCGTCTTCTTTCTTGAAATATGCCTTACCGAATTCATAAAGCTGCAGATTGGGGTTGCGATGGTTTTGATTTAGAGCTATTGCCTCAAGTCCTTGAAATAATAAAGTTTGTCTCAATGCGTCCAAATCAGAGCTAAGTGGATTAAGCATTTTGACCGAAAACTTGTCTTGTATGCCTCCTTCATTAATCCATGTAGCGTATTCACTCTTTGTCAGCGAATTTGACATGATTTCATTCCAACCCGAACTTGAGAGGAAGTCCGACATCTTATTTTGGATAGAGTCGCGGTCTTTTCCTTTGGAGTAGGATAGTGAAGCGTTCAATTTTGTAGGCAATGCGATGTTGTCGTAGCCATAGATGCGCAAAATTTCCTCTACAACATCTGCTTCTCGAGTTACATCTACCCGATATTGCGGGGCGGTTATTGTCCAATTTTCTCCAGACTCTGCAGTGAATTCAAAATCTAATGCCCGTAATATTTCACGCATATGCTGCGCGTCGATTTTTTGACCGATTAAGCGACAAATCCTGTCTGTATTGACTTCAATAGTTACTCGTGGGAATTCGTTTTTATTGGAGTCGGTGATGCCACCAACGATTTTCCCCCCGCCAATTTCGCACAACAATAGGGCAGCACGTTGTAAAGCTTTGATAGTGATAGTCGGATCAACTCCTCTTTCAAAACGGAAGCTAGAATCGGTATTCAAGCCGTGACGTCGGGCAGTTTTTCGAACGCTCACGGGATTGAAGTATGCGCTCTCCAAAAATACACGTGTAGTCTTCTGGCTCACACCCGAATTAATTCCTCCAAAAACACCGGCAATGCACATGCCAGCCTGGTTGTGTTGATCTGCATTGTGAGCTAGGCTGTTGCAAATAACCAGGTCTTGCTCATCAAGAGTTCTCTCCACTTCATCTAGCGTTGAAAATTTGGTGCCTGACTTGAGCGTCGTAACAACTATTTCATTTCCTTCAATTTGATCGGCATCGAAGGCGTGTAGGGGCTGTCCCCATTCGTGCAACACAAAATTTGTAATATCGACCAAGTTGTTGATCGGACTCAGGCCAATTGCCCGAAGTTTATCCTGAAGCCAATCTGGCGAAGCTTCGACCTTCAAGTCTTCTATAAGAACTCCGCAATAACGAGGGCAACGTTCTTTGTCAAGCACTGTCACTTGAATCGGGCAAGCTTCCTTACTGTCTGCGTATTTACTTATATCCGGAAAAGTGAGAGTTACATTTTCCCTTTCAATGCCGTGCATGGTATGAAGTGCAGCTGCTAAATCTCTTGCTACGCCGATATGACACATTGCGTCCGTTCGATTCGGTGTAAGTCCGATCTCAATTGAATAATCATCTGTAAGCCCAAGGAATTGAGCTGCAGGTGTTCCTGGAACTGCCGACTCGTCAAGCACCATAATGCCATCATGACTAGTTCCAATACCTAACTCATCTTCGGCACAGATCATCCCCACAGATACTTCGCCACGGATCTTTCCTTTCTTTATGGTGAACGGTTCGCCCTCGGAGGGATATAATTTGGAACCGACAGTCGCTACAAGAACCTTTTGACCTTGTGCGACGTTGGGGGCGCCGCAAACAATGTCCAGGATTTCGTCTTGACCGATATTTACTTTGGTAATGCTAAGCCGATCGGCATTCGGGTGCGTTTTTTTATCGACAACCTCTCCGACTACAATTCCCTCTAATCCGCCTGGGACCGACTGAATTTTGGCTATTCCTTCTACTTCTAGACCTGTCTGAGTAAGTATTTCCCCCACTTCTTCAGGTGACTTCTTTGTAGGAATATAATCAAGCAACCAATTGTATGAAATTTTCATGCTAAAACAACCATTTAGTTGAGCGGGCAAAGGTAGAAATTTAAAGACTTAACGGAGGTTTGAATTTTTCTTACGATCATTGAAAAGTGATATTTGTCAGTATTGGAGCTGACAGTGTTCATGCGGGTCCTGAGCAAAGTCATTGAATTTTGCGAAGTGACGTGGATCAATTCTCCAATTTAATTGAGTACATACTAATTAAACGGCACATGGAAAATATACGGATCGATAACCTAGAAGCAATGTGCGATGTTCTGTTCAGAACAGCAGCGGAGGGCCAAATCGTGACGAATAAGAAGGGAGAAGTTTTAATTGTTAACCCTAAGGCGGAAGTCTTATTTGGATACACATCAGATGAATTCAAGACGTTGAAAATTGAAGACTTAGTTCCACAGAAACATCGCCATGGTCATGAAGGTCATAGGGGAGACTTTGCGAAGGATCCTCGACCACGATCTATGGGTAAGGGAATGGATCTTACTGCTTTGGCAAAAGATGGTTCAGAGTTCCCTGTGGAGATTGGATTGAGTCATTTTGTATTCGATGGTGAGTTCTTAATTATGTGTTTGGTTTCAGACATAAGCGAGAGAAAGGCAAGTCAACAGAAGATTATTGAGCTTAACTTGGAATTGGAACAGCGGGTTGAGAAACGCACCAATCAGCTCCGGGAGAGTCAGCTTTTACATAGCATGATTGCACGACATTACCCAAATGGAACTATCAATGTATTTGATGCAGATTTCACCTATGTTTTTGTGGAGGGAATGGAGCTACACAAGGCTGGTATATCTGGTGCAAGTTTGATCGGGACCAATTACTTGGATAGAATTCCGATGAAGGTCAAAGACACGATAGAAGAAAAATTACAGTCGGTTCTCAATGGTCAAAACACAGAGTTTGAAATTGAATCGAATGATAATTATTACGTAATGCAGGCAGTTGGCCTGCCCAACGATAAGGGAATAATTGACCAGATATTGGTGGTCGAACAGAACATAACGAGTCAGAAAAAGGCCGAGTTGGAGTTGCAGAAAACCCTAGAAGCAGAGAAGCAATTGAACGAATTGAAATCTAGGTTTGTAAGCATGGCATCACATGAATTTCGCACGCCATTGAGCACAATATTGTCATCTGTTTCTTTGATTGAGCGTTACCAGGATGATTCACAGCTTGAAAAGCGCATGAAACATGTGAATCGGATTAAGAATGGTGTACAAAGCTTAACCGAGATTTTGAACGATTTTCTGAGCCTTGACAAGTTGGAAGCTGGGAAGATTTCGACGAATATTTCGCCATTTGATTTGCACGCATGTGCCAGCCAAGCGAAAGATGAAGTACAGCAAATAGCTAGTCAAGGACAGGTAATAACGCACGAACATAGAGGAGGTAATCAGGTGAAATTGGACCCTGGGGTAGTGAAGAATATTATTCTGAATTTACTTTCAAATGCTTGCAAATACTCGCCGGCTGACGGAAAAATTGTATTGCGAACCGAGGTGCTTGAAGACGAAGTGATAATTGAGGTGGAGGACAATGGTATTGGTATTCCTGAGGAGGACCAAAAGCATATGTTCGAGCGATTTTTCAGAGCTCAGAACAGCACTAATATTCAAGGAACTGGCCTCGGCTTGAACATTGTCAAGAAATACACAGAACTCATGGAAGGAAACATCATATTTACAAGTAAGCTTGGAGAGGGAAGCTGCTTTAAGGTGCGGATGCCGAGATCTGTGAAAACGAAGAACGTAACTGAAAAATGATGAAAAAAATATTGCTAATAGAGGATAACCACGATATGCGTGAGAACATAGCTGAAATGCTTGAATTGGCTAACTATGATGTGCGCATGGCGGAGAATGGGAAAGTGGGAGTTGAAGCTGCAAAGGATTGGCTCCCAGATCTAATCATATGCGATATCATGATGCCTGAGCTTGATGGTTATGGGGTGCTTCATATGATCTCCAAGAATCCTGACACAGCATCCATTCCGTTCATTTTTTTAACAGCCAAGACAGAGAGAAGTGATGTTCGCCGTGGAATGAACATGGGGGCTGACGATTACCTCACCAAACCTTTCAATGAGGTTGATCTTTTGGATGCAATTGAAACCAGATTTAAGAAGAATGAAATAACGCAGAAGAATTTCGATGTTTCTGAGGAGGGTATTGATTCCTTTATTGACCATGCGCGGGGATTGTCTGACTTACAGGAGCTTTCGAAGGAGAGAAGAAAAAAAGCATTCAAAAAGAAGGAGACCATCTTTAGGGAAGGAGATTATGCCAACTATCTTTATTTCATCGCCTCGGGCAAGGTTAAATGTGCTAAAACGGATGATTACGGAAAAGACTTGGTTACCGACATTTTCAATGAAGGCGAGTTTGTCGGATATATGGGATTATTGGAAGGAGAGGACCATATTGAAACTGCGACGGCATTGGAAGATTGCGTGTTGTCGGTGATTCCAAGGAATGACTTTTTAAGCTTGATCCAAAAGAACCGTGATGTGGCAACTACTTTTATTCGGATGCTTGCCAACAACGTGAAAGAGAAGGAAGAAAGACTTCTTCAATTGGCTTATTCACCTGTGCGGGAGCGTGTTGCTTATACCTTGCTCAATCTGCATAATCAATTCAACGCGCAGGCTGAAACAAATCAGGGAATACGATTTAGTCGGGAAGACTTGGCCTCCATAGTTGGTACCGCGACTGAGAGTCTTATTCGTCAGCTCAGTGATTTCAAAGAAGAAGGTTTTATCAAAGTTCAAGGCCGAGAAATTGTCGTAGTAGATCCTGAAGGATTGCGACAAGTTGTAGGATTATGACTTGCGTCATAATTGGAGCATGATGGATGACGCCTATTTATAGGGGAGTTTCGAATAAATTTGGGAAGTGAGTGGGACGAGAATACCGCTTATTTGAATTTATTAATCTTTATAAGATGAAGCTAAAAATCACATCAGAGCAAACATTGGGACAAGTTAAAGAGGCTTTTCACCAGCTTGTGCCTTTCATGAAGATCGAATTTTTCCATCATTCACATGCTCAGGGAGAAGGCTCTCCAAAAACTGATATGATTGAGGGAAATGTCCAGATTGCCGACTTGATAAAGGGGCATGACCACGGAACTATAGAATTTGATCAATCGACTTTAGTATATGAGTTAGAGGCCAAATTGCAGGACTATTTTGGTTTAAACGTCCAGATTTTTCGGAAGTCTGGAAAGTTGTGGCTGGAAAGTACGGTAAGCGACAATTGGACTTTGGAAAAAGTAAAACAAGAATCGGAAGAATTTGAATCTATTTGAAATCAATTGATATGAACACAGAAAAAATTCCAGTTGAAGAACGACGATACATGTCGGAACTACATTTTGATCATGAATTATGGGTGAATCAACTTCGATTCTTTGAAGTCGAGCTCAGGATTTTTAAGACCAGATTGGCCGAAGTGAGTATCCAAAATACGAAGCATGAGGTAAGGGCTGAAGTTGAACATTTCCAAAATCAATTTATTCGGGAATCTGAGGTGATCGATACACTCATTCACGATATCAAGTTGCACGAAAAAGTGTTGGTTGAGTTCGCCAAGGATCACCCGGTAGCAACTGATCATGTCCATTTTAAAAATCATGGAGAATTAGAAGATCGCATGGCGATTTTTGGAAAGATTTGGTTTGAATTGAAAAAGGAGTTTCTAGACTTCTTAAGAAAACGCATGTAAACTGCAATTAATCAGATAATGAAACCGTCTCGAAGAAATTTGAGACGGTTTTTTTGTAAAAACTGATAAAAGTCAGACAGAGCTGTGCTATGGCTCAATGTCATTCGATTTGAAGTGTTGGTTCTTTGAGCAAAAGAATAGAGATGAAGAAGATACTTGTGCCCACTGATTTTTCTGAATGTGCAAAACATGCCGCCGAAGTAGCGGCTGGTATAGCAAAAAAGACTGGTGCTCGGATATATTTATTGCACGCCTTAGAGATTCCGCATTATTCTAGAAACGATGGGTTTGGTCAAGCAACAGACACCGCTGAGGGTTTGTTTTTATTGAAATATACCAAGATGGGATTCGCTAAACTCTTAAGTGAACCCTTTTTTGACGGCGTAAATGTGGGAGAGGTTGTACAATTTGACAATGCCTACGAGACGATCACGCAGCAAGCTTTAGAGCACGAAGTGGATATGATCATAATGGGATCACATGGAGCCAAGGGTTTTCAAGAACAGTTTATCGGTTCGACTGCTGAAAAGGTTATTCGTTTAGCAAGCTGTCCTGTTCTTACAATTAAAAAGCGCCACGAAGTTTTTAAGCCAGCATCTATCGCTTTCGCGTCGAATTTCTTTGGTGAGTCTTCGGCTGGTTTTGATCGGGTTAAGCGCTTCGCGCAAATATTTGGTTCGAAGATCCATTTATTGAAAGTCATAACGCCAACAAATTTTGAACCTACGCTTTACAGCCAAAATTTGATTTCACAGTTTGCCAAAAAAATGGGCTTAGAAGACTATACATCAAGTTTGTATAATCACACAGATCTGGTGGACGGGGTGAATGAGTATTGTGAGATGCACAACATAGATTTGATAGCCATGGAGACTCATGGACGCACAGGTTTAAGTCATTTATTGAAGGGCAGTATTGCCGAAGATGTAACCAATCATAGCAAGCTTCCTGTGTTCACAACCAAGATTCCGAAGGTCAAGGATTCTGAAGGAGCCATTTTTCCTGATTAATGTACTTATCGAGCTAGATCAACATGAATAAAATTCTGATACCGACCGATTTCTCAGCGAATGCAACCGTTGCTGCGAAATATGCATTTGAGTTGTTTCGAAATACGGCCGATTCATTTTGCATTCTGAATACTTACCGCATTCCGCATGCCGGGGCAAGTATGTTAGTGTCCATTGAAGATATTCTTCGACAAGAGTCTGTTTCAGGACTCAAAGATCTTCAGCGTCAGTTTGAAGGGTTGTTGCCTGCGGATCGTGTGATTGAATACGAGTCTCAAGAGGGTGATTTGGCCACCAATGTTCATCGTATGGAAAGGCATGAAAAAGTGTCGATGATAGTAATGGGCACCAAGGGAGCAGATAAAATTGAAACCAAATTATTTGGTAGCAATACGTGGCAAGTGACGCAAAAAGTTCATTCTCCTATGATTGTAGTTCCTGAGAATGTAGAGCAAAAGATTCCAAAGAGAATTTTGCTTTCGACTGATTTGAGCGAAGTTGACCCGAAGTCTATTGCGCCATTGTTAAATATGGTTGTTGAATATGGTGCAGAGCTGATCGTGGTTCACATAGATACCGGAGATTCTTCCAAAAGTGAAAAGCATTATTTCAGAGGAGCATTGGACGATGTGCCTCACGTTTTTCATACAATATTAGGTGAGAATGTGGTGGAAGAATTAAACGATTTTGCCCGGCAGCAAGATGTCGATATGTTGGCGATGGTGAGACGTAAACGCGGTTTTTTTGAGAAGATCTTTTCCTCGAGTACTACAAAGGGCATGGCGCTTAGCTCATCCTTCCCATTGCTTGTTCTCAATGAGGAAAGCTAAGGCTGGATCGCACAAGTTTGATTTCTTCAAATGAATACTTGTTGTTCAACTGCTCGCGGATTTCTGTGAGGGATTGGACTTTTTTCGGGTCAATTACTGGAGCGATTGAGGCGATTGTTTCAGGCGAAATAACATCATCCACTTTGATTTTTTGATATTCTATGAGCTGGCAAAGGTGATTGAGAATTGTCGCTTCAGTCATGCCTCTTTTCGATGAAATAGCCTGGTAATCCAATCCGTTTTCGAAATGTTCAAGCGTCGTTATAACGGTGGGACTAACTGAAGTGGGTTTCTTCCGTTTTTTCGGAACGCGCACTGGCCGAGTGTTGGCTTTCATATTGGACTCCAGTCCATTTTCGTTGCAGTAAGCTTTAATTTCTTCTGTAAAACGCTCGCCATATTTTGCAGCTTTGACTTCACCAAACCCTGAAATGGCTGTTATCTGTTCAAGCTTAAAGGGGCGGAAGGAAGCTAGTTCATCTAAAGTTTTATCAGAAAGCACCATGTAGGCCGCAACATTTGCGCTTGTCGCTATTTCTTTTCTAATTGTTTTTAAATGGTTGAAAAGGGAGATGGTATTTTGATCTTTCACGACTTTGTTTGATGCTCGTTCTTCAATGGCTGTCAAACTAACATTTCGTTTTCCTGCGAGGACCTGGGCACCATTTTGGGTGATCTTAAGAACAGGGTATTTGCCTTCAGCAATTTGGATGAGTCCTTGATCAATCATACTGCGAATATGCTTGAACCAATCGTCTTTTGAGAGATCGGCACCGACGCCATAGGTCTTAATTTGGCGGTGGTAGGACTTGATTTTTTCAGATTTGGAGCCGCGTAGAAAGTCAACAACAAATCCAGTACCATAGTTTTCTTTCAGTCGAATGATGGCGGAGAGAGCCTTTTGCGCGATGACTGTTCCATCGAAATAGGTGTTGTTTTCCAAACAAATGTCGCAGCTGCCGCAATTTCCGTCATGGGCCTCATCGAAATAGTTCAAGATTGTTTTTCTTCTGCAATTGCGTGTTTCACACAAATTGATCATTTGATCAAGCTTCTTATAGAGGATGTCTTGCTGCTCTTGGTCGTCCATATCACTAATGAACTGACGCAACATGTGGGCATCGCCTCGGCTAAAAAACAGAAGTGCTTCACTTGGCATTCCATCTCGTCCAGCACGACCAGTTTCCTGGTAGTATCCTTCAATGTTCTTGGGTAAATTCCAGTGGACAATAAAGCGCACATTGCTTTTGTCGATACCCATTCCGAATGCTATGGTAGCAACGATGATCTTAACTTCGTCGCGGATGAACAACTCTTGATTCTTGGCCCTTTTCTTCGGGTCCAGACCAGCGTGATATGGCAAGGCACTAAACCCATAGGATGTTAGCCAGTCGGCCAATTGTTCGGTAGTCTTTCTAGCTAGGGTGTAAATAATTCCTGAGTCGGTATTGTGATTGGAAAGGAACTTGAGCAGGCGATCCTTGCTGTTCTGCTTTTGTTCGATAAAGTAGCTAATGTTCTCACGATCGAAACTAGATATGAATATCCCCGGTTCAACTAGAGCTAGGTTCTTCACCATATCATCACGCGTGCGCTTATCGGCGGTCGCTGTGAGGGCTATCACTGGAACTTTGGGATACAGGTTTTTAAGCATGGCTAGCTTCAAGTACTCAGGTCGGAAGTCATGGCCCCAATGCGATATGCAGTGAGCTTCGTCAATGGCAAACAGACTAATATTGAAGTCTGATAAGTCGTGAATCAAAGGCTCGGCTCCAGAGAAAAGTCGCTCAGGAGCTACGTACAGCAGTTTGACAACCCCGGCACGTACTTGGGCTTCAATGATTTGTTGCTCCTTGGGTGTCTGCGTTGAATTGAGGTATTCAGCTTCGATACCATTTTGTTTCAGAGATTCGACTTGATCTTTCATCAAAGCTATCAAAGGAGAGATGACAACAGTCAAGCCTGGTAGGATCATAGCGGGAAGTTGGTAGCAAATCGACTTGCCACCACCAGTAGGCATGAGAGCTAAGACATCTTTTCCTTCCAATACGTCAGAAATAATCTCTTTCTGTTGAGGTCTGAATGTTGAGTATCCGAAATGTTTGAGCAGTACTTTTTCCATGGAGCTTCGATTGCGTTGCGAAGTTGAGGATCAATATTCAGACTGCCAATTTGAGTTTGTAAGTGTGGTGTTTTTCGGGTTAAGTGCTTTTTTGTCCGATATATTGGAAAGAAAAGCTCGTTTATCTAGATCCTTGGGGGCAAGGAGCAGACAAACGAGCTTAAGATTATGGAGGATCACTTCGTTGGGAGGAAGCGCTATTTATTGATGCTAATTCCTACTCCGATTGTCAAAATGAATCCGGACATGTTGAATGGAATTTTATCTATTGAGTTTCCATTTTGGATCATGAAATCGGGCTGGTCAATTTCGACGGAGATAGTCTTTGGACCTTCTCCTGATTCGCCAGCTAGTTCCGAGAGAACTGCATTCTCAAGTGCTTGCTGGTTATCATACCCTTTGCCTGTTGCTTCAAATTTGGCTTTGGATTTGGCAACGGCAAAATTGTATCCAACTCGTCCGAAAATTGCCCAGCTATTCGCGACATTGTAGCTCACATAGGCTCCTAGACGCAAGTCAAGATTGGCGAAATTGATGTTGTATTTAATGTCGGAACCATTGCCATCATGAAGTTTTACGCCGTTACCAACGAAGATAGCGGTGCTTGATGAATTGTAATTGCTTCCTTGCACAATGGTCGAGTCTATAGCATAGCTTTCGATTCCGCTAAAGAGTCTGTTCAATTCGATTTCAAACATGGGAGCGAAGGAGAATTTTTCGTTTCCAATTTTGTAACCAATTCCAAGATCTATACCAAATCCGGATGTGCTACCAAGATAACCAGAGATGGCAAATTTTCCAGCGAGTCCTTTTTGGTCTGGTAAGAAGACGAAGCCCAGGTTCGCTGCGAGTGGTGTGCCTCCGCCAAAATCGGCCTGTCGATAGGCATTCTCATCATATTTAATGAATACGTTGGTGGGAACACTATTTAATGTACGTACGCCCAGTCCTATCTCCACAAAAGAGGAGTTCCAAGTTCGTTGAGCATTCGTGGTTAATCCGGCGACGATCAATATCGTGCAGAAAAGTATTCGAGTGGTTAGTTGTTTCATGACTAAGGTTTTTAGTTTGTCACAAAACTATTCCTCAAAAAGGCACTAGTAAATCGTTAGATGTAATGATTTTGCTTGACTGAACCTTCTTTTCTATTGATTTTTTGTAGATAGTTCCAATGCCAGACAGTTGTTCTCTAGGCTAGCTAAAAATATAATTACGCCGTGCATCAGGTGAAAACGCAATTATTAGCTCGGGCGTCAAATGTTTTTTTTCTAGTCATTTTGTCTTAGGTCGATGTTGTAGCTAAGACTCAATTGAAAATTGTGATTGCGTTCGACATGTATGGCATCGCTTTTAAAAATCATTTGATTGAGGTAGCCAGCCTGAACTTGGAGGGAGTGAGTGATTTGAAAGCCAAGTGCCCCATAGAGGCGGTTCTGGTCGAGTATATTGGATCCGATTCCTGACCCAAACCCGATAAATGGTTCCACATATCCAGCAATAAAGAGCGTTTTTTCTTTCATGCTAGCGTTATTCAAAGGGATGGCGACCATCAAACGATACCTAGCTCGTTGTCGGAAAATGTACTCGTCTTGCACAAAATTACCGTCTGCATCTAATTTCTTTCGTTCCAAGAATCTTTGTTCCAATCGATATCGATGGTTGAAATTGAATCGACCTGTCTTGTGTTTCAATATGAGCTGTTCCCAAATTCTATGTTCGTTGAAGGAATAAGAAATGGGTTGCTGTCCGTATGGAAAGCTTACAATCCATCCGTAGCCCGCTGTTATCATTGGCCCGTCCGGAATGTAGTAGTCAATTCCCACGCGCATCAGAGACTGTTGCCAGGTTTGTCCGAAATCGGCCCTTCGCCATTGGTATTCAGTATGCAGACCCCATTTTTCGCTTATGCGATGATTGCCGAAGTACATATACCATGAATTCGACTGTGTGTCGACCTGTTTTTGGGCAGATAGTGATAGAGTCGAGGTGAAAATAATCACAGTCCAGAACAGAAGTATTCGCATCATAAAATCACTCGTTATTGGAGGTGGAGAAATGTTGTTATAGTTCGTTATTCAATTCTTCAAAGTTAACAAGGAAATCAAGACGATGGTTTGCGCTAAGATAGAACTAGCGAGACCACAGAAGAATAGGTAATGTAGACCGGTCATGGGCTGCCATATTGGTCACATTATGCAAACTGAAAAGTCGGGGCGAGTGGATTCGAACCACCGCTCTCACGCCCCCCAGACGTGCGCTTTAACCGGACTAAGCTACGCCCCGATTTGATCTTTCTTCCTTGATGGAAAAATGAGGGGTCGCAAAATTAGAGATATTAATGAATTATGAAAATGAATTATTGCGCTACTGGGACATAGTCCGACAGTAAAAATGACAAGGGGAGGATGAATTTGGAATCGACCGATTGTCCCGCCTTGCTCGCAGGTGTCCACACGGGCATTTTAAAAACTAGATCTAGGGCAGCAGATTCTAAATAGGTGTGACTACTTTCGAGGATTTCGACATTCCTAACGACACCTCCCGCGTCAATTACAAATGCCACACTCACTTCTCCTTCAATTTTTTGTCGCAACGCGTCTTTAGGGTATTCCAGATTCTCATGGATGTATTGTGCCAGTCCTTCGTATCCACCCGGAAATGCTGCTGCAGTGGCACTGTTTTTTCGAATAATATCATGAGGAGTTTCAACTGGGTAAAAACGATCGGGACGAATGTTTCCTTCCCAATCCCAGCGTTTCCACATGCCAGTTTTAAAGCTGTTTTTGAAATGTCCTTCTGATTCCTTCAATCCACTGTGATAATAGTAAGTGAACATACCGTGTTCTACTTCCAATGTTTCATCAGAATAAGTCCCCGTCATGCGTAAGTTGCCATCAAGGAAGAAAACCGATAGATGTACTCCTTCGGCGTCTTTTTCATTCAGAACACAGTAATATGAGGCCGCTATCTCCTCGCTCACAGGGCTCATGTGGTCGTCGAGATATTTTGGGATCTCCACAATTTGCGATTGAGCGCAAAGGCTCATGGCTAAAACGATCAGCGTTAAAATTTCTTTCATTCTCTTTCCTGAATAGTATGCGTCAGCAAAGTTGGTCTACAACTGTAAGGTAATAAATGGAAAGGTACTTATTGTCTTGTAGGACTTGGCTGTCATTTGTCGAAGTTATTAACATTTGACAGGTCTATTGTTGAAAACTCTGGTTTTCTATCAAGACAATTCGACCACTATGAGCCCTTGCTTGTTACTAGCTTTGTCCCATGGATTTTGAATTTGAGCAGAAATGGAAGAGTATGTTGACCGAGGTCGAGAGGTTTGCTGGTCAGCCGGTCGATTTACAGGCCGTGCTTTTTCTTGTGGGTGTCCAGGAACTTGGACATGGAAACCGGAAGTTTAAAAAGGACGAAAAAGTGGCATTGATGCATATTGCGCTATGCACGCTCTTAGAACCAGAAGGGTTTTACAGCTTTCTTGGATTGGACGAAGACGGTTGGCCTCATTTTGAGCGCACAAATAAGCTGCCCCACCTGAATCCAGGCGAACAAGAACTATTGGTAAAAAGAGCTTTGATTAAATATTTCGAGGCCAACCCAATACCTCAATAGGACAAAAGCGGTCGACTAGTTGATTACTATTGACTCCTCAGTAGTCGATTCTTCTTCTACCTTGATGATTCCCTCACCGGCTAAAAGACCTTTTTCGGCAATAATGTCCAGAACTACGAAACCAGCTTGACCTTGTTTGTAGAATTCCGAGAAGTTGAAAGAAACCTTGCCAGTACCATTTGTTATTCCTGTGGTGTCGAAACGAATTTCTCCAGGATTATCCTCCTGAGCTGATCCACTTCCAAACAATCGTACAGTTGCTCCAGGTATCACATCACCACTTTCATTCTTTACAATGACAGTCGCTATCGTCTCAACATCCTTCTTACATGAAACAAAGCTTCCCGTAACCAAGACTATCGCAGAAATAAACACAACTAAAACGTTCCTTTTCATACCTGATGGTGTTTTGTTAATTTCGCAGCTACTATTTGAGCTTAGAACTACAAAGAAACAAAATAATAAAAAATAGACCGATGAGAAAATTGTTATTGCCTGTATTAGGAGTTATTTCCTTTGCCATTCTTGGAAGCGCTTCTGGATGTAGTGGGGATAAAAATACTGTAGAAGACGACGCAAAAGCTACGGCAGAGCAGATTGTAGAAGAAACGGCTGCTGCTGTTTCAGAAGAAAAACCTGCAGCCATTGCGATCGAAAAGAAAAATCATAAGGTGAAAATTAGTACAGAATTCGGTGATATGGTCGCCATTTTGTACGATGAAACACCTCAACATCGAGATAATTTCGTCAAGTTGGCCAATGAAGGCTTCTTCAATGACCTGCTTTTTCACCGCGTCATGAGTAACTTCATGATCCAAGGTGGAGACCCTCAATCGAAAGGAGCTCAACCAGGACAGAGACTTGGATCAGGCGGACCAGGCTATACGATTGAAGCTGAAATGCTCGACCAATATTTCCACCAAAAAGGTGCGCTGGCAGCAGCTCGTCAGCCAGATCAGGTGAATCCCGAAAAGCGATCTTCTGGAAGTCAGTTTTACATTGTTCAAGGTAAGACGTGGCCGGAAGCTCAGCTAGCCAACATGGAAATGCAGAAAAATGCACGTCGTGATAGCACCAACCAATTCAAGTACACCGATGTTCAAAAGAAGATTTATACCACCATAGGTGGATATGCTCCGTTGGATGGCGAGTACACGGTTTTTGGTCAAGTCATAGAAGGAATGGAAGTAATTGATAAAATTGCTGCCAATAAAGTGGACGGTGCGAATCGTCCACTAGAAGACATTAAAATGACCGTCACGGTTATCGACTAATATGCTGGATAAAATAAAAGGATACATCGAGGAAACAGCTTCTTTCAAAGCCGAATCTCTTGAACAGTTGGAGAATTTTCGAATTCACTGGCTAGGTAGAAAAGGTGTGCTCAAGGACTTGTTCGAAGACTTCAAAACAGTTCCTAAGGAGCTAAAAAGAGACGTAGGTCAAGCGGTGAACGAGTTGCGTTCACATTTGGAGGCCACGATTGTAAAGCAGAAAGAAGCGTTTGATGGACAGGGTCAAGAAAGTCTTAATCTAGAGGATTACACACGTCCTTCAGGTTTTGAGCTCGGGTCGAAGCATCCGGTATCAGTTGTGAGACGTGAGATCCTAGATATCTTTTCTCAAATTGGATTTAAGGTGGCCGAAGGTCCAGAGATCGAGGATGATTGGCATGTGTTTTCAGGATTGAATTTCCCACCTGAGCATCCCGCTAGAGATATGCAGGACACTTTCTTTATCGAAAAAGATCCGGATATCTTGCTAAGAACTCACACGTCATCAGTGCAAGTGCGCACGATGACCGATTCAGAGCCTCCCATGCGTATTGTGATGCCTGGTCGTGTGTTCAGAAATGAAGCGATTTCGGCACGTAGCCACTGCATTTTCCATCAAATAGAAGGCTTGTATATCGATGAGGATGTGTCTTTTGCCGATCTCAAGCAGACGCTCATGTACTTCGCCAAGGAGTTTTTCGGAAAGTCAAAGATCCGTTTACGACCGTCTTATTTTCCGTTTACCGAACCTAGTGCCGAAATGGATGTGTACTGGGGACTCAACTCAGAAACCGATTACCGCATCACAAAAGGTACAGGTTGGCTGGAGATTCTCGGTTGTGGAATGGTCGATCCAAATGTATTGGAGGCCAGCAATATCGACTCGAAGAAGTATTCTGGATTTGCCTTTGGTATGGGAATCGAGCGAATTGCGATGTTGCGATATCAAATCGATGATATTCGTCTGTTGTTTGAAAACGACGTGCGCTTTCTTCAGCAGTTTAAATCGATCTAATTCATATTCGGGAGCTGGAAAGTAAGTTTGGATCCTTTGCCAACCGAGCTTTCCAGCACCACTTTTCCCCTGATCTTGTCCAAGGCGATTTTCACCAAGTATAGACCCAATCCAGCTCCTTTGGATTTGTGAGTTCCCTTAACGAACATGTCAAAAACACTCTCGCGAATCTTTTCATTGATTCCTTGACCGTTGTCCTCTATCGACAAAATTGCCCCTTGACGGTCAGTTGTAATTGTAACTTTACAGAAATCTGATTGGGTGCCTTGGCGGTAGGTCAGAGCATTGGCGATGGTCTTACGTAAAATGACATTCAGCAATTTGTAATCACTAAAAAAGGGAGCCTTTTCACTAATATTCCACTCCACCTGAATATCCCTGCGCTCCGATGAAATTTTTTGCTCGAGGTCGTATTTTATTTTATTGAAATCTATCTGCTCAACTGTCGGTTCAACTTTTTTGTAGTCGACAGCGCGAGACAGACTTATCAGTATATCGTCCATTTGCTCGGTGCAGTTATCGATTAGCCCCAAGTATTTCCGTGTCGAAGGCGTGTGTTCTTCCGTTTGCAACAACCTCAACAGACTTTTAATACTAGTCAGCGGTGTCCTCAAGTCATGGGAAGACTTGTAGATATAAGTATTGAGCTCTTTGTTCGATTTGCGCAGTTCTCTTGTCCTTCGATACACTTTCCACTCAAGAATCTTGCTCAATTTTCTTTTTTGAATAAACTCCCGATAGAGAAAGAAAACGAGCAAGGCCAAACCTATCAGGCCGCCAATCATCAGTTTACGCACCAATTCACTTTGCTCTGTTTTTAGATCAGCTACTTCATCGAAATGCTCTTCAATTATTTGCATTTCATCCATGCGCTGCTTGCTCAACTGAACTTGCAAGTGATTATAACGATCGGAGGCAATAACGATATTTAAACTATCCGCTTTCTGTAAATGAGCGTAGGCTGTTTTCCAGTCGTCTTGGACAGTGAAAAAGTTGGCAAGGGCTATTTCGGCATTTCTCTGCTGCGCAAATGCTTTAAATTTTCTCGCCCAGTCACGTGCGTCTGTATATGCAAACAAGGCCTCTGTGCTCTGACCGTTATCGGCATACAATTTTCCGATTCTCAATTGAATCTCTGGAAGATCCTTTTGTCGGTGAGTCTCTGCCAGTTCAACCGCGATTTCAAGTTGTTGAATAGCCGATTTTGGGTTGTTGAGTTTAGAATAGAACCAAGCTTGCTGCTGCAGGTATTTAATGGCCGATTTGTAGTCGGCGTTCATCTCACATCGATCTATGGCGTCATCCAAGAGAACGATAACATCCGAGTATCGGTGAAGCGTTTGATACACCTGAATAAGCTCGTCCATAACCTCATTTTGCGAGGTTGAAAAGCCTAGGTTTTTATACAATGATTGAGCTTTCAGCAAATGATTCTCGGCCGACAAGAAATCGGCTTGTTCAAAGTAAATTTGTCCGATCATTAAATAGATTTCGGCAAGCTCTGTCTCATGCCCCGTAATCTCGTAGATTTCCCGCGCACTGTGCAATGATTGCAGGGCATGCTCATAGTCGAAGAGGGATAGATAGATCATCCCAATCTTGAGATCAACAGCTCCCATTCGTGTCTCATTGTCATACAAACGAAAAATCTTGAGCGCCTCCAAATAGTGCTTTTGCGCTTGTTTGAAGCTTCCTTGATCGTAATATATCTCTGCCAACTGGAAATAGACATCGCCTAAAACTTCTTCTTTGGATGACAAACCCAAAGCCGTGATAGAATGATAAATTGAAATAGCCTTGACATCTTGCTTGAGTTGCTGAAGGGCCCTTCCTTTCAACAAAAGAGCAACCGCACGCTCTTCATCAGATATCCCCGTCGCAAGCACTGAGTCCACCTTGGCGATGACCAAATCGGGCTTTCGCAAACTAAGCAACTCATTCGCTTCCTGTCTAAATGCGCCCGAGGTTGAGCTCGCATGCAAAGGCAGGTACAAAAAAAGCACTAGTGCGATATGGATAAAGCGTAGGTTCAAAAATGTAAAGTGAGCTTATGTGTACAGTTTAGTCATTTCTTGTCAGTCCGGCTATCGGACAGTGTCTGATCATTCCAATTTCCAGTCATATTGATCGATCGTTTCCAGACAAGCAGTCAAAAGATCGATGCAATTACTTATGTCGTTTTTATGCGCCATCTCGATAACGGAATGGATGTGGCGAGTGGGAATTGAAATCGCCCCAGCAATACTTCCACCGGGAGTCATACGTTGAATTCCAGCAGTATCTGTTCCTCCCGCCGTGAGAATTTCAGGCTGCCAAGGAATGTCATTTGCGTGAGCTGTATTTTTCATAAACTGAACCATACGTGTGTCACAAATCGTAGCCGAATCCATGATCTTAATGCCCGCTCCTTTTCCAAGGCTCGTTACCCGCTCATGAGCCGCTGCGCCGGGGGTATCGAATGCAATCGTAGTATCCAGGCCAATGCCAAAATCAGGTTGAATATCGAGCGAACTGACATTTGCACCTCGAATGCCAACTTCTTCTTGTACTGTGAAGACTCCGTAAATGGTGAAAGGCGGGTTTTTAATGCGTCGCAGCGCTTCGATCAGAATGAAAACACTCACTCGGTTGTCGATGGATTTGCAGTTTACACAGTCGCCCATTTCTATCAATCCGCGCTCACGGGTTACTGGGTTCCCTATCTCGATGTGCTTTTCAACTTCTTCCTTACTCATGCCAAGATCAATGAAATAGTCACCAATTTTGGGTGGCTTATTGCGATCTTCCGGACTCATGATGTGGATGGGTTTCGAGCCCATGACTCCTATCAAGTCTTTCTTTCCATGGACAATCACACGCTGGGCGGTGAGGGTTTTTGGGTCAAATCCACCCAAGGTGTGAAATTTCAGAAATCCATTGTCGTCGATGTGGGTTACAATGAAACCAATCTCGTCCATGTGCGCGCCAATCATCACTTTTTTGTCGCTCTTGCCTTTGATAATGGCTGTTACATTTCCCATGGCATCGGTCGTGATCTCGTCGACCAAAGGCTCGATTTCTCGCAACACAACTTTGCGAATGCGCGTTTCAAATCCTGGCGCACCGGCTACCTCACATATCTCACTTAGTAATTTGATATTCAAACCCATAACTCTAGAAGTACATTTTTAACGAATGTACTCGAAGAAGTGGCTTGAGAATAGACTGCTGTTGAATAGTTTAGACACGCCACCGTTGAAAACTGAAGGCAATCCTGAACCTATCAAAAAGATAGTTGAAACATGAAAATTGATGGATAGAGTAGCTTTCGGAGCTTATTCCGTATAGATCGTGTGCATCACCGTCTCACCAACAGCCTGCAAGGTTTCCTTGTCGATCACATCCATATTGTCTTTATGGGTGTGGTGAAATGCACCATAATTGGACAAGCCCATGATAATATTATTGGTGTGATATTCAACTATACACATCGATGGAATACCACCAATTTCGTTGACAAACCGATGATCGTCAATGGTATGACCAGTGACTTCATCTGTGAAATATTTTCCATTTCCAGTCTTCTTTGCCGATCGCCATACTTTGTCCACGATATGAGGAGCAAAGTACATCGAGGTTCCTTCCTTCGGAAAGGTGGCTGTGTTGCTGCCTACCATGTCTAAGAGGATACCGAATTTGGCTCTGTAGTTGGATTTGTGCTTGTTTTCCGACCAGTATTGTGATCCGAGACACCACGAGAGATAATTACCATCTTGCTCGGCAAATTCAGGAGTTCCATAATCTTCGGTGTCAAAGAAGATAATATCGATTCCATGATCTGGCTGGGTCTCTGAGAGGTGTCTCGCGATTTCCAATAATACACCCACGCCACTTCCACCATCATTGGCACCATCAATAGGCGTATTCACCATACTTGCCACCGAGTCTTTATCAGCCCATGGACGTGTGTCCCAGTGAGCGTACAACATGATTCGGCGCTTGTTTTCAGGTTGAAACTGGCCGATTACATTGATCATGCGCAAAGGAGTATTGTCGTAGGCAAAGACCTGCGCTTCTTGCATAATCACTTCTGCTCCATAGGATTGTAATTTGCGCTGAAGGTACTTGGAACAAGCTAATTGCGCATCGGTATTTGGCACACGCGGACCGAAGTCCACTTGGTCCTGAATGAACTGATAAGCCGAATCTGCATTAAAAGTGGGTATGACCACTTCTTTCTTCGGGTGTTTGGGTGTTGATGTTACGTCACTTTCAGGCTGACAAGCAGCGAAAGAGATAGTTACTAGCAGAAATAAAGCGATTTTGTTAACCTTCATGCGACCAAGTTGAGCCTTCTTTAGAATCTTTCAATTGAACGTTGAGTTTTGCCAATTCGTCTCTAATTTGATCCGCAAGCTCAAAATTTCGGTTGACCTTGGCACTATTTCGCATGCCAATTAACATCTCCATAAGTCCTGAGGTCAATCCGGTATCTCCTTCTCCTTCATCTGTAAACCCAAGAATCGAATAGAAAAAGGTGGTTATTGTATCTTGGAGCAATGCCAAATTGGTTGCGTCAATCTTCATGCTTCCGTCCCGCACTAAGTTTATGGTTTTTACCCCCTCAAAAAGCACCGATAAGGTCATCGGCGTGTTGAAATCGTCATTCATCGCTGCCAGACACCTATCGGCAAATGACTGTGAATCAAAGTCACTTGATGCCGAAGGGAC
>JADFAK010000170.1 GCA_015665315.1 Flavobacteriales bacterium | reverse complement strand
TACCGTAGTATCGTGAAAGAATTGGGACTACGTAAATAAGTCGATAGATTTCGTGTACACACACATAACAATATAACAAGGGAGGCAATTGATAGCAATTGCCTTTTTTGGTTTTTTTTAAGTGACAATAGGATAATACCAGATGAAGTTAGACATACACCAAAAAACAATTGATCTCGGGGATGGAAAAGTCATCCACATTGAAACCGGTAAATTGGCAAAACAGGCCCACGGGTCGGTAGTAGTACGAATGGGAGATACAATGCTCCTAGCAACTGTTGTTGCTGATGAAGAAGCCGGAGAAAATGTAGATTTTCTGCCACTTACAGTTGACTACCGTGAGAAATATGCATCAACGGGTAAGTTTCCTGGTGGATTCTTTAAACGAGAGGCCCGACCAAGTGACAATGAGGTACTTACCATGCGTTTGGTAGACCGTGCACTTCGTCCAAGGTTTCCGGAAGACTTCCATGCCAATACACAAGTTCAGATCCAATTGATGTCTTCTGATGGTATTGAAATGCCAGATGCACTTTGTGGATTAGCAGCTTCTGCGGCTATTGCTGTTTCTGACATTCCGTTCAACGGTCCTATTTCTGAAGTACGTGTTGCACGTATCAACGGGACTATGGTGATTAACCCTACTAGTGTGGAGCTTGAAAGTGCCGACATCGATATGATGGTTGCAGGATCAGCTGATAGCATTATAATGGTAGAAGGTGAGATGAGCGAAGTTTCTGAAGCCGAAATGGTTGAAGCAATTCAAGCTGCTCATAGCGCTATCAAAGTACATTGCCAAGTGCAGACTGAACTGGCGGCTGCCGTTAAAAAGTCTGAGCCTAAGCGTACTTACGAGCATGAGCGTCATGATCTTGATCTTAAACAGAGCATTCATGACAACATGTATCAGGCATTCTATGATTTGGCAAAAGCCAATGTAGAGAAGGCTGAACGCAAAGCAAGATTTAAAGAAATAAAAAGCGCATTCGTCGATCAGATGGACCCTGCTGAAGCAGCGGATAAATCATACATGATCAGCCAATACGTGAAAAGTGCACAGAAGTCGGCCATAAGAAACCTTCTTCTAGACGAAGGAATTCGCTTGGATGGAAGATCTACAACGGATATCCGTCCTATCTGGGCCGAAGTAGGTTATTTGCCTACTACACACGGTTCGGCCATCTTCACACGTGGAGAGACTCAATCGCTGACAACACTTACTCTTGGAACCAAGATGGATGAGCAGCGCGTTGATAGTCCTTTGCTTGAGAAGACTGAGAAATTCCTTTTGCACTATAACTTCCCACCATTTTCTACAGGTGAGGCTCGACCACTGCGAGGAGTAAGCCGTAGAGAAGTTGGACATGGTAACTTAGCACTTCGTGCGTTGAAGCCAGTTCTTCCTTCTACAGAGGACTGTCCTTACACGATCCGTCTTGTGTCAGAGATTCTTGAATCAAACGGTTCGTCTTCTATGGCAACAGTTTGCGCAGGATGTCTGGCTCTAATGGATGGTGGTGTTCAAATCAAGGCACCAGTTTCTGGTATCGCGATGGGACTTGTAACCGACCCTGAGTCAGGAAAATACCGTATCCTTTCTGACATCCTTGGAGATGAAGATCACTTGGGAGATATGGACTTTAAAGTGACTGGTACGTCTGAAGGAATTACGGCTTGTCAAATGGATATCAAGGTCAAAGGATTGTCGATGGAAGTGTTGACTGAAGCCCTCAATCAAGCGAAAGAAGGTAGACTCCACATTTTGTCTAAGATCGTTGAGACGATGGCTAAGCCAAATGATGATTACAAGCCACATGCTCCACGTATTGTTGCATTTGAGATCCCTACGGATACTATTGGTGCGGTAATCGGACCTGGTGGAAAGATTATTCAAGAGATTCAAGCAACAACTGAGGCCACTATTTCGATTGATGAAGTAGACGGTAAAGGCTACGTGCAAATATCAGCTACGAACAAAGCGAGCATTGACGCAGCGGTTAGTAGAGTGAAAAATATCTGTTTTCCTCCAACTATTGAGATAGGAGAGACGTATGAAGGTAAGATAAAGACCGTTGTTGCTTATGGCGCTTTCGTTGAAATCCTACCTGGACAAGACGGATTGCTTCACATAAGTGAGTACGGTTGGGAGCGAGTTGAGAACTCTTCGGATGTTTTCACTGAAGGTGAGTTGATTAAATTCAAGGTCACTGGACGCGATCCAAAAACAGGAAAGGTGAAGTTGTCACGTAAAGCTCTTCTTCCACGTCCTGAAAGAAAGGATGCATAACTGAGAGTAAGCAATAAAATGCTATACTGTCAGGTTTTACCATCAAGCACGGTTTTTGATGGGAATGAAGTAGAATGAATTAATAATCTGAAACCTGATTAAGTCAATATGAGACAGCTTAAAATTACAAAACAGGTTACCAACAGAGAAACCGCCTCTTTAGATAAGTATTTACAAGAGATCGGTCGTGTTGACTTGATTACAGCTGAGGAAGAGGTAGAGCTCGCTCAGCGTATTAAAAAAGGCGATCAATACGCGCTAGAAAAGCTTACCAAAGCCAACTTGCGTTTCGTTGTTTCGGTGTCTAAACAATACCAGAATCAAGGATTGTCTTTGCCCGATTTGATTAACGAAGGTAACCTTGGTTTGATCAAAGCTGCGCAGCGATTTGATGAAACCCGTGGTTTTAAATTCATCTCGTACGCCGTTTGGTGGATTCGTCAGTCGATTCTTCAAGCATTGGCCGAACAATCTCGTATTGTTCGTCTGCCCTTGAATAAAATTGGTTCGATTAATAAAATCAATAAGGCATTCGCCAAACTAGAACAAGAATACGAGCGTCCCCCAACTCCTGCCGAATTGGCTGAAGTATTGGAAATGACCTTGGATGAAGTGAAGCAGTCGCTAAAGAATGCAGGCCGACACGTGTCGATGGACGCACCTTTGAAAGATGGTGACGATAGTTCGAGCACGATGTATGACGTGTTGCAGACGGGTGAATCTCCTTCGCCAGATCAGGATTTGATGCATGAATCACTCCGTAAGGAGATTGAGCGTTCATTGAGAACCTTGACTACGCGTGAAGCTGATGTTATTCGCCTGTATTTTGGTTTGAATGGAGGGCATCCAATGACTCTGGAAGAAATCGGAGAGCGATTTGACCTGACTCGTGAAAGAGTAAGACAGATCAAGGAGAAGGCCATTCGAAGGTTGAAACATACTTCTAGAAGCAAAATTCTTAAATCCTATTTGGGCTAACACCCATTCACATTTTAAAAGCCTCGTTTACGGGGCTTTTTTTATGCCCAATATTTTCAAGCACCTCCTGTTTTTATCTGTTAAAAGCTGGATAACTTGATGATTGTCATGTTACTTAAGTGATTTCCCCCTTATGTGTCGATTGTCACATTAAATCATGACCACCATCAAATCAAGATCGTGTAGATATTGTCTATTTGGAGAATAATTCAAACACGCAATAATCATGAAACGGTTACTCTTCTTATTAAGCTCAGCGATTATACTTGTTCAGTGTACGCCAAGCTCTACAGACGAATCTGTAAACGATACGTCTACTGTGAATAACGATCAAAACAATGCCGTCACCCTCAGCGGACAGGAGGCGGTTCAGGATGATGAATCGGCCAAAAACATACTGCAAGTTGCCGCTGCTTCACCTGATCACACAACACTAGCTGCCGCTGTTCAGGCTGCAGGCCTTACAACAGTTCTAGCCAACAATGGTCCGCTCACGGTGTTTGCTCCAACCAACGCTGCATTCGATGCTTTGCCAGAAGGTACTGTTGCCGAATTGTTAAAGCCTGAGAACAAAAGCAAGCTTGCTGAGATCATCACTTTTCACGCTGCACCTGGAACATATGACGTACCAGCTTTGAAAGATGGACAGAGTCTTTTTGTGGCTACAGGACACAATATTAAAGTCGAGATTAAAGATGACGGAACATATGTTCACGGAGCTAAGATATTAGGCACTGTGCCTGCAACTAATGGAATTGTGCACGTCGTTGATCAAGTGCTACTTCCACAATAAACGTTCTAATAATTGAAACATGAAATTAAGAATTCCAGCATTTATTATCGTTCTACTAAGTGCCTTTGTTTTGTTCTCTTGCGGAGGCGAAACGGATGAGGCTACGGACGATCAGATTGAAGAAAGCTTTGAGGTTTATACCCCAAAGGCTGAAATTGGACCGGAGGGAATAGGACCAATTAAAGAGGCCATGATTCTTGGTCCGATAGACAATGCACTTGCCATTCAAGGTGATACGATTTTCACCAACCTATGTACTTCGTGTCATAAAATGGAAAAGCGTCATGTTGGTCCTGCACTCAATGGAGTTCTTGAAAGACACAGTCCCGCTTGGATCATGAACATGATTCTCAATCCTGAGCAAATGGTAAAGGAAGATCCAGTGGCTAAAGAACTTTTCGCCGAATACCTTTCTCCAATGGCCAATCAAAACCTGACCGAGGACGAGGCAAGAGCTGTATTGGAGTACTTCCGAAAATTTGCCGAAGAAAACCCAACTAAGTAGACTATTCTCAACACATTATCATGAAAACACTAAAAATATTCGCAGTAGCCCTCGCGGCAACCGTTTTAATCTCTTCTTGTGGGGATAGCGGTCAATCCAACAATAAAAAGTCTAATTCAGGAGCCTTGAACAACTCAAGTGCTGCGGAAGCCGTGTATGTTGCTCCCGGTGAACACGACGAGTTTTATGAGTTCTTTTCTGGCGGATTCAGCGGACAAGTTTCTGTTGTAGGTCTTCCTTCAGGACGACTCTTTAGACGTATTCCAGTATTCTCTGTAGATGCTGAAAAAGGGTACGGTTTTGACGAAGAATCAAAAGCCATGTTGCAAACTTCTCATGGTTTTGTTCCATGGGATGATTCTCACCATCCAAAACTCTCTCAAACCAATGGAGAAATCGACGGAAGATGGTTGTTTATCAACGGTAACAATACTCCGCGATTGGCTCGAATTGATTTGACGACTTTTGAGACGGCCGAAATTCTAGAGATTCCCAATAGTGCGGGAAACCACTCTTCTCCATATTTGACTATGAATACCGAATATTTGGTGGCAGGAACTAGATTTTCTGTTCCAATTCCTCAAAAAGATGTTTCTATTAATACCTACAAGGAGAATTTCCATGGAGCATTGAGCTTTATTAGCGTTGATCCCGAACACGGAGATATGGACATTGCTTTCCAAATCGTTATGCCAGGATTCGATTACGACCTAGCTTCTAGTGGTAAAGGACCTTCTCATGGCTGGACTTTCTTCACTACTTATAATACAGAGAAAGGAAATACAATGAAGGAGGCCACAGCTTCTCAAAACGATAAAGATTTTATCGCTGCGATCAACTGGAAAAAAGCTGAAGAATATGTTGCTGCCGGTAAATTCGAAGAATGGGATTGCTCATATGCCCACAACAAGGTAGATGAGAAAACACACATCGCTTCAACAGAGATGCGCAACAAGGTGAAAGTCCTTAAAGCTGCAGATTGCCCAGGAATGATTTATTTCCTTCCAACGCCAAAATCTCCACACGGTGTTGATGTTAACACAACCGGTGAATACATTATTGGCTGTGGAAAATTGAATGCAGACCTTACTGTTCACTCTTTTGAGAAGATGCTTGCTGCGATTGCAGCTGAAGACTATGAGACTATTGTTGACGGTATTCCAGTTCTTAAATACGAAAGTGTCGTGGACGGTGTCGTGAAGTCTGGCGGTCTTGGACCTTTGCACACTGAGTTTGATGGTAGAGGCAATGCTTATACATCTTTCTTTATCTCTTCTGAGGTTGTAAAATGGAAATTGGGAACGTATGAAGTGTTGGATCGTGTACCATGTTATTACTCAATTGGTCACTTGAGCATCCCTGGTGGTGGCTCTATGAAGCCTTGGGGTAAGTACTTGGTCGCAATGAATAAGATTACAAAAGATAGATATCTTCCTACAGGACCTGAATTGGCGCACTCTGCTCAACTTTTTGACATCTCTGGCGATAAGATGAAGCTCTTGCTCGATTTCCCAACAGATGGTGAGCCTCACTATGCGCAAGGTTGTCCAGCAGAATTGATCAAGCCCAATTCTAAAAAATTCTTCAAACTAAGCGAGAACGAACACCCATACGCAATTATGTCTGAAGAAGATGCACGGGTAGAGCGTGATGGAAATCAAGTGCATGTTTATATGTCTTGTATTCGTTCTCACTTTGCTCCTGATAATATTGAAGGAATCAAAGTTGGCGATCAAGTGTACTTCCATGTAACCAACCTTGAACAAGACTGGGATACTCCTCATGGCTTTGCAATGATGGGCGCCAATACTTCCGAATTGCTTATTATGCCTGGAGTTACAAAGACTCTTTATTGGGAGCCTAAGGAAGAAGGTGTCATTCCATTCTATTGTACCGACTTTTGCTCGGCGCTCCACCAGGAGATGCAAGGATATGCAAGAGTTTCGGCAAAAGGATCTTCAACTGAGCTCAAATGGTGGCTGGGAGAAGATTGAGAAAATAATTATCTGAATTTCATCAATCCAACTCCGCAAGGGGTTGGATTGATTTATTATAAGACTAAACGAACAAACGATGAAACCACTTGCAAGAGCATATGTCTTAATTGCTTCAATTCTCCTTATTGGAATATTTGTCCAACCGTTGTGGTACATCGCCCTCGATGCTCCCCAATATCCCGATGGAATTGAAATGTATATATGGGTGAATAAAATAACTGGGCAAGATGAGAGCACCTTGCAAAACATCAATATTCTCAACCACTATATTGGAATGCAGAAAATTGAGCCTGACTCCATCCCTGAACTGAAAATCTTCCCATATGTTGGAGTGTTCTTGATCCTATTCGGACTTTTTGTTTGGTGGAAAAAGCAACCAAAGCTTCTTTATGTTTATGGTTTTTTAATGCTCATCTTGGCAGTGTTGGGAATATTTGACTTCTGGCTTTGGGAGTACGACTACGGTCATAACCTTGATCCTCATGCTGCTATTAAAGTAGATGGTATGGTCTATCAACCTCCATTGCTTGGTGCCAAATGGCTACTTAATTTTAAGGCTGTTTCTTACCCGCACATCGGTGGGATTTGTCTTGCTACATCTTGCTTTCTCTTAATCTGGGGTATGGTTCACCAGAAATGGGCCAAAACATCGTACTAAAATGACAAGAATACTCTGTTTCATCCTCATCACTGTTTTAGCATTTGGCTGTAAGCCTGAAGTATCCCCTATTCAATACGGACAGGATGCATGCCATTGGTGTCAGATGCAAATAGCTGACCCCAAATTTGGGGCTGAAGCTGTGACGTCCAAGGGGCGGACTTATAAATTTGACGCCGCGGAATGTATGTTGTATTACTTGGCAGAATCAGATAATGAACATGCTTTTCTTGTCGTGTCCGATTTCGCTAACCCAGAGCATTTTGTGGATGCAGACAAGGCTGTATACCTCGTAAGTAAGAACATGCCAAGCCCTATGGGGGGCTATTTGAATGCGTTTTCTTCTCATGAAAAAGCAAAGGACTTAGCTGCACAAAATGGCGGTGATATTTTTACCTGGTCACAAATGCTAGATAAATACTCGGAATGAAGAGATTGGCATTGTTCCTGCTCTTTTTCTGCTTCTTTCATGCTGGAAGTTGTGAGGAAATTGTTGTATGTCCCGATTGTCCTATTTCAACCTTGGCAAGTGCCGTAGAGCTAGCTGTAGATGGAGATGATATTTTCATCAAAGAAGGCATCTACGAGGTGTCAGAATTGGTTATCGAGAAGGCCATTTCCATTCATGGAGAAGCTGGTACTATCTTGGATGGCAATGGGCTTACCATTTTATACATTCATCACGATAGCGTCTCCGTTCATCATATTCAATTGCAGAATGTCGCAACCAATTATGTCGAAGATAGAGCTGCGCTCAAATGCAATGACAGCGATTATTTGTCAATTCACAACCTAGTTATTCGACACGTATTCTTTGGAATAATGATCGAGAAAAGCAAATATGGACTGGTCGAACATTGCGATATTCAAGGAGATGCTAATGAGCAAAATTACCTGGAGTCTGCAAATGGTAACGCTATACATCTCTGGTATTGTGAAGAAATGACCATCCAATTCAACACGGTAATGTCTCATAGAGATGGAATTTACTTCGAATTTGTCAAAGGAAGTTTGATCACCTCAAACCATAGTGAAGGAAATATGAGATACGGACTGCATTTCATGTTCTCTCATGATAATACCTATGTGCGCAATCGATTTGAAAAGAATGGAGCAGGAGTAGCAGTGATGTATTCTTCTAACGTTACTATGATCGAAAACCTATTCATCAACAACTGGGGAGGTTCGGCTTATGGACTGCTTTTGAAAGATATAACCGATTCCGAATTGGATGGGAATGTCTTTAAGAACAATACAATTGCAATCAGCGCCGATAATACCGGTAGGATCGTCATGCACAACAATCGCTTTGAACGCAATGGATACGCGATGAGAATAATGGGAAACTGCAATGATAATGTCATTACAGCCAACGATTTTGTCCAGAATTCATTCGATATCACTACGAATGCGCGTACGAATTACAATGACTTCAATGGGAATTATTGGGAGGAGTACACGGGCTATGATTTGGACCGCGATGGGGTAGGAGACATTCCTTTTCGACCTGTCAAATTGTTCACCTATATCACCGCTCAAGCACCCGCCGCAATTATACTGATGAGAAGTACATTTATCGACTTGCTCAACCTGGCAGAAAAAGTAACACCGGTACTAACGCCGGAAAGCCTAATTGATAATAACCCACAAATGCAACCTGTGAATGATAACGCTGAACTCAGTTTCTAAAAGTTTTCGCAAGAACGAGGTGCTCAAAGATATTTGCTTTACCATCGATGAAGGTAAAGTAATCAGTCTGCTTGGACCCAATGGTTCGGGAAAGTCTACTCTCATCAAATGCATCCTGAATCTTGTTCGACCATCTGGGGGAGAAATCTTAATCAATGGATTCTCTTCTGTTGATGTCGAAGCGCGAAATTTGATTTCATACATGCCACAGGTAGCACATTTCGCTGAAAATATAAATGCGGAGAGATTGTTAAAGCTGATCGGTGATTTGAGAGGGGTACATCCTGATCCTGCCAAACTTGTAGAATATTTTCAACTAGGTGATCACATGAAAAAACCGCTTGGCGAATTGTCTGGTGGAACGCGCCAAAAAGTGAGCGCCGTGATTGCTTTTCTTTTCGAGTCGCCTATTATTATTCTCGACGAACCAACCGTCGGCCTGGATCCGGTTTCACGTGTTAAGTTCAAACAATTGGTTTTGGAAGAGAAAGCACGAGGCAAAACTATATTTTTCACAAGCCATATTATGAGCGATGTCGAAGAAGTTGCCGATGAAATAGCCTTCCTTTTGGAGGGAAGAATAGTTTTCAGCGGACAAGCGAGTACCTTGCTTCAAGATACGGGAATGCCAACTCTTGAAAGAGCCATTGCTGCTTTCTTAAATACCAACCAAATAGCATGAAGGCCACGCTGAATATTTTCAAATTTGTTTTTATCGACAACCTGAAAAGCATTTGGGCAGTTACGTATATGCTCTTCTTCGCGCTTTCTTCTTTTGGGTTGATTTATTTCACAGGCTCCTTCACAAGATCCGTGGTGAGCCTGATGAATATTGTGATCCTTATTGTCCCTTTGGTGAGTACCATGATGACCACCATGTATTACTACAATAAGACGGATTTCCTTCATCTACTGCTGTCACAACCGGTTAAGCGATCACACGCCTTTCTGGGAATCTATCTCGGTATTGCCGTTACGCATAGTTTGGCTGTGTTGGTCGGATTGCTCATTGGAATCGTTTTTACCTTGGATCAGACGCAAAGTATCTCTGTTTTAATTAGTCTTATTATTTGCGGTGTGGCCTTGTCTTTGGTCTTTTCAAGCATTGCCTTCTTTTTGTCCGTTGCCATAAGTGACAAGTTGAGGGGAATTGGAATGGCCTTGATCATTTGGCTCTTGATGGCTGTTGTTTATGACGGACTTATGCTGCTCTATTTCGTGGTGTTTGCAGAATATCCCATAGAAGAGCATGCGATTGTATTGAGCATGCTAAATCCAATCGACATGGGAAGGATTTTTATCATGTTGAAACTGGATGTAGCTTCTCTCATGGGGTACTCCGGAGCCGTTTTTAGCAAATTCTTTGGATCAACTACGGGTATGCTAATTAGCGCTGCTACTATTATTTCATGGATCGTGCTTCCACTTCTCGCCATGGTGTGGAAAGGCGATCGGCGAGATTTCTAGTTTATCCAAGGTGCGATTTTCCGTACTTTTGGCTTATGAGCCATGAAAAGTATGTCCGCCATTTTAGCGAGGTTGATCCGGTGATTTCCACAATGCTGTCAGAATACGGCAAGTACGAAATTCCCACCCGCACAGATCACTTTGATGCTCTAATCCGAGCAATTGTCGGCCAGCAAGTCTCTGTCAAAGCTGCCGACACAGTTTATGCCCGACTGGTAGCTCGGTACAATGGAATCTTGGACCCTTCAATATTAAGGAACGAAAGTAAAGAGGATCTACGTGAGGTTGGGATAAGCCGACAGAAATCCAGCTATATCAACGATCTGAGTGTTCAGTTCATGGACCGATCGGAAATCTTCGAGAATTTGGAAGATCAATCCGATCAGGAAATCATTGCTGCACTCACTTCAATTAAAGGCATCGGCGTTTGGACCGCCCAAATGTTTCTGATGTTTACCCTAGGACGTTTGGACGTGTTTCCAGTCGACGATTTAGCTATCAGAAAGGCTATGGCTAGGTTGTATGATCTCCCTCAAGAAACGAAACACGCAGAGTATACCAACATCGCCCAAGCATGGGCTCCGTATAGAAGCGTTGCATGTTGGTACTTATGGCGCAGCTTGCATTGATTGGAGTCTTTGAATGGATTGGATTAAACACGATTGCAGTTTTTACAATAAATCTATGTCTCTCGCGTATAGTAGAGGACTCTCAATCTATTATCTTCGCAGCTGAATGACGACCAAGACGCTATCTTTTTATTTTTTGCTCCTTCTATCAATGTCCATTTTACTGGTCAATTGTAGAAAAGAGAACATTCTAACTGATTCATCAGCAAAACTCGAATTCTCGGTCGATACGGTCTTATTCGATACTGTTTTCACATCTATCGGAAGTACAACCTTCTTGTTAAAAGCCTACAATACACACGATCAAACGATCCAGATTTCATCCATTAGGCTAGATCAAGGCAGCAGTTCGTCGTACAGAGTCAATGTCGATGGCATCGATGGACATACGCATTCTGACGTAACTGTATTGCCCAACGATAGCATTTTTATTTTCATAGAAGTGACCATAGATCCCCAAGATTTGGACTTGCCATTTATAGTCGAGGATAATTTGGTGTTCCAGACGAATGGGAATGAGCAAATCGTAAACCTGGTAGCCTGGGGACAGGACGCCCATTTTCATGGCGGACTTGGCAATCTGACAGTGCTCGAGAGCAATGCGGAGTGGAGTAACGATAAACCCCATGTTATATATGGAATAGTAGCCGTTGATTCGGCCGAATGCCTTTTGATCAATGCTGGAACGCAAGTCTATTGTCACGCCAAATCAGGCCTCTATATCTATAAGGGTTGCTTGATGGTCGAAGGCGAACTGAACAATGAAGTTGTCTTTCAAGGAGACCGGCTCGAACCTTATTACGAAAACCTCGCAGGTCAGTGGGGAATTGAGATTGACTTCGATTATCAGACACAGTTTGGCATTGAGACAGCAACGATATCTAGAGGTGGTATTTGGTTTTATGAATGCCTGGAAAGTAGAATCGAATTCGCTGTGTTGAAGAATGGAATTATTGGTTTGCAAGTGGATACATCAGGAGTGGCCACTAGCGAATATGCCGTTACTGTGAACAATTCGATTATCAAGAATATGTCGGCGGTCGGTCTATATGGCGTCGGAGGATCAGTGTACGGAGAAAATGATTTGATTGCCAATTGCGGTCAAAGTTGCATGTCACTGGCAGTGGGAGGAAAGTACCATTTCAATCAGTCTACTATTGCCAATTATTGGAATGAGAGCAATCGACAAGCGCCCACTTTCGCGCTGACGAACTATTACGAAGACATTGACGGAAATTTACAAGTCCGCGATGTGGATGTCGATTTTCGCAATTGTATTCTGTATGGTAATAATGCTGACTTGACCGATTTTAGCGAGTTTTTTATCGACTTGGAGGAAGAGGATTTCCAGCAATTCGTTTTTACCAATTGCTTTGTCGATACAGAACGAGATGTTTCTGATGACGGCAATCATTTCTTCAATATTTCAAATAATCCAAGTGAGCCACCTTTCGAAGGCCCATTTGACGGCGATTTTGACTTGCCGATCTCCATTAATTCCAACTTGACCGCTTCCCAAATTGGAGGAGTTGGTGAAGACATCGAAGGGTGGAGCAGATTTTCTCCCACTGCCTTAGGTTGTTATGAGGCCAACGGGGAATAATCTGAGGTAGTCCCTGCTTTTTTTCTGTTTTTTTATTTGCCTTGTGCTTTTTTAAGTCCTTCCACATCAGGGGGTTAATAACCAATGCCGACATATTCGAGTGTGTTGTGAAAAAAATAGTTCCTTGCAATGGAACCTGTGGAGGGTTTAGTCGTTAAACCTACCAACACTCTTACACCCTGATAATGTTCAATCAAATGGCATCACCTATCAAACGAAATTTCCTGTCTGCTCTTGCGGTAGGCACGCTAGTATTTAGCTTGGCATCCTGCAGCGAGACTAGTAGTGACCAAGACGGAGCAGAGGTACTTACTGACTCTATTCCTCAAATCAAGGAGAACGGCGATGGAGGCTTGAGTGGATCTGTGATCAAGTATAAAGGCGAGATCTTCAGTATTCCATCTCCTATCCAGACTGCCCTCCTTATTCGTCAGTCCAAAATTCCATACAACGAGGCTTTGCTTAACCCTTCAAGTAACTACAAGGGCTATGTAAATCAATTTCAAAAAGCCATGAATATGGGCGTTTACGGAGCTGATTTGGCCTATTTGTCAAACTTCGACAATACGTCAATGAGCATCGAGTATTTCACCCTCGTTGAGCGCTTGGCCGATGACTTGGGAATTAAAAACAACATCAATCCAACAATTATTTCACGATTTCACGAGAACAGCGAAATACGCGATTCTCTGTACGTCTTGAACGCCGAACTCTATCGTGAGGTGAACCAGTATTTGAAGGACAATGAGCGAAATGAAGCGGCCAGCTTGATTCTTGCCGGAGGCTGGATAGAAGCATTGCATATCGCTTTGGATGTAGCCAAGAGCAATGAAGATATTAGAAAAAGGATTGGTGAGCAACGATCGGCCCTTACAAGTCTAGTCGCTTTGCTAAGTAAATATGACGATCCGCAAGTAAATCAAGTGCGCAAAGGTCTGACCGACGTCCTAAGAATTTTTGACTCAATGGTGTATTCATACGCCTATGAGGCACCTATCACAGACGAGGATGAAAAAACGACTTACTTCAATTGTAAGAGTAGCGTTGAGGTTACTGATGCCCATGTTGAGCAAATCAGAACCAAACTATCAGAAATTAGAACCATTATCATAAGCTAAGCATGAAAGCAATCAAAATAACATTCATAGCGCTGTTCGCAGCAATAGGATTCTCAGTCAATGCTCAATGTGATAGCATAGCAACATGGTGTGGGCACAACATGTCAGACGAATATATTTCTGACGGTCAAATGTATCGAGCACTGCTATATCACGATCAAGTAGCCGAATTTCAAATGACCATGTTCGGTGCCAGTACCTACCGAATTGCAGCCTGCAGTGGAGCAGAAGATGGCAATCTTATCTTCCGAATTTTCGATGAAGAAAAGAACGAACTTTTTAGCAATGCCGACCACTTGAATGCACCCTATTGGGATTTCGTAGTGGGCTCAACAGTCAATTGTACGATTGAAGCACAACTCGATCACAAGAAAAGGGAATCAGGATGTGCCGTACTCTTAGTCGGCTTCAAACAATAGTCCATTTCCTACGAAGACAGTAGAGAGGTTACTGCAATGGAATCTCCTATTTTAACGGAAACTTGCCCTTTGAAGATAATAATCCACCCCCAATGAGTGCAGGTATATTAAAAGCTTTAATGCAACTTTTTGCTATCATCGCCCGAGGCGGTGAGGGAGAAAGTGATGCAGACTCCGGACGAAATATTGTCGCGATGTTCTTGCGTCAGCAGCTGAATAAAGACCTTGTACTCAAATACTTGGATGTTTATGACGAGCTGCTCGCGCAGAATCAGAGCAAAAGAAAGGACGGCAAGGAAGGAACGCGCAAGCGTACATCACTGTCTTCTGTCAAAGTTCTTAGAATTTGTACCCGTATCAATGAAGAATTAGCCCAGAAAGAGAAAATTTTCGTTCTCATGAGGCTGCTGGAGTTTATTAGCGCTTTCCCAGACACCAACGACCAGGAATGGGAATTTGTCGAGACAGTTGCTGATACGTTTAACATTGAACGAGAAACCTACGAGTACCTGGTAGAGCTGGCCTCAGCAAAAGAAGAGGGTTGGATCGATCACCCTGAATTTTTATTGATTTCCGGTAGCCAAAAACCTGAACATCTCAAAGCGGCCAAACACATAGAAAAAGAAGGCTTACTGGGGAAATTCATTTTTTTCAGACTCGAAAAGGAAAACATGTTCCTTGTTCGATATTTTGGAAACGAAGACTTGCTGCTCAACGGACAGGCCTTAGGCAATAGCAGAAGCTACGTATTCCTTCAAGGATCGTCTATCCGAGGTTCCAAGATAAGTCCGATCTACTACAGCGACATAATCCATAGGTTCTTGGATGAGTCGGACAGCATGAACATCGTTTTTCGTGCCGAGAATGTATCTTACTATTTCAAGCGAAATAACAAACAAGCTCTACACCAATTAAACCTGTTCGAAGAATCAGGATCCCTGATTGGGATTATGGGAGCAAGTGGTTCGGGAAAGTCTACCTTGCTCAATGTTCTCAATGGAAACTACACGCCTACCTTCGGAAAGGTAACGATCAATGGAATTGACATTCACCATGAATCCGATGAAATTGAAGGTGTAATCGGCTATGTTGCGCAAGATGACCTGCTCATAGAAGAGCTGAGTGTTTTTGAGAACCTGTTCTACAATGCCAAGTTGTGTTTTGGGAAAAAAGGAGATGAGGAAATTACTGCGCTCGTCCACGAAACACTTATGCAGCTCGGACTGTTTGAGGCCCGGGATCTTACTGTGGGGTCGCCGATGGAAAAGACTATCTCGGGCGGACAACGAAAGAGATTGAACATTGCTCTGGAGTTGATTCGTGAGCCGGCCGTATTGTTCGTAGATGAGCCTACATCAGGATTGTCTAGCCGAGATTCAGAAAATATTATGGACTTACTCAAAGAGCTCACCTTGAAAGGGAAGCTAATCTTTGTAGTGATCCATCAGCCTTCGTCCGACATTTTTAAAATGTTCGACAAGTTGTTCATCCTAGATCAAGGAGGCTATCCGATTTATTATGGTAACCCGGTTGAGAGTATTATCTATTTCAAGAAACTGGTTAACCACGTCAACGTTACCGAAAGCGAATGCCCCAGGTGCGGAAATGTGAACCCCGAACAAATATTTAATATCATCGAGTCCAAAGTGGTCGATGAATACGGAAACCTTACCGAACACAGAAAGATCTCTCCTCGTGAGTGGAATAATTTCTTCAATGTGATCATTGGTAACCACATAAAAATCCGTGATAGAAAGCGAGAAACTCCTACCACGTCTTTTAGCATTCC
This sequence comes from Flavobacteriales bacterium, assembly GCA_015665315.1. GTDB lineage: Bacteria > Bacteroidota > Bacteroidia > Flavobacteriales_D > Sanyastnellaceae > JADFAK01. Next base: position 20,834 of record JADFAK010000170.1, on the reverse strand, counting down.
CAACAAGCTCAAGCAACTTCGTGTTTTTCTTACGCGCGACGCGTTGAGTAAAATTGCGAATCAACAATACATGATTATCAACACTCTTGAAGCACCACTTTTGGCCTTCGTGTTGTCCTTTTTCATCAAGTATTACAAAATAGGAGAGGAGGCTACCTCAAGCTATATTTTTAGGGAAAGTGAGAATATTCCACAGTTCTTGTTCATCTCCGTTATTGTGTCGCTTTTCCTCGGTCTGACAGTGAGCGCCGAAGAAATTATTCGCGATCAAAAAATTCTCAAAAGAGAAAAGTTTCTCAACTTGAGCAAAGGAAGTTATCTGAGTTCTAAAATTGGGATTATGTTCCTGATTTCAGCGGTGCAGTCGCTTTTTTACGTGCTCGTTGGAAACACCATCCTAGAAATTCAAGACATGATCCTACCTTTTTGGATTGTGCTATTTACCACTTCTTGCTTTGCCAATCTACTCGGACTCAATATCTCAGCCAGCTTCAACTCGGCGAAAGTTATTTATATCCTCATTCCTATTCTCATCATTCCACAACTCTTGTTTTCGGGGGTAATTGTGAAGTTTGACAAGCTCTATCCGCTCTTTTCATCCGAGAGCAGCGTTCCTTGGATAGGCAATATTATGGCGAGCCGCTGGGCCTATGAAGCCATGGCCGTGTACCAATACAAGAACAACAAGCACGTGAAGCAGGTGTTTGATTTTGACATGAAAATCGAGCGCTACAAGTGGAAAAAGGATTATTGGATCAAGGATATTCGGAGCAAGACGATCGAATGCCAAAACCTGTTGGCCTCTGGAGAGGACGCTACCAAACTAGATTACAACTTGCTCTTGATTCGCAATGAGTTTGAGAAAGAACAAAAGGAATTTGCCAATTTTAGATTTTCACAATTTGATGAGCTCTATCCGTCCAAAGTGACCCACGAAGTGCTAGAAAATGTGAAGGTGAGCCTGGATCAACTCAATCAGTTCTACAAAAAGGGCTACAACAAAGAGTTCAATGCCAAAGACGAGGTGATCGGATTGGCTGCCAATACGCCGGATAAAAAAGCAGAGTACCTAAGGATCAAAGACGAACATTTCAATGAGAGCTTGGCCGATTTCGTGACGAATGAAAACGAAATGGAAAAGATCGTCGAGTACGAAGGCGAGTTGGTGCAAAAAAGCGACCCTGTCTACATTACTCCGATACACAAGTCTTTCCTCAAAGCACAGTTTTACGCTCCTTCCAAGAATCTTTTCGGCAAGCAGATTACCACCTTCTCGGCCAATATGATGGTCATTTGGATCATGACGATGTTGATGGTTGTTACGCTGTTTTTCGACGGACTGCGACGCTTAATTGAATTGTTAACGCGTGTTGCCGAGCGTTTGGCAAAACTCCTGAAATTGAGGGTTAAGTTTAGCTATTCGGAATAGCTGCCTGTCGTTTGTGTCCCCTTCTTGATCATTCGATTTCATGGTTGGTGGTTTTCTTAGCCGCTGGCAAATGCAATGCAGTAGTTGAAATCCGTATTTCTGGCTCAAAACACCCTAGTTCCTATTGATTCATTTCCCGTCGTTTTGTTTGTTCAGCCTTCGAAGGGAGAATTAAGTCGTGCAGGGTTAGCATTTCTTTTTCTAGCCGCTGGCAAATGCAATGCAGTAGTTGAAATCCGTATTTCTGGCTCGAATCACCCAAGTTCTTATTGATTCATTTCCCGTCGTTTTGTTTGTTCAGCCTTCGAAAGGAGAATTAAGTCGTGCAGGGCTAGTATTTCTTTTTCTAGCCGTTGGCAAATGTTGGGCTAGAAGAATCATTTGCATTTATTGCTAAACATTGAGAACCAGCAACGAAAAAAGCCGACCTTCATGTAGAAAGCCGGCTTTAAATATGTGAACGAAAAGACCTAAATCTCCTCGACTTCAATCATTTTAAACGGAATATTGATGATGGCTTCGTAATCCTCACCAGCTTCTAGCATATCCTCATCATCCTCCTCGTAATACCAGTTGATCGTGATCGATTTATTGATCGCCTCAAGCTTCTTGAAGAGGTCCAGGATGCACTTGGACGAACTGGTATTGAAATACTCAAGTTGAATATTCACGTTGCTCGAATCATTTGGTTGCTGAGCATAGCTTTCAATCCAGTCGATTAACGGCTTGTAAAACTCAATCGAGTTCTCAGGAATAGATCTTCCTTTGATTTCTAATAGACCTTCACTGGAAATGAAATTTACAGTTGGCGTTTTGGGTGTTCCTTGTATTCTAATGTCTTCCATGTGTCAGTGATTAACTTTTACGTTGAGACTGAAAAAATTATTCATATTGTTTAATGGGGCAAAGCCAAATTCAAGCTTTTCTCCCGACTTACGTGCTATCTCGATAAGGCCTAGACTTCCTCCTCCTTTCTTAGTCATTTCTCCGTTGTCCAGAATCTTACTGTACAGTGCTTTCAACCCTTCTCGATCCAAGTCGTTGATCTCCTCCAATTTCTTTTGCAAAGAAGATACGACTTCAGAAGCAATAAAATTTCCCGTCATGATTGAATATCCATCGTCGTCTTCGGCGACCATAACCATTCCTGCTGGGAAATCACTGTTGGCATCAATATCACTGCTTTTAATCTGATTGTGATGATACAGATTTTGTAAACACTCTACGAGAATATTAAATACTTTTTTCCGAATCTTTAGGTTAGTATCTGATCGATTCATCTTTTCTTCTACGATGTGAAGGATGGAATTGATCAAATCGGGAGTCAGCTCTCCCTTGAATAACAGCATAACGTTGTTACGCTCCAATCCGTGGTAAATGTCAAATATGTCGAATTCTCCTTTCAAATCGTCGTGTTGTCCTTTGTGATGAATTTTATTTCGCCCACTCCAGTATCTTCATGTTCTTTGCTCAAGTTGAGCCATCTGCTCAGATAAATGTAAGTCAGATGATTATGATGTCTCAAAGTTAAAAATCAATTTCTAATATTGCCTATCCAATGCTGTAGGATAATTCTATAATCGATGTCAACTAATTCCACTGGTAAACCTTGGTTTGAATCATGGTTTGATTCTCCCTATTACCATTTACTCTATTCCAATCGCGACGATAAGGAGGCAGATGCCTTTATTGTTCGACTACTAAATGTGCTTAACGCAGAGAAGGGCGGGAAGGTTTTGGACTTGGCTTGTGGTGCGGGCAGACATGCACGGGTTATGGCGAGGTTGGGGTATCAAGTCACGGGACTCGATCTCAGCGTCGAAAGTATTGCCAAGGCAAAAAGTCTGTCAAGTGGTGAGACTTATGAAGTAGGGGACATGCGGTTTTTTGAACTGGGGCAACGCTTCGATTGCGTATTTAACCTATTCACCAGCTTTGGCTATTTTGAGAATAGCGAAGACAACAGTGCAGTGCTACAACGCGTTTTTGAGCATTTGGCAGAAGACGGAACTTTTGTTTTGGACTATTTCAATGCCACTTGTGTAATAGCTAATATGGTGCCGACAGAAGAGAAGATGATAGGAAATGTCCATTTTTCTATCTCGAAAGAGGTGCGAAATGGTCATATTTGCAAAGGAATTGAAATCGTCGATGGCGCTGAGCAACTTCATTTTGAGGAACGAGTTCAGCTTTTTCATTTTGAGGATTTTAAAAAAATGTTGGAGCGCGCAGGATTTGCCATCAAGCAGGTATTCGGCTCGTATAAGCTAGATCCTATGACTGCCGAATCCCCTAGATTGATAATCGTAGCTAAAAAGAAAACACATGCACCAGTCGTGGATTGATATTATCCTACTTTTTGCCGTTGTGATGATAACTGGTATGGCCGTCATCTTATCTGGTAAGTCCTTGCATAGTAAGAGCCGACTGCTCTTATCCTTCAGCGGTGCCTTTCTATTGGGTTTGTGCCTGCTGCAGCTTTTTCCTTACGTGTTCAGTGGGAGCTTGGCTAGTCCTGGAATCTGGATCATAGCCGGGTTTTTGGTGCAGATTGTCCTAGAGTATCTTTCCGAAGGTGTGGAGCATGGACATTTTCATTCGCACGAACACAGTCACGGGCATGACAAAACCTTTCCCACCGTCGTTTTGATTTCGATTGGAATTCATGCCTTTTTTGAAGGAATGCCTTTTGGCGGACATGATCACGGGCATAGTCATTCGCTCCTAGTTGGAATTCTACTTCATAAGGTCCCCGTAGCTTTGGTCTTGTCTGGAATGATGGTGGCAGCAAAATTTGCCAAATGGAAGTCCTTATTGCTACTAGGTATATTTGCCTTTGCGTCGCCGGCTGGAGCGCTGGTCTATAAAGTATTGGCCTCTTTTGATATCGGCGTAGGTGGGGACCTACCCTATATCGCCAATGCGATCTTAATTGGTATACTTCTTCATGTAAGCACTACAATCATTTTTGAGTCTTCTGAAGGCCATCGCTTCAATTTGGCCAAATTTGTGACTATCCTCATCGGCCTGAGCCTGGCTTATTTGTCGGCATGACAAATCTTATGTCATTCATTGGACTAGATGTATTAATTTTGACGGTCAAACAAAAAAGAGAGTTCATCTCACAAATTAGAATAATATGTCAGTACTAGTAGGTAAAAAAGCACCATCGTTCGAGACGAATGCTTTGCTAAATGGAAATCAAATCGTAGAAGACTTTTCTTTGAACCAGTACCTTGGGGAGAAGCATGTCATTTTCTTCTTTTATCCGAAAGATTTTACATTCGTATGTCCAACTGAATTGCACGCATTTCAAGAGAAACTAGCTGAATTCGAAAGCCGTAATTGCGCTGTTGTTGCATGTTCAACAGATACAGAGCAGTCGCACTGGGGATGGTTACAGGTTGCCAAGAAAGAAGGTGGTATCAAAGGTATTACCTATCCTATTGTTGCCGATACAGATAAGAGCATTTCAGACGCTTATGGCGTATTGGCTGGCGAGTACGGTTACAACGAAGAAGGACGCCTGAGTGCCAATGGGCCAATGATCGCGTTCCGTGGTCTATTCCTCATCGATAAGGATGGAGTCGTTCAGCACCAATTGGTGAACAATTTCCCACTTGGTCGCAATGTAGATGAAGCCCTTAGAATGGTTGACGCCCTGCAATTTCACGAAGAGAATGGTGAAGTATGCCCAGCCAACTGGAACAAAGGAGCTGAAGGCATGGCCGAATCACATGATGGTGTAGCCGATTATTTGGCAAAACACTAAGATTTTTTTAAACTTTTAGGCTGTCTAGCTTCCACTTGAATGGTAGCTAGACAGTTTTTTTTGTTACTTATTCTCCATGTTTTCATGGTACCTTTGGTGGCCTAACGTAGATGGCTGGAAGTGAAAAATGAACATTTCAACAATTGAATTGTGAATAAAGTCGTATCTTAGGGGTGCGTTTTGCTGACATGGATTTAAAAAACAATGAAATTTTAGTCTGCGAAGAGGGTGGTTCATACTGCTCAGATTTCGTAGCAGTTGGTGGGAGGATTACTCTAACCACCAAGCGTGTTCTGTTCGTATCGAACAAGAAAAATCCAACTTGTGTTAGTATTGAAATAAGCTTGTCTGATGTTGACAAGGTAGATTATTTCAAAACGCTCAACGTAATTCCGAATGGAGTAATGTTGATGTTGGCCGATGGCTCGATTAGCAGTTTTGTTGTCGATAATCGGATTGAATGGAAGAACCGAATTGCTGGGCTTTTAGGGTCGAAAATGGAGATTTAAATTCCGACTTTGACTTTTCCCAAAAATAGAGAACTTCCTAAAAATAGAAAACTTTACACTCGCATACCTTTGTAATAAACTGAATATCAATGAGTTGTGCTTTGGCTCGATTATTTCAGTAAAGTCTTTAACCAAACTTTAATTGCTTAATACTGCTATCATGAAGACGTTTAAAACCAAATTAGTTAACGAGAAAGTAGAGTTCATCTTCATCAAGAAGAAGACCTCAAAGAGAATCCTGATTTTTGCTCATTACCTTAATTGAGTAGAAGCTTTTTCTTGGCACTATCGATCAGTTTGAAACCCAACTGATTTTTTCACGTACAATTCGAGCAACCAGAAACTCCGGTTTAGTTTTTCTAAGCCCGTTTAACCTAAACTCGATCAAAGTGAAAAGGTGCAAAATTAGAATCAACGTCAAGAAGTTTGAAACGATCCAACTTTATAGAAAGAAGTTTGGATTCAAAGTGTTCAACCATTGCTTGAATTGATAGTTCCAAGAATTTTTTCTTTATAGAGGAAACACTTTTGCCGCGTGGATAAAACTTCGTTGGAAAGCTTCTTCGTCCAGTCCTGTTTCAATCTTATTCTTTGCAAAATAGGCAAGTAGATTCTCTGTTGGCATATTGCCCGTCAGATCATCCTTGGCCATTGGGCATCCTCCAAATCCTTTTATCGCTCCGTCGTATCTCCGACAACCGGCTTGATAAGAGGCATCTACTTTTGCTTCCCACAGTTCTGCCGTGGTGTGAAAGTGAGCACCAAATTCTACATGTTCAAATTCGGGAACCAAGGTCCTAAAAAGCGGATCGATAGTCTCTTTTGACGACGAACCAATCGTATCGCTCAAGGCTATAATCTTCACATCAAGCTCTTCTGCCAACCGCCGCGACCATGTGGCAGCAATCTCCGGATGCCATTTCTCGCCGTAAGGATTGCCAAATGCCATCGATATGTAGACCACAAGCTCTTTGTTGGTTTTAGAACAAATAGACTGGATTTCTTCTACTCTTGCCAAGGACTCATCCAGACTAGCATTCGTATTTCGCTTTTGGAATTCTTCTGAAATAGAAAAGGGATATCCCAAGTAATCAATGGCCCCATGCTTGCTTGCATCTTGTGCCCCACGTACATTGGCCACGATGGCGAGTAGCTTGCTTTTGCTGCCATCCAAATCCAATCCTTCTAACACTTGAGCCGTATCCTTCATTTGAGGGATGGCTTTCGGCGAAACAAAACTTCCGAAATCAATCGTGTCAAAACCAACCTGCAATAAAGAATTGATGTAGTCAATCTTGGATTGGGTTGGGATAAACTCCGTTAGGCCCTGCATGGCGTCGCGCGGACATTCTATTAGCTTCATAATGCAATATTTTGATCTGCAAAGTTCCACATAATGTAGGAACTTTCTGACAGTGGCTAAAGATACGCTCTTACAAGGAAGCATGTATTGCCTATCTACTTTTGATTCAACCAATTAAAAGGAAGTCATGAAAAGAATACTAGTTATTGATAATGACGACATCACCTTGTCGCTGACGAAGAAATTCCTTCAGAACTATGGTTATTTCGTCGAGGCTACGCTTAGCTCAAAAGATGCGCTCGATACATTGGCTACCTCAGATTTTGACTTGATTCTTTCCGAAACGGAAATGCCAGGACTAAATGGCTTTGATATGTTGAAGGTTATGCAAAAGTGCTACATCAATGTACCAGTCGCCTTTTTGAGTTCGCGCGACGACCGAACAACTCAAGAAGAAGCAAAGCATTGTGGAGCAGTAAAGTTGATCAGCAAGCGCAAGGATTTTATAAATCTACCACACATTGTTGACAAACTCTTATACGATTACTACAGGATAGTAGCATAATGTGCTTTCTTGAAACTTAATTCGTAACTGTCTCGTATTCAGTCTTGGTAACATGTGAGTGTTGGAATAGAGGGGTAATTGAATAACAACGAAAAATTGTTGCGATGCCAAAAATGAATATTAAAAGTTTCATTCATCTGCCGTTGGACGAAAAGACCAACTACTTGTGGGACAACGGAGTGTGTCTCAGTCAACGCATTGTACGCGAGGGGGATATCATCTGTATTTTTCACGTTCATGACTTCTACGTGGAAGCAGTTTATTCCAAGAATAACAATCGCGTGGATAGCATTCTTCCGATTATCAATCTGAAAAAGTGGGAGATGTACGTCGATACTTTCTTGATGCAGCTTCTATATCGGTCCTAGTTAAGATCAAGGCTCCCTCTTCCCGAATATCCCAATAATCCTGCCCTTCTTCCTTCAATGTGCGAATCCAATCGTTTCGTTCGTAATACGAGATGCTTTCGTCTAAAACTATGCTGTGTCCATGCACGAAGTATTTTCGGTAGGCATCATTCCATTTCTCATGCGGTATAACTAATGTGAACTCGCCATTCGATTTGTAGTCGGACAAGTCACCCGTGTTCACGTGGTATTTATTCGTGCCCACTTCTATCAAAGTAATACCCCTTCCCAGCATTTGCGCTTGTCGCGTATTCCAGTCAATATCAAAGTGATTCCACGAACATTTTACTTTTTGCTCCAGACTTATTGAATCGAGATGGGCTTCCTCATGGGCCATAATGGTCCCCCGGCCTTCTCCTAAAAATGAAATACAGGTGGATTTTGGAAAGGCGTGAATACAAAGAGCGGGATCGGACTGACTTCCAAATTCTTTGAGGGCCGGCCAACTTAACAAAACGAGCAGTAGTAGGCCAACGGCGAAGAGCCAAGTCCTTATGGCCGACAAAAGGTAAACGACCAAGGCGACCACCAGCAACAAGAGGAGCAGCATGGCCCAGGAGTCGCTCAATTGTGCTGTAAGTTGTGATCCGGGCAGACGAGATACAAAGGAGGTCGTGGCCAACATGCAGGTAGAAAGAATATCCACGATAAATTCCAGTGCTGTGCTAACCCATTTGATTGAGGGGAGGAGCGAGAAGAGTAAACTTGAATACAAAAGTCCTGTGGCCAGTGGGATAATCAAGAGATTGGCCAATATGCCGTACACGGGGAAATGCCCAAAATAATACAAGGTAAGTGGCAAGGTGAATAGTTGGGCCGCAATGCTCACGCAGGTCAAGTCCCAAGCCCAGCGGATTGGTTTAAATCGCGGTACAAGCAACGATGCGAGAAATGGTTGAAAAATAACAATCCCACAAACGGCCAAATAGCTCAGTTGAAAACCCAATCGATATATGATAGTCGGCTGCAAGCACACCAAGAAGAATGCCGATGCCGCAATGCTGTTCAAGGTGCTTAATTTCCGACCCAATAAATCTCCAGCAACGAGAAAAGTGAACATAACCGATGAACGCAATACCGAAGGCGAGAAATCGGTGATTCCGGCATAAAGCCAAATGAATGAGATGACCACCAAGCCTTTGAGAATCCTCAATTTCCGAAACCCCGGAGGTACCTTCAACAAAGTGTTCAGAACCATGTAGATCAGTCCGACATGAAGCCCCGATACCGCCAAAACGTGCATGGCCCCAGCTTTGGCAAAGTCCTCCTTTTGCGCCGATTCTAAGTCATCCTTGTATCCCAAAGACAAGGCCTTAATGACTCCCAATTGTGCAGTGGACAGTCCAGATGAATCAAGCCTAGACAGCATATGATCGCGTGCGGATGAAAAAAGTGACCTTGTTTGCGTCGAGTCGATTAGTTGAACATCGTCTGGAACGGCGTAAAGCATCCCCGTTATTCCGAGAATGGAAGAGTAGGCTTTAAAGTCGAATTCACCAGGATTTTGCGGACCTTGAATTTCCTTGGGGGCCTTGTTCACCGCCAAGATATTCCCGGGGCAATACAATTCGCAGCTGTCTTTTTTGATGTAGAGCCAAATCGTCGTTCCCCGCTGGCTTTCCACACGTGCGTCGGTCGCGCCAACTAGCTTGGCCTGGTAGCGAATTGAAGACTTTCTCTCGCTTGGACCATCGGTTATTTCCAGTGCCGTGATTGAACTGGGAGTTTCAGTCGGAAAGGGTGTTGCTGGTTGCTGACCGAGTTGTCCGCATAACAAACCACAAACGAAAACAACGCCGAAAGTCAGCATCCCTCCCTCATGGCGATGATGGTAACTCCAGATCCGAAGGTGAAAATATTGCAGGAATGTGAACAGAATGAGCAGGAATCCACAAAGAATTCCCAAAGTCGGCAAGGAAGTACTAGGATGCAAATACATTCCACAGAAGAACGGAATGGCAAGTCTGAACAAAGGAGCTCTGGCCCACATATCTTAGCAGTTTGTACCAAGATAAGCGCACCCTGAAACCGACAATTATTCCTGCGAATAAACTTTGTAAGTGCGGCGTTTAGGCCTTAAACTGCTCTGGATCGAGTTCAGTAAAGTGTTTTCTTCTTTTAATGAAGAAGTCCCAAAGTACATTTCTATTGTATTGGCCTTCGAGATTCGGTTTGTGCAAAGCCGCGTGAATTAACTTTCTTTTCTTGCGCATTTTTCCGAAAGAGGCATAGAATGAAATGTGCGCCTTGAAAACCGCCGCCAAGTACTTAAAATTTCCCTCCGTCAGAAAACGCACAGCGGCAATTCCATCAATCGCCAACCTTCGAAAAAGATGAGGTAGGAGAGGGCTAGAAAAGTGGTTCTTGGTGATAAGGAAGAGGTTGTTTCTGAAATTGAGATACGTTTTGAACGGATTCAGCTGATTCAAAGTCCCGCCACCAACATGAAAAACAGTCGAATCGGCACAATATCCTATGCGGTACCCACGGTTCTTCAAGCGCCAGCAGAGGTCAATTTCCTCCATATGCGCAAAGAAATCGACGTCTAGGCCGCCCACTTCATTGTACTTCTTCGCATCGATGAAAAGTGAAGCCCCAGAAGCCCAAAAAACCTCTCGCGATTCGTCGTATTGCCCCAGATCTTCTTCGTATTCATAAAACATGCGACCAGCGCAAAAGGCAAAGGCGTTTTTATCCAAATATCCGCCTGCAGCTCCAGCATATTCGAAGTAGTCTTTGCGGTTGTAGTCTCTAATTTTGGGCTGACAAGCGGCAAAGTTCATCGATTTCATCGTCGCCAGAACAGGGGCGATCCAATTTTCAGTAACCTCGACATCGGAATTGAGAAGAACGTAATAGTCGGCAGGGATATACTTCAATCCAGCATTGTACCCCTTCGCAAACCCGTAATTGCGGCCGTTTTCTTGAATACTTACCGATGGACAAGACGCGCGTACCCAGGCCAATGAATCATCGGTCGAACCATTGTCTATGATCCAGACTTCAGCTTCCGGGCTGCATGCAACAACGGTCGGCAAGAATTTCTGTAAAAAGGAAAGGCCATTCCAATTAAGAATGACAACGGCAATTTGGTCCAAAGCACACTTATTTTATCTTGGATTGTAAAATAAGGCTTCTAATTCTTCACCTTCAAATGAAGTGTTCTTATTTTGATCCAAGTTATCCTGTTGCGAGTAGAACTGTCCGCTCACAACACGCATTACGGTCCGCCAGCTGAAGTTTTGCATCTCTCCAACTAAATCAGAATGCAAGAGTACGTAATTCGTGGTTATTCCCGTGGGTGCATAGAATAAGAATCGCTTGTCGTTGGTATTGGCAATTTGGTAATAGTGCCAGATTTCATAAGGATATAAGTCTGAGGGATGTGGTCGTTGAACACGCGTATTTGGTCGGCCATACTTCAAGTAGACACGTCCCATGTCGGTTTCCCAACCTTCCATAATTTGTGTTCCAAACTCCTTGTCACAAGCCACCACCTCTTGGTAATAATCGTTCCAAGCCTTTTCGGGATTGATGGGATCACGTGAAACCCAGAAGTTGTAAAAGAATTTTTGCTGAATCGTGAGGTCGCCGGGAAGCACTATTGAATTCATCGCTTTCATTTCCAAGGTCGTTGCTCGCGGACTAAAAGACCGAATATGATCCATAATGGAGTCGCGCGTCTCGAATACCGATACAAAAGTTCTAGTAATATCTACAGGTGCCGTGCCTTCTCCTTGAAATTTATTGCGCGTAATCTTCAGGCGTTGAGAGGCTACAGACTGGTTTTCCCGGTTGCGCACTTCCACAACAAGATCATAATCACCTGTAGTGAGCTCACTGATATCGAAAGTTTGAAAAATCGGAACGACTTCTTTTGCTTTCACTCGGCGTATAATTTGCTGGTTTGCCGCAATTGTTCCACTGTTTTTTGATTCAAGGCGAGCGACAAGCGCAAATAATTCATCTTCCCCGAAAATCTCATCTGCGTTGTAAATTTCAGCATAGAACATGAGGTCGTTGAAATCGGATGGGAAGTAATTGTCCACATAAGGCAGCATGTCATAGCCCGATTTACTGAGATCCGATTGCTCGGAAGCCTCGGCATAGGCTTGAACCAGCATGATATCGCTCACAAAGCATTGGTCGACTGGATTGTTGACCAGGATGGGCTGCGCAAAGATCTCGGGGTCCTGGTTCGCGTCATTCAAATCGCTTAACTCGATTTCGACGATATAGGCGCCATTTTCGAGGAGAAAACGTTGCACATCCATGAAATCTTGGTAGTAACCAGTAGGAATAAGCGGACCGTCAATGGTGAGTTTTTTGAAGTTTATGATGTCCTCTCCTTGCTTGATTATGATGGTCGCACTCACTTTAGCTTGATCAGTAGAGTCGTTGACAGCAGTGTGTTCTAAGGACAAACCTTTGAAATTCAAATGGGTTTCAACATAAGGAGAACCACCTGGAAGTTGGAAGACTTTGTAGTCAAACCAAGCTTGCAAGTTGCCAGCAGTCAAACTAATGGCACAAAAAGATAAAATCAGGGTACTTAAAACGACTCGAATCATAGGCGGGTATTGGGACGCAGTGTAAAGTTAACAAATGAAATTGGAGGGACGTCGCAAAAATTACTGAATCTTTTTGGTTCAAAGGCTTGTCGAATTCAAAAAGCAATGTAATTTTGCACTCCCAATCGGAGAGATGGCAGAGTGGTCGAATGCGGTGGTCTTGAAAACCATTGTACGGCAACGTACCGGGGGTTCGAATCCCTCTCTCTCCGCATAAAGGAAGGCACTGACTTAGTCGGTGCCTTTTTTTTGTGACCTAATTTTTCATTCTGCTGATCTCAAGTTCATTTTCTTTCGGTTCAAGAATTATTATTTCTGGAAATTGACCCAACATCAGTTTGGGCTAAAGCCTTGATGTATCAGGTGTTCCCGTCCTTGTATTGGTAGCTGTGAATCCGGGTGATCCCAAAATCACTCGCAATAATTATTTAAATACACCCGTTTGGATTGCTGTGAGCTCAGTTTGCAGACAGTTCGAAGCTGGTTCTTTCTTCCGTGAGTCACCAAGATCTATGAATAATGAATTTGCCTTTTATCGCAGTTGAAATGCAGGTTCGACACACTAAAACTTATTGAGATGAAAAAAGCAATGGCAATCGTGACTCTCGTGGCGATAACACTCTGCATTGGTTGCAGCAAGTACGAGGACGGACCAGCAGTTTCACTTCTGACAAAGAAACAGCGACTTACAGGTCGCTATGATCTCGAAAGCTGGCAACCAGAGGAAATAGACTCGTCGGTCAACATCGAAGACATACACCTCGAATTTTTCAAAGACAACACGATGCGCGTGGAATATATCGATGAAGGCCAACTCAGAACAGAGCAAGGTGAATGGTCTTTTGTGTCAGACAAAGAACAGCTCCGATTTGAATGGGATTATGGAGCAACGGACTATGCTGAAATTAGAAGGCTTACCAATAAGGAACTTTGGATGGTCGTTGACGACGATAGTGAATCGCATTGGAAGAAGCAATAGCCACCGAGAATGACAGGATTATCCCCGAGGAAAGCACAGGACTATCCTCGGGTTTTTTATGTGCATATTTTACAGCGTGCTCTTTAGGGAGTCCATAATACGCGCTGTTTAGGTTATCGCAATGCCAAATTCCAATTATTGCTTGGATAAGGACAAGTGTACTTGTTGATAATTCAACTTGGTGTGTTGTCCTACAAGACAGACGGACAGGGGCTTACAGACTTCCTTGGTGAGCTTCGTATCAGCTAAGTGCACAACTTGTGCGCTTATTATTCAAACTTTTTTATCATATTTAAACCAACACGAATGGCTGATTACAAAATTACACAACGATTAACGCAAATCGATGTAGCAACTGACGAGTGGCAAGATGAAATTCGAGTGACCTATCCTGCTGGAAAAACAGGAACGATCACCAGTAACACTGTTACGGGAAACCAACGAACAATAGTCATTACAGTCGTAGATGACCCTCATGCGGTCTCACCTATGACCTACACTCCAACATACCACAGAGTGGTTGGCGAGACACGTGTCGAAGCCGAAGTAGTAGAAGATGGAAAAAAGAAATCTAAAAGTTATATTGCATATGACGACGGCCAAAAATTGGCAGCATAAATCAGCACTTATTGTCGGCATATTACTTATGGGAGTATTTATAAGCCATGGACAGGTTAAGTCCATGGCTTTTCTTTTGGACTCTTGTAATATGTTAAGAAAGACTGGAAATCTGGAAGCCGCTTTTGACTTGGCGTATAAAATTGAATCTACTGCAAAAATTGAGAACGATTCTTTGGCTTTGTGTACTGTGAATCTTGAATTGGGCGTATTATACGGGCGCACCGGGGAACTTGGTAAGAGCAATCAAAGGTTTGAAAATATACTCCGAATAGCGAGAATGGTAAAATCGGATGCCTTGATTGCCAAAGCATTGAATAATCTAGGCGGAAACTATTTGCTTTTGGAAAAATATGATTCAGCGTTGCTATACCTTTCAGAAGCAAAGGAGATAAAATGGGTAAATGGTGATATTTCTGGATATGCTAATACTTGTCTAAACCTTTCGACCGCATGTCGCCTAAGTGGCCAAAATGATTTGGCATTTTCTCTATGCCAAGAGTCTTTAGATTTGTTGCGGAAGGAAGCGAACAGGAGTACATATTATACAGCATTGGCTAATTATGCCAGTCTCTACATGGATGTGGAGGAATATCAAACTGCCGATTCGTTATTGCATATTGTGCTCGATTTGGAGCTAGATTCATTGTATAGAATTGAATATCTACAGGCGCTTGAAGCATACAGCGTCTTGCTTTATAATCGAGATTTGTATCGCGCTGCGTACGATACTCTGGAAGCTTTTGTGAGTAAAAGTGCCGAGTATGTCGGCGACAAAACCCGTGCTCGAATTCAAGAACTCGAAGTTCAACACGCCAAAGCCGAAAAACAAATCGAAGTTGATCGCGCGGAGCTTTTGGCCGAAAAGCGCAAGTCTAAAATCCTGGTTCTACTGGTAGGTCTGGTTGTCGCCGTCGTCGCTGCGCTGCTATGGGTGAGCAAGGTGAGAAGTAGGAGTAGGGAACGTACCCGTATTTTGAATCAAAGCTATGAGCGTGAAACCAAACGAATCTCCGACCTGGTGTGGCATGAGATAGCTTTGTCTGTTGACGGCAAGGGGTCCTCCCTCGCATCTGGTAAGGAAATGAGTCAAGAAGCACTTCGGGGAGCTATGGGCGCATTGGAGTACCTCCGAAATCAACAAAAGAATCCATACTTGCAAGTCGGATTAAACCGGGCTTTGGAAGATCTATTTGTCCCTCGATCTGGAACCGCCATTCAAGTAACGCATCAAATGGATGAAGTTAAGATGGACAAGAAGTTTAGAGTGACTGCATTTAGAATTATTGAGGCTCTGTTTAACAATTGCCTGGATTCAATTCGTTCAGGTGAGTTGAGGATAGAGATGCACGTAGTCGACAAGAAGCTAGAGATTACCTTCGATGTTCCAGGCATCGTATTGGATAAGTCGGCACTTCACATGGCTGCCGAGGCTCGTCTGCATCAAGTCAAAGGCAAATTAAAATCACGACCTGCCAATGCGGGCACAATGCTAGAAGTGACTATTCCATTGCCCAAAACTTCTTGGTAGTTAAAGGCATTGGGCAAACAATCATTTGCCGAAGGCTAAAGAATTACAAAAGGAACTTTACGGCTCTACTTACTCTTAAACGAGTTAATCGCGTTGATGGTGAATTCGGATAGCACTAGTTGTCCGCTCATAGCTGCTCTCTCGGCTAGTAGGGCATCCCAATTCTCAGTTCCTGTCCAGGCTACCTGTTTGAGCAAGCGCATAGCCTCTGGATTGCTCTTGTTGAGCTTGTGGGCCAATTGATCAATAGCCTGATCCATTTCTTCAACGGTGTCGAAAATATCGGTGTACAGTCCCTTTTCCTGCGCCCATTTGGCCGATTGCCATTCTGTTGCGTTGATGGCCAATTGCGTCATGGCTGAAGTACCGATCTTTCGTTCAACCGCCGGACCGACCACGAATGGCCCTATCCCTATAGCGAGTTCACTCAATTTTACGGCGGCAAACTTCGTCGCGAAACAATAATCTACGGCGCTAGCCATTCCTACGCCTCCGCCAACAGCTTTACCTTGAACCCGTCCCAAGATAAACTTTGGACATTTCCTCGCGGCATTGATCACTTTGGCAAATCCAGAAAAGAACTCCTTTCCTGATTCGAGATCTTTGATTGAAATCAACTCATCGAAACTGGCACCAGCGCAGAAAGCTCGCTCACCAGCAGATTTTAAGATGATCACATTGACTTCCTTATCGGCACCTAGAGCGGTAATGGTCTGCGCCAACTTATTCAACACACGACCAGGGAGTGAATTGCTCAAAGGATGTGAGAAAGTGATAGTTGCGATGCCGTCCTGATTGGTCGATTCAACATCTCCGAGTAAAATGGGATTATTTTCCATGGCAGAAAAAAGCCCCGCAATTAACGGGGCCAATTATATTAAAAGTCTAAAATTATCTTTCGTCTAATGGCTTGTAGTTTCGCTCAGTGGCACCAACGTATACCTGACGTGGTCGGCCAATAGGCTCACTGTTCTCAACCATTTCTTTCCACTGAGCAATCCATCCTGGTAGACGTCCGATAGCGAACATCACGGTGAACATTTCAGTAGGGATACCGAGTGCACGGTAAATGATTCCGGAATAAAAGTCAACGTTCGGATACAAACCTCTTTCGATGAAATATTCATCCTGCAAAGCTACTTTCTCAAGTTGCTTAGCGAGGTCCAGTACAGGATCATCAATTCCTAGTTTGTCCAATACATCGTCGGCGGCCTTCTTAATAATCTTAGCACGCGGATCGAAATTCTTGTAAACACGGTGTCCGAATCCCATCAATCTAAACGAATCTTGCTTGTCTTTGGCTTTGTCAACCCATTTCTGCAAGTCTGACCCGTCATCCTTGATCATTTGAAGCATTTCAATTACTGCTTGATTCGCACCACCGTGAAGTGGTCCCCAAAGGGCGGCAATACCGGCAGAAATAGCAGAATAAAGATTGGCTTGCGAAGATCCTACGATTCTTACGGTTGCAGCCGAACAGTTTTGTTCGTGATCTGCGTGCAGAATCAAAAGTTTGTTCAACGCGTCCTCAACTACTGGATCGATTTCATAATCGTCGGTAGGAAGGGCAAACATCATGTTCAAGAAATTCTCCGTATAGTTCAGATCATTGTTTGGATACATGATAGGGTGACCCATGGAGAACTTATATGCTTGCGCCGCCAAGGTTGGAAGTTTGGCAATTACGCGATGCATAGTCAATTCGATGTCTTTGAACGGACGATTTGGGTTTTGCGATTCTGGGTAGAAAGTCGAAAGTGAAGCGATCATGGCCGAAAGCATACCCATTGGGTGTGCATTGTTAGGATAAGCTGCGAAGAAACGCTTCATGTCTTCATGCACCAAGGTGTGGTTTGACACACTGTTGGTGAAATAATCCAATTCAGTTTTGTTCGGCAACTCGCCATAAATCAACAGGTAGGCAACTTCGATAAAAGATGCTTTTTCTGCCAATTGCTCTATAGGGTATCCACGGTAGCGGAGTATTCCTTTTTCACCGTCAAGAAAGGTGATAGCGCTTTTTGTGCTACCGGTATTTTTAAAACCAGGGTCTAGCGTAATATAGCCAGACATACCTCTTAGTTTGCTAATATCAATAGCCTTTTCATTCTCAGATCCAGTGATAACTGGCAATTCGTACTCAACTCCGTCCAGGATAATCCGGGCTACTTCACTCATTGTTATGCGTATTAAGGGGTTTAAAAAGCGTGCCAAATATAGCAAGAAAACGCCGTATTTCAGTGAACAATTTTGTGATAAATCACAGTAAAATTTCGACAGTCAATACAGTGTGAATTGTCCTTGGGCTTGTTCGATGATCGAGAAGAATTAATTGGTACTCTGAACCAACATTTGCCGAAGGCTAAAAAAAAGCCAAATCATTGCTGACACGGCTTTTCCTAGTGAGGTTGACACCTCAGTAATGTTATGGTTTTCTATTTGAATTCAGGAGTGAAATTCTCCTGATATGCTTGCCATTGTTCTTTAGTCGTTACTGACTTATATTCATCCGAGAAGAAAAACTTCAGGTAGAGCTCCAGTTGTTGAGCGGTTTTATAACCAGTGACGGGTGAGATAGTATTCAAATCTTCGTCGAGAAAAATAATCGTTGGATAAGCGCTAACTCCTAAAGCACGAGAGAGTTCGTGTACTCCATTCCGGCCAGTTTTTGAAGGGTCAAAATTCGGATTGGTATAGGTGTTGCCTTTGAAATCAATATCTGCAGGATGTTCGGCATTGAACTTCACGGCGTAATAATTCTCATTTACATACTTCACAACATCGGCGTTGTGGAAAGTTTGAGCGTCGAGCATTTTACAAGGACCACACCAATGTGTGTATACGTCCATCATAATTTTCTTCGGAACTTTCTTCTGGGCTGCTTGGGCCTCTTCGATGGTCATCCAGTTGATTTCGCCACCTTGAGCAGAAACAAGTAAAGGGAGGAAAGCAACAAAAACTGCAATAAATCTGAACATGAATTCTATTTTTTATAAAAGTAAATACCCGTTTTTCGGAGAATTGTTACAATAATCCTTCCAAACGGGTATTCAAAGTTGCAAAATATTGTTTGCCTGAAAAAATATCAGGGCTTAAGTATTGTTAATCCGCTTACTCTACGCCATGCATAAGTTTGTTTAGCGGCTTGCTCAGAACAGCAATCAGGATAGCTATTCCAATCAATACCAAACCGATGGTAGAGAAGATTCCTACATACTTTTCAAGTCCTTCGGCGATTGATAGCTCAGCAGCTCCATCTTCACTTCCAGAAAGAGCAGCGATTCCACCGGCAAGGTAGTTGGCAATTGCAAACGAAAGGAACCAGCCTCCCATGGCCGTACCAGCGATATCTTTGGGGGCTAGCTTTGTAACCATTGAAAGTCCAATAGGTGACAAGAAAAGCTCTCCTGTTGTATGAAGCATATAAAGGAATACCAAAGTCAACAAAGGAACTTGATATTCAACTTCGAAGGTCATACCCAACTTCGTGATAAGGAATCCTAGTCCAAGCTGCAGAATACCAAGGGCAAACTTCATTGGAATACTGGGGTTCTTCCCAACTTTGGCAAGCTTGATCCACATTACAGAGAAGATTGAGCCGAAGATGATAATGAACATAGGATTGAAGAACTGGGTCATCGAAGCTGGCATGGTCCATCCCAATAGTTCACGGTTTACGTTACGATCGGCAAACAAGGTAAGCGAAGTACCTGCCTGCTCGAAACATGCCCAGAAAACGATATTAATGACCATAAAGATCACCAATGCGATCATCCTGTCTCTCCACATTGGACCTGCTTTGGCTCCAGCACGGATTAGGTTTGTGGCGACAAGAAGAAACAATCCAATCAATAGGAACATCATAATTTCATTCTTGCTAATCAAAAAGTAACAAGCAGGAATCAATAGCACAGAACCAATAGTGATAAGGTGAAGCCAGTTCAATGGACCTAGCACTTTAACTTTTGCCTTTTCACGAATTTCCAATCCCTCAGCAGCAGCGTACTTAGCACGTCCAGTCCAAAAGATGAAGAAACCTGCTAGCATACCTATACCCGCTAGTCCGAAACCTTTGTCAAATCCATAAGTCTCACCTACGTAGGCAACTACTGTGGTTGCGAGGAAGGCTCCAATATTGATACCGATATAGAATATTGTGAATCCTGAATCTCTTCGAGGGTCATTGTCTTCGTACAGTTTTCCTACAATCGTAGAGATGTTTGCTTTGAAATAACCATTTCCGACAATAATTGCTCCCATACCGATAAGTACGAAATGCTCTTTAGTTCCGGCATCAAATCCAAACAACTCCGTTCCACCAAGGAGGATAAATTCTCCTATGGACATGAGCAAGGCACCGAGCATAATCGCATATCGGTATCCCAAGAACTGGTCGGCCATTCTTCCTCCAAGTACTGGAGCCGCATATACAAGGGCTGTATAAGCACCGTAAATCAAACTGGCCTCAGCATCACCTTTCATCAGTGATTTCGTAAGAAATAAGATAAGTAAGGTACGCATACCGTAGTAGCAGAACCTTTCCCACATTTCCGAAAAGAAAAGCGTGTACAGTCCATCTGGATGGCCTGCTTTTGGAGTCGTTACTTGTGACATAGAGTTGTTTGTTGGTTAAAAAAACGAAGTCTCAAATCTAATAAATTCGAGGTTAGGTTGTTTTGGTTGATTATCAGCTGTTTATAAATTCTCTTGGATGAAATTCGTCATCTTGGTGAACAAATGCAATCGGGTGTTCCCCCCATAAATTCCATGATTCTTATTTGGGTAGATAAATAAGTCGAACTGCTTATTTGCTCGAACCAATGCATCTACCATTTCCATGGTGTTCTGGTAATGGACGTTATCATCTCCCGATCCGTGAACCAATAAATAGGGGCCTTTTAATTTTTCAACGTGGTTAATCGGTGAATTTTCATCATATCCAGTTGGGTTTTCTTGCGGAGTACGCATGAATCGCTCCGTGTAAATCGAGTCATAATACCTCCAGTTGGTCACGGGAGCAACAGCTATTCCTGCTTTATAAACGTCGGCCCCCTTCGTCATGCATAAAGAGGTCATGTAACCACCGTAGCTCCACCCTTGGATGCCAATGCGAGCAGCGTCAACATACGCTAAACCGCCCAAGTGCTTCC
>JADFAK010000078.1 GCA_015665315.1 Flavobacteriales bacterium | reverse complement strand
GCCACAATATAAAAACACCCTGCAATGGAGTTGGACTCCATAAATTCATTGAAGATATACGATGTGTTTTCGGCTGAGTTTATCAGCCCCAATGACTCGTACTCGCCATTCAATATCGGCGTATAAAACAGCTCATAAGACACTACATCGTCCGCACAAAAATCGTTTGGATTAGTCCAAGAAACATTGTCTAGGATTAGTTCACAATCGTTGTCAACTGTTAATTCTGGCGGACAAGGAGGGGTGAGGTCATACGGAATACCGCACACCTCTTGCGACCAATTTAAAATCGGGTCGATAATACTGGACACATTGTAAGTGCCTCTGCTTTGGACCCGATAACAATATTCAACGTTATTCACGAGACCTGTATCCGTAAAGGACTGTTCTTCAGAAAGCCCAACAAAGACAAAGTCGCCCAATTGATCATCGAATCTAAAGACGTCATATTCGTAGTTCTGCCATGGAACCGTATGATCAATATTTATCGTGAGTTGATTGTCATTGGGGGTCGTAGATATCCACACAGACGATGCTTCCTGGCTTTTCGCGACCAAAATATCGCCCGACCAAAATTCCAAACTATAGTTATGCGCTGTGTTCTCCGTATCTATATTGGTATGGGTAAAAGTTGTGTCCCCAAACATTAAGATATTGCCTGGAGGCGAAGTCCAGATTAGATCATTTGCGCCAGCGAATCCTTCACCGTGAAATAATCGATACGTGTAGGGTGGGGTGAAATTTATCGTGTCCATTTCAGACGGCGGTGACCAGGCCACGTAGATTTCTCCATTCGTATCATCTGAAATTTCGACGCTCACATTGGTTGGAACGGGTTGATCTTTAATAAGCTTGGCACACACCTCCTCGGATGCTAGACTTTCCGCCCCATCGGGCCAGCATGTGACTATCATATAGCAATACTCTCCTCCGAAACCAACGCCGAAGTCATCGACAAATGTATTGGAGTCGAACCCTTCAACCTCTCCAACTAATTGGTACCCAGTATACGAAGGAACCCCCGTTTCACAATGGTCAGGTTCAAAGCCATAAAAGCCATTTCGCCTGTAAATTTTGTAGGTAAATTTGTGGTACTCTACAGTGGGAAATGCGCTTAAACAATCATGAGGATCCCAGGTAAGCACAATCGAATTACCTGATGGCTCTGCTTCGACATTTTCAACTGAAGGGGCCACAACCCGAATTCCTACCGTTTCAAGGTCTACCAATTGAACTTGCCAGTTGGTGTCTTCTGCCTTGAAGTGGACATAGTATGGCTGGACTCGCACTTCTTCACATCCTGGAATCCAAGAGAACAAGCCAGTTGATGGATTGAAAGTAGCCGTGTTTTCTACAGACTCAAGTGGAGCGCCGATAGCGCTTAATATGATGTTGTCTCCATTGGGGTCGGAGGCAATCAACTCGTAAGTCAATTGTTCTCCCAGCACGATACATGTATCTAGCAACGGTTCAATTATCGGAGGATCATTGTCGCAGTTGCTCACGTCAATTTGCATATCGCGAATGACAGATCCAACTTTAAACAGTGTTCCATTCACTTCCCTCCACTCTTCCACGAGAATGGCAATATTATATTCCCCGGCCATCGTTGGGTATTCCCAAACGACATCACCCGTTTGTGAATCAATCGTGAATGTATCACTCCCATCTGGTGTTACAACATCCGGCATTTCATAGCCTGGGATAGGCTCGCACAACTCCCCCAAACAGGTGACTAGTTTGAACGTAAGTAAATCTCCATCGGGATCAAATGCGGCTGGATTGTGAATCCATAATTTATTAAGGCAAGCCTGCTCTTTAGGAGGATTCAGAAGAATTACTGAGTTATTGTGCCCGGTATTAGGGCTAATAATCAACTCAGATACAATACAAAACGGAGTCGAAACAGAAATTGGAATATTTTGTACTCCACTATTTCTATTTGGATCGAGTACCGACATTGAATAAGCGCCAGCCCCTGGATAGGTATGCCGACCAATGTAGGTATTGATCTGCGATTGTATTTCGGGCATTGATTCGATTGAATTACGCTGCAAAGAATCAAGCACAAGCGCATTTGGATTATCCCCCCAGTCAATGGACAACCATTCACGATCGGCAATAACGGTGGACTTTGTGCAAGTAACTATCTTGATTTCGTAAGTAAAACCACTTATGTGGGTATAGGTAACCTCACCAGCTCTGTTGTGGGTTGCGGTTGACTGGAATCCCAAGCCCAAAAAAATGAGCAATAAAAAACCTCCGTACAGTCTTTGAATCAAATGCATTTGGACAGATAAAGATACTAATTTATATCCCGTTTCGGATACAATAAACATCAAGAAAACCCGAATTGTTGCATTTAAACGGATTCATCCGCACATAGCTACGTGAAAAAACTAATTTTGCGTTACCTAAAAAGGAAGTGTGATTATTTTTAACCGCTGAGAATTTTGGGAATAATCTAGATTGGGTCGATGGAAAATAGAGAAATATTAAGAGTAGGAATCAGCATTGGCGATATTAATGGTATCTCTCCAGAAGTTATAGTCAAGACATTTCAGGACAAGCGCATGTATGACCGTGTCACTCCGATAATCTATGGCCATGTTGATGTCATTAAAAAGACCAAAGCAAATTTGGGCTTGACGGAATTTCAATATTCGACTATTCAGGATGCGGAAGACTGTGCTAAGAAGAAATTCAACATCATCAACGTATGGTCGACGCCTATTGAAATGAAGCCTGGAGAACTTTCTCCTGAAGCTGGTCATGGTGCTTATTTAGCCCTCAAGGCCGCTGTCGAAGATCTTGCTTCGAACAAACTGGATGTCCTCGTGACAGGCCCGATCAATAAAGATCTTATTCAAAGTGACGATTTCAAATTTCCTGGACATACTGAGTTCTTGGCCAACATGGCCAATGTTGAAGATCATCTTATGCTTTTGGTTTCAGAAGACCTTCGTGTTGGTGTTGTCACGGGACATGTAGCACTCAAAGAAGTAAGCGCAGCACTTTCGAAAGAAAAAATTCTCAGTAAAATCCAAATTCTTCATGACAGTCTGCAAAGAGATTTTGGTCTTAACCATCCAAAAATAGCCGTTCTCGGACTGAACCCTCATGCGGGTGACAATGGTTTGTTAGGAGAGGAGGAAAAAGAAATTATCATTCCTGCTATTCGAATGGCTGAAGAAAAAAACATGTATGTCTACGGTCCTTTTGGAGCCGACGGATTTTTTGGATCGGCCGCCTATAAATCTTTTGATGGTGTACTTGCCATGTATCACGACCAAGGATTGGTCCCTTTCAAAGCATTGGCGTTCAACACTGGCGTTAATTTCACTGCCGGTCTGCCAATTGTGCGTACGTCTCCAGATCATGGAACGGCCTATGATCTCGCTGGTACCGGCCAGGCAAACCCACATAGCATGCGACAAGCCATTTTTGCGGCTATCGACATTTACGAACAAAGGAGGAACTACAAAGAAATGACTGCGAACCCTCTTCAAATCAGAGTAAGGACCAAAGAGTGAAGAATTCACTAGATATTGTTCGTAATATCAATAAGTTTTGTAAATTTGCCGTCCCTTAAAAAACACATACGTGAAGCTGACCAGTGATTATACGATCCCTTTTACAGGTTTGAAGATCGGAAAGCACACGTACGAATATAAGCTAGGGAAAGCGTTCTTTGAGCAGTTTGAATATTCAGAAATTAGTGAAGGAGATGTCTATGTAGACATTGTACTTGAGAAGCAAATGAATATGATGATCTTGAATTTTGAATTTGAGGGAGTCATTGAAACTACTTGTGACAGGTGTCAGGAGTCAGTGGAAGTTGAGTTTGCCAGTGAGTACAAACTAATAGTCAAATTTGGCGATTTTACAGAAACTGAAAACGATGAAATCGTCGTTCTTGGTCCCAATGAAATCGATATCAACCTCACGCAATACCTTTATGAATATTCTCATCTCGCATTACCTTCAAAACGTGCGCACGAATCGATTGATGAATGCAATCAAGATGTGATAGCGATACTCCGGACGATGAATTATGGTTCAGAAGATGACGATGATATTGACCCTAGGTGGGCAGCTCTCAAAGAAATATAAGTTTAGAATAAAGAATTAAGTAAAACGGATAAAAATGGCGCATCCTAAGAGAAAGATCTCGAAAACAAGAGGTAGAAAGAGAAGAACTCACTATAAAGCTGAAGTTCCAACTATTGCTACATGCCCTACAACAGGACAGCCTCACTTAATGCACAGAGCTCATTGGTTCGAAGGCAAATTGTACTACCGCGGTCGCGTAGTTATGGAAAAAGAATCCGCAGAGAATTAATTCTATTGCGCAAGAATATTTAGTCGAGGCTGTCTTTTTAAAGACGGCCTTTTTCATTCAGGTCAATTCCTAAGCTCTACACCCCATAATTTGGTGTTCCATTTTCGAGAACAAAGCAGGAATAATGCATTTGACCCATAAATTCCTGAATTATGATATTTATTTGGGCACCTAGGCGAACAGAAAATGTATCTTAGCACCTTGTCTCAGACAAAACTTTAACCTGCAATACACATGACTCAAATGAAGGCGGCAATTACCGCGGTTCACGGATATGTGCCTGAAGATATCATGACCAACCACGATTTGGAAAAACTGGTCGATACAAATGACGAGTGGATTCGCACTCGCACCGGCATTGAACAACGTCATATTCTCAAAGGCGAAGGGAAGGGGACTTCCGATATGGCTGTGGAAGCCGTTCGCGGACTCTGCGAAAAACGTGGAATAGATCCTACTGACATCGATCTGCTCATATGCGCGACAGTCACTCCCGACTTTACTTTTCCAGCAACGGCCAATGTAATTACTGATAAAGTTGGGGCTACCAATGCATGGGGCTTCGATATTATTGCGGCTTGCTCAGGCTTTATTTATGCACTTTCAGTGGGAGCGCAGTTCATTGAAACTGGCAAATACAAGAAAGTTGTTGTCGTTGGTGCCGATAAGATGTCATCGATAATAGACTACAGCGATCGAGCGACTTGTATCATCTTTGGTGATGGTGCTGGAGCCGTTTTGCTTGAAGCCAATAATGAAGGGTTAGGAATTATTGACTCAGTGATGAAATCAGACGGTTCTGGCCGTGCCTTCTTGCACCAAAAAGCCGGAGGATCAGTGAAGCCTGCATCACATGCAACGGTTGATGCACGTGAACATTCCGTATATCAAGATGGTAAAACTGTCTTCAAATATGCCGTTGTTAATATGGCCGATGTTTCTGTCGAAATAATGGAAAGAAACAATTTGACTTCTGAAGATATTACATGGCTCGTTCCACATCAGGCCAACAAACGAATTATTGACGCTACAGCAAGCAGAATGGGCGTCTCAGAGGACAAGGTCATGATGAATATCCATCGCTATGGCAATACTACTGCTGGTACTATTCCACTTTGTCTGCACGACTGGGAAAAACAATTGAAAAAAGGAGATAACCTTGTACTATCTGCATTCGGTGGTGGATTCACCTGGGGTGCAGTTTATGTTAAATGGGCTTACGATAGTAAAAGTTAGTGTCCTATATTTACACTTTTAAGAAGAACAAACAAACAGACTTATGAAGCTGGTTGAAATACAAGACCTAATAAAGTTTGTCTCCAGATCTGGAGTCAACGAGGTAGAAATAGAGCAAAAGGATTTTAAAATCATCATTAAATCCGACGGCCCAAAACGCAAAAACAAACCCTCAGAAGAGGTGTTCGTTCAACATGTGCCTGTTCAAGCGATGCAACAGCAAATGCCTGTTCAACAGGTAGCAGCTCCTGCTCCTGCACCAGCAGCTCCAGCCGTCGCTGCTCCGGCTCCCCCACCTGCTGAAGAGACTAATAACTACATTGAGGTTAAGTCTCCAATGATCGGAACCTTCTATCGATCCCCTTCACCTGACAAACCAGTGTTTGCTGAAGTAGGTGATCAAATCAAACAAGGTGACGTTGTGTGCATCATCGAAGCGATGAAGCTTTTCAACGAAATTGAGTCTGAAGTATCTGGTAAAATTGTCAAAATCCTTGTTGATGACAATTCACCTGTTGAATACGATCAGCCACTCTTTTTGGTCGATCCTTCGTAATCAAAGTTTAACCAGAAGCACCTACCATGTTTAAAAAGATCCTGATTGCTAATCGAGGAGAAATCGCTCTACGCGTTATCCGCACATGCAAAGAAATGGGCATCGCAACTGTTGCGGTCTATTCGACCGCCGACGCAGATAGTCTGCACGTCAGATTTGCAGATGAAGCCGTTTGTATCGGACCTCCATCTAGTGCCCTGTCGTATTTGAGCATACCTAATATTATAGCAGCTGCCGAGATTACCAATGCTGACGCAATTCACCCTGGTTACGGTTTTCTTTCTGAAAATGCTCAGTTCTCTAAAGTCTGTGGTGAGAATAAAATAAAATTCATTGGCGCCGATCCAGATATGATCAACGCCATGGGAGACAAAGCTTCAGCAAAGGCTACTATGGCTGCCGCTGGAGTACCTACAATACCTGGTTCTGAAGGTATTTTAGTGGATTTTGAAGACGCCAAGAAAACCGCCCACGAGATTGGGTATCCTATCATGCTAAAAGCTACCGCCGGCGGTGGTGGTAAGGGTATGCAAATGTGCCGCAATGACGAAGAACTTATCGATGGTTGGGAATCTACCCGACGTGAAGCTGGAGCTGCATTCGGAAATGATGGAATGTACATGGAGAAGTTCATTGAGGAACCTCGACATATTGAAATTCAAATTGCCGGTGATAAAAAAGGAAATGCTTGCCACTTGGCCGAACGTGACTGCAGTATTCAACGTAGACATCAAAAACTAGTTGAAGAAACCCCTTCTCCATTCATGACTGATGAACTGAGAGAGAAAATGGGTCAAGCGGCTATCCTAGCTGCCGAATCTGTGAAGTATGAAGGTGTTGGAACAATTGAATTTTTAGTCGACAAGCACCGTAATTTTTACTTCATGGAAATGAATACACGTATTCAAGTGGAGCATACCATTACGGAGGAAGTAATCAATTATGATTTGATCAAAGAACAGATCAAATTAGCTGCAGGACACGACATTTCTGGTCGTAATTATTACCCAAAAATGCATGCTATCCAATGCCGAATCAACGCAGAGGATCCATACAAGAATTTCATCCCAAGTCCAGGACGTATTACAGACTATCACGCTCCAGGAGGGCACGGAATTAGAATAGATACGCATGTCTATGCGGGTTATACTATTCCACCCTTCTACGACTCTATGATTTCTAAGCTGATTACAGTTGCTCAGACACGGGAGGAAGCAATAACCAAAATGCAGAGGGCGCTAGACGAATATATCATTGAAGGAATTAAAACAACAATTCCATTTCATCAGAAACTGATGAAGGATGAGAATTTTAGAAAGGGAAATTTCACCACGAAGTTTATGGAAACTTTCGAAATGTAAATCAGGATTTTCCTGCCTTCAATTTCGAAACAATATTGGTAGTTGAGAAGCCGTCTACAAGCGAGAGGGCTTCTACTCTTCCACCCAATTCTCTTACTTCCTTTGACCCAACTATATACTTCGGATCTTCTGGGTCCATGGCTTCTGCGTCATAGTCTCCACCTTTGACGAGAACACTTGGCAATAGTTGCTTGATAATTTGAAGGGGGGTGTCTTCACCAAACATAACTACAGCATCTACTGGCTTCAAAGAATTAATTATCTGACAACGTGCTGCTTCAGGATTAATAGGGCGCTCAGGCGATTTGTTCAATCTTCTCACAGAAGCATCGTCATTTACCCCAACGACCAACCTATCCCCTAGACTTTTTGCTCGAGTCAGGTAATCGACGTGCCCGACATGCAATATATCAAACACACCATTCGTAAACACGATGGTTTCACCGTTGGACTTCCATCGAGCAATCTCATCTTCTATATCAGTATACTGGTAAGATTTCATTCTTTGCTTTCTAAGGCTCTATCTCGCTTCAACTGATAAGCAACTAAAAATAAGTAGCCAATTCCGCCACCAACAATGATCATCCCCGTTTGAGTCAACCAAATAACATTTGCAACGGCAAAACCTAATGTTCCAGATAAGCCCAGCGCAATAAACCCAAGTTTTACGGCCCAATGATACGACCCGATACCCCCTGGAGCTGGTAAGACCATACCAAACCCTCCGGCAACCATGACAAAAAGCGCATCAAAAACCGACATTGAACTAGTCGCATCGATGCTTTTGTAAATAACAAAAGCCATCAGAAAATACATGGTCCAAATGAAGAAGGTATGAAATACGAATAGTGCCCTTCGCTTCATTTTCATGACCGACTTCAATCCTTCAGCGACACCCAGTAGAAACTGAACTACTTTCTTGTAAAGCCCCGTCGACTGAATTCTCTTTCTAAGAAGTATGACAATCACAAGGACAACGACAACAGCCAACCCAATGTACCATATCCACGAACTTCCTGAATCTCCTCCTTGACTCTGACCAAAGAGCTCGTCCATTATGTGCTCAAAAGCCTCCAAATTCGTTGCAATGGCCAAGGTGGTGAAGACGAAAAGCATGACAAAATCAATTACCCGCTCACTTATGACCGTTCCAAATAACTTATCTACCGGAATATTGTCTGTCTGATTCAATGCCCCACACCGTGCAATCTCCCCTGAACGAGGAACAAATGTATTGGCAAAATAGGCAAATGCTACAGCATGAATACTGTTCCACATCTTTGGTTTGTATCCCATGGGCTCCAACATCAACAACCACCGCATTCCTCTTGAGGCTATGGCTAGATAACCCAAGATTATCGAGATCAAAATACCCCACCAGTTTGCTCGAGACATATCGCGCATCAATTCTTCCGTCCTATCAACTCCCTTGATCGCGATACTCAGGTCTTCCGATGAAGAATCAATGGTTAACGTATAAGTCCCTTCAGGTAAACAAACAGAATAGTTCGATTGATTTTCTTTTCGCTCATTGGAAAGAACAAGCGGAAATGATTGGGACTTATCCAACGACGATAAATCACAAGAAGGTGCTTTTCCCGTTCCATCCGCCACCGAGATTTCAATCAAGCCGCCTGAATCACATTCCGATAAACCACTACCTACAATAAACTCAACTTCTCGCGTATCCGCACTCATGGTGCCACGCGTTATATCGAGAGTCGCTAAATAAAAGAGACCTACACCTATCCCGAGGAACACGATGTATTTGACTGTATTCTTGATTTTCTGATTCAATTACTAGCGTAATGTGTTAGTTTCTGTGTCAGGGAAAATAACCGTGGGCTTAAATGTTTTGGCTTCCTCAAATTCCATTGTGGCATACGTAATCAAAATTACTACATCGCCAACCGCTACTTTACGGGCCGCGGGGCCGTTCAAGCATATTTCGCCAGCACCTCTTTTCCCGCAGATAGTGTAAGTTTCCAATCTCTCTCCATTGTTGATGTTGACGATTTGAATCTTTTCACCTTCGATAATATTTGCAGCTTCCATCAAAATAGGATCTATTGTGATGCTTCCAATATAGTGCAAGTCAGCTTCTGTGACTTTCACTTGATGGATCTTACTTTTCATTACCTCTACAAACATGGCGCAAAATTAATCTTTTGAAGTTATAGTTCGGCCAATTAAGGGGCAAAGATCAAGCCATCATTCCTCCAAGTGAATCTTTATCTCCGTTCGTCGATTTAAAGCATGCATTTCCTCTGGGCAATCCACTTCATCCCCGCACTCGTTCAGTAGCATCGATTCTCCATGCCCCAACGCTTTTATTCGGTTTCCCAGCACTCCTATTGACTGCAAATACTCTTTTGCGCGTAGCGCTCGCCTTTTTGAAAGTTCCAAATTGTAATTCACCTCCCCACGGCTATCGGTATGACTCGTAAGTTCGATGCTTATAAGTGGATTATTCTTTAAAATCGAGGCCATTTGACTAAGCTGACCTTGGGCCACCGAATTAATTGCAACACTGTCAAACTGATAATAAATATTCCGAATAATAAAGACCTCATCGTTAGAAATAAAGATCGGTCGATGGTGCTCGTCTATCAATTGAATCGAGTTCTCTTCACTTAATTTATGGTACTCCGCTCTCCCGTTGATAAATGGAATCTCAACTTGTTCTTCTCCATCATCAATCATCATGCGCACGGTCTTCCCGTCTTCATTGATTTTGAATTGATAGTTGCGTAAAGGTCTCAATTCTTCAAATCGAAACCTTCCCTCTTTGGAGGTATATGTGAGCGCCAGCAATTCGCCAACATCATTCGTAACATAGATAAGTTCACCCTCACCAATGTCTCCTGGCTCTTGTTCAAATATCTGACCCGTGACTTGGACTTTCAAAATACTTTCATCCCGGTTCTCCAACTTCGTCAGTCCGCCAACATTATCCCCCTGAAGCAATTCAAAGTAGAACTGTCCATCTTTTCCTGGACGATATGTTTTCACTATCTCCCCTCTTCCATTCTTCACATAAATCACAGATCTTGACAACACATCATCGGCAATACCTTCAACTTCCACCATATAGCGCCTTTCAAAACTCAAGTTCACAAGTTCCATGTCTCCTCCATCATCGGAAACGCCCTCAAAAACAACTTCCTTCAATGTGTTGACAAAGCGCAATTGTACATCTCGCAATGGCTCCCCAAGACATTCAACACTCGCCACATAGTCCTCTATGATTTCGATTTTTGCGCGTAAAAGATATACATCATCACCCCCTAAACCTCCTTTTCGAGAGCTGGTCAAGAACGCGGTTTCCTCATCCAGAAAAACACATTGAATATCATCCGCATCACTGTTGAATGGAGCGGGGAGTTTCTCAATTGTTCTCCACTGACTTTGCTTTGTAGTCACATATAAGTCATGCCCCTGGGAAGGAACTCGATCACTTGAAAAATAAATGTCATTGCCCAAAAATGTCGGAAAAATCTCATTATCCACAGAATTAACACCCTCTCCAAGCCAAACAGGATCACTCCAATCTTGACCCAACCAATTGCAATACCACAAGTCCATTTTCCCCATCCCTCCTGGCCTATCGGAAGAAAACACGAATACATCTCCTTTGCTGTTAACCCATGGGTGAGCCGAGTTGTAATTGACTAAATTGGCCTTAAACCCTGTTGGCCGTGTCCAAGTTCCCTCAACATATTTCGAAGCGTAAAGCTGCACTAAATGATTTGGGTTTTGCCCATAATCAGCCGTGGAAGAGAAATACAAAGTTGAGTCTCGATCAGAATAACAACAGGTCCCATCATCAAATTTTGTGTCGTTAAATGGAAAGTACTCTTCTATTTCAAGTGTATTAAATGATGAGCCCATGCGGGCAAATGTCAATTCGTAGTGCGCATGATCAGTTCGCCCCCGATCATCATAGGCAGAAGAAAAAACTTCGTGAGCAAGGACTATTCGACCCTGAACCATTGAACACACCATCTGGTTGTTTTCGTCATTGCATTGCCTCATTGAGTCAACAACAAAAGTGGATTGTGCATGACATTGATAAGCCACAAGGGCAAATAATATGGTGGTCCAGCGCATCATCGGAAGTACCTAATCGACTTATTTTTCACGGTCGATTTACCAAAAATGTAGGATAGAAACAATTCATGGCTGCCCGATTCGTAGGTCGCGATAAGCGAAGTCGAGAAATCGTATGAATAACCGGCTTGAAAGGATTCTGAAAACCGAAATTGCAGCAAACCATAAGCTGCAGAATTGTAGCGATATCCTCCTCCGACCCAAATCTTATTCTTAATTAGCAGAGCCAAACCAAGATCGCCATCGGAAACTCCATTGACAGCCTCTCTCCAAACGACAGATGGTTTAATCGCTAGATTCTCGCTTATCTCAAAAACCACCCCACCCATTACTGTGAAAACTGGTCGCAAGTTATACTCTGAATCATTGTACAAAGTTGGAGTATTGAGATTGTCCCCCTGCACACCCACGTACCAGGTGTCATTGATGAAAAATAGACCCCCGGAAAAACTAAGTGCATTTCCATTGGTCCCAACATAATCCAAGCCAGCTTCTTCTTGTTGTGTTGTAATTCTGTCTACTCTAATCCTTTGATTTAACCAACTAGCTCCAAGGCCAAATCGCAAGCTACCATCCCCAATCGCTAAGTTATAAGATGCTGCCACCTTAATGAATAGTCGCTGCTGAGCACCTAACCGATCATACATGAATTTGCCGCCAAGGCTTATCTTTTTAAAAACAGGGGAGTGTACACTTAGAAACTGAGTAGACGGTCGCCCTTCAAATCCTACCCATTGTTCGCGGAGACGTAGAGTAGCATTCACCCCTCCAGAATGTCCAGCAAACGCATCGTTCGAGCCAAAAATATCGAAATGCCCTTGCGTATAAATCCAATCTTGCTGAGAATGCACCACACTGGTCATAAATAGCATCACCAAGCATGCGCACATCTGAATCCAACCATGTAGAAACAGATCGCGCAGTCTTGTATATCTATTCACTGATAATTTCATCGCAATAATTCGATAAATCCATTCTTCGAATAATCTCCTGATTCAAATACGTAATAATACACGCCAGCGGGTAGGAGAACACCATCATTGGAAACTCCCCTAAATACGCTTTCAGTATTGTCGTAGTCAACACCTTGCCAAGCCTTATCTCCCCATCTCGTGTAGATCATCACTTTATTTGTCGCATGGGTACTGAACTCAATATTCTCGATGATCCATTCGTCATTAACGTCATCACCATTGGGAGAGAATCCAGAAAAGAAAACCACATCACATATTGGTATGTCGTCATAACTCACGACTATGCTGTCGTTGAGATAACACCCATCTCCAATCACCACCAGGTCATACTGCCCCTCATCTAGGGTTGTTGAGGTGCCTCCTAATTCCTGTCCATCAACATAAATCATGGCATTTGGACATTGTTCCAAATTAATGGATAACACTGCCAGGTCATCGCCAATGCACAGAGGTAGTTCAAGCGAAACGGCAGGTTCTATAAATTCATTTGGGGGCTGTTGAAAGCCTTGCGAAATGATCCCTGAACTGTTTGACTCCGTGGTGTATTCAGGCTGACCAGCCGTGGAAGAAATCAACAAGCTCCCAGACCCACTAATCGCAGCCGATCCTATGACTTGTCGGTCCAATGTCACCTGCCCAAAAACCACACTAGGCACCATTAAAATCAATATGAATAAAAGTCTTTCCATTAGGGAGCAATACTGCCATTTATTACCCACCAGGCGCTGCCATCCGATACGATAGCAAATACTTTATTGTCGGCACTGGACACTACAGGATTATCCACTCCATCCACTGTTTCAGAGCCAAATGTCACGAGGTTAAAATCATTGACTCCAGAAGAAGCGAATATTTTGAACGTGTACATCCTACCCAAACAAGTAGTCGCTGAAGGTAGGTTAACTGTTACATCACCATTTGTGACATTCGCAATGAGTATGCAATTATTCTCATCAACATTGACATTTATTGGTCCTTGTACCGAGCTAACTTCTAAGGCAAGAGAGCCGTTCACATCAAGACTGCTGGTCGGACTGTTGGTGCCGATTCCTACATCCAATTGATCGTTGTACATCACACCTTCATCCACAGTCCAATCTCCGTCGTCTACTAATGATTCCAGCGGAATGACAAAGGCTTGACCACACTCCACTATATTCAAATCCGTTCCTTGAAGCTGAGCAATACTGATACACTCGTCTGTCAATGAAGCTTCTCCTGCAATCGAGCCAATGTCCAAGAAATGTTGAATGCCTCCTTCGACAATCACAATGGAGTCATTTTCGACAAACATGTTTGTAATCAGCTCATTGCTCGGATCGGGATCATCATCGTTCGAGTCGCCACTTGTCTCGGCATAGAAGGCATAAGGCACCGACAGAAACTGAGAGGTCCCCATCAATTCATACACCCCATCACCGGGATCAATGGCTACCTGCAGAAAATACGATGCTGCGCCCCAGTTAATCGTTTCAAAAGATGGGTTATTCCCCAAACCTGTCGAAGTTCCTTGCCCAATAATCAGAGCAAACAATCCAAGCGTATTCGTAACAACGTCGTGCTCCTCTTGCCACCAAATGACACCGTTGGCATCGTTCAAGCGAATAGTAATCTCAACCCCGAGTGGAGCATCTGCAAGTACAATGCCGTCAACATCACGAGCAACAGCTTGATAACTGATGCCTTGAGGGGGGGCCTGGGCAGCGCACAAGCTTACTGTAAGGCTAAAAATGAAAATAAATAAAGGCTTCATGGAGAATCTTCTTGTATTTGTTGAAGTTACCCATATCCGCATCTAACAGCTTGAAACTCTGATCAAAGTATCAACACGTCCGCTTTGAAAAGAGCTACCGAATCGTTTAGTTTAGCCTTTGACAAAAAATTGGATCGAATGGCGCTTATTAAAACTTTGCTTGAAAAAACACCAGAAATAGGGAAATCTACCTGGCTAGCTGAAAATGCAGTAATCGTTGGAGACGTTGTAATGGGTGATGATTGTACTGTTTGGTACCATGCAGTTATACGTGGCGATGTAAACTCCATTCGCATTGGAAATGCAGTCAATATTCAAGACCACGCCATGATCCATTGCACGTATAAGAAATTTGGCACGTCCATAGGAAACAATGTCTCTATAGGACACAGGGCTATAGTCCATGGATGCGAGGTTCAAGACAACGTACTAATAGGAATGGGTGCGATTCTTATGGATGGGGTGGTGGTTGAAAGCAACTCAATTGTTGCCGCCGGCGCGGTAGTTCTCGAAGGAACTAGAATTCCGACTGGCACCTTGTGGGCTGGAGTACCGGCCAAGATGAGAAAGACATTGGACGAAGAGAAGATAAGCGGCCTGATAAGCACCACAGCCAAGAACTACGTCATGTATGCTGATTGGTACCGTTAATCCCAAATTCGAGCCTCTTTCAAAGAGATTTCCTCTCCAAAAAACAGCCGAGTACAATGCTTGAAGGACTCCGTAAAATCTGAAACGAAAAACTCCTTCGTTGGACGTCGATTGTTGCTCACC
Organism: Flavobacteriales bacterium; assembly: GCA_015665315.1. Lineage (GTDB taxonomy): Bacteria > Bacteroidota > Bacteroidia > Flavobacteriales_D > Sanyastnellaceae > JADFAK01. The sequence goes on along the minus strand of JADFAK010000078.1, from coordinate 22,009 downwards.
AAATTTTTCTGCTCGAGAACAACTTCAAGATTTTTGGCCAAGAATTGTGATGAGTCCAATACCTCGACAGCTTCAGAATAGAAATCTTCCACCTCGCTTTTAATCAGCGGATAATGCGTACAACCCAAAACGAGGGCATCGAGTTTGCGCAAATTAGGATGGCTTAGATACGAGTGAATAACAGCCTTACTAATGTTGTTATTGTAGAATCCCTCTTCTATCATGGGCGCTAGCAACGGGGTCGCTTTCGTAGCGACTTTCACATCTGGAGAAAACTGATGGATTCGTTTGGGATAGACCCTAGAACTAATAGTTCCTTTAGTGGCAATAACTCCAACTTTTTGATTCTTGAAGGTTTTGCCAATGTATTCCGCAACAGGGTCGATTACATTGATCACCGGTATATCGACTCCCATTAAATCAATGACCGACTTCGTTGCGCGAGCGCTGGCCGTATTGCAGGCTATTACGATTGCTTTACATCCGTGTTCCTTGAGGAAGGCTGCAATTCGAAGAGAATAACCACGCACACTTGCAGCAGATTTATCGCCATACGGCAAATGGGCTGTGTCTCCGAAATATATCAGAGACTCTTTCGGAAGCAAATCATTGATCGCCTTGGCAACGGTTAAGCCACCTATTCCCGAATCGAATATGCCTATGGGTGCGTTTTTCTTCATAAAAAAATCCGGTTGGATCAACCGGATTTCAAAAGTGCAGTAATTTTTTTTAAACGAGGCTCTTTTCAATTATTTGAGGCCCAATTTCGCTTTTACGAGCGGCAAAACATCTTCACCACCGTTGTACAAAGTAACACCAGTAGAGGCATCGAGGATGTACGTAAATCCATTTTCTTCGGCAACTGCTGTAATTGCAGCTTGCGCCTTGTCAATCATTGGTTGAAGCAATTCAGACTCCTTTTTAGCCAAATCTTGATTGGCAGTCTGCTGAAATTCTTGCATGCTTTGTTCCAGTTCTTGCAGCTTTCTAACTTTGTCATTGTAGATTGCTTCAGGCAAATTCGGATTGCTTTGAATTTCTAGGACCTTAGCCTCATAGTCTTTTTTCATGCTGTTCAAATGCGTCTCTAACACAGAAGCATATTCTTGCAACTCTGTTTCAATAGCAGCACGTTCAGGCATAGACAACAATAATTCCTGAGAATCAATATGTCCTAGTTTTTGTGCATTTCCAGTGAACACTGCACCGATACACACGATTGCGATGATGATAATTTTCTTCATTGAAGTAGTTTTAATAGAGCAATTAAGCGTGAGTTATTTTTTTGGGGCATTCCCTCCTCTATCGGTTTTAGCGCCACCTGATCTTCCTTGATCTTTATTTGTATTCGTATTTTGTTTTCCTTGATCCTTCCCTGCAGCTTCTTCCGCCTCAATCGTCTCTCCTGGTTTAAGCCCCATCTTCTTGATCACGTTGTCACTTACATCATGTTTCGGATTGCTGTACAGAATATTGCTTTGTTTAGCTTTATCGAAGATTACCATTAATCCTTTTGAGTTGGCCACATCTTTGATCGCATCATAGATTTGATCTTGAATTGGTTTGATCAGTTCTTCTCTCTTATTGAAAAGCTCTCCTCCAACACCAAATTTCTGTTTTTGCATTTCCATCGCTTCTTGTCGCCGCTTTTGAATCTCTGCCTCCCTCTTCTTTTTCATCTCTTCGGTAAGCAATACTTTCTCGGCATCATATGCTTCTTGCAATCTTTGTACCGTTTCGTACTTAGTCTCTATTTCAGCTTGCCAATCGGCAGAGAATTTGTTGAGTTCAGACTGTGCTTCTGCATATTCAGGAACATGCATTAAAATATAGTCGGTATCCACGTAACCAAATTTCTGAGCATTGGCCACAGTAAAAACAAACATCAGGGCAAGCGTGATAAAAATATTCTTCATGAGTTCAATTTTTCGGATCGTCAACACGGCGTGTGTGATTCCCCTCATTAACATCATTTCATTGAGCTATGCAATTTCCATTCCAAGCATGAACGACGCGAATTTAAATTAAGTTTTTTAGAGTTCACCTAGATTCATTCCAATGCTAAAGTGAAATTGTCCCTTTTGCATGGCAGGGTTTTCAGGAACATCATCCAATCGCCATCCATAATCAAGTCCAAGTAGTCCAAACATGGGCAAGAATATCCGCAATCCGACACCTCCAGAACGCATAACGTTTAGCGGGTTGTAATCCGTATACTTCGACCACGTTTTTCCAGCTTCTAAGAAACCTAACATATAGATATAAGCATTCGGGTTCGTAGAAAGTGGATACCTCAACTCAGCGCTATATTTAGAAATAAGTGGTGAACCAACCGATCGCGAAGGATAGGTAAGTGACAACTCATCATATCCACGTAGGTTGACGATTTCACGACCATCCAGCACATAACCTGACAAATAAACACCTCCTAAATAGAAGCGCTCGAACGGAGATAGTCCAATCTGTTGATTGTAGGCGCCCAAGAATCCAAACCCGGCGCTTGTTGCCAATACAAGATTGTGTTGATTCCCCTCATCTCCAACTTTATGACTGAAAAGCGTCGTGTACCACTTGGCCGTAAACTTAATTTTATAGTACTCTACCCAATCAAATTTTTCCTGATCAGTCATGGTCGCATAGTCCGGCTTTTCGCCAAACATTCTGCCAATGGCTGAGTACGGTGGAGTGAATTTTCCAGTGAGAGAAACATCTGATCCCCAAGAAGGATAAATTGGTTCACTCACGGAGTTTCGAGATAGAGTAGCTGTAATAGAAAGGTTGTTAGATATTCCATCATCAAAACTGAAAAACGAACCAAATCGATTTAGGTTGAAGTGCTGGTAAGAAAGTCCAAGATAAAATTGGAACCAGTCATCTGGCACGGCCAACCTTTTACCCAAACCAACAGAAGCACCAGTAATGTTCAGCGATCTTCGTTCCGGGTTTAATTCCCCTCCCACTTTTCGGCGTTCGCCATTACTTTGCACGGAGTGCCAAACAGAAACACTCAAAGAATTTGGTTTCTTTCCTCCAAGCCAAGGCTCGACGAAGGAAGCGCTATACGATTGAAAGAACAGACCATTGGACTGGGCACGCAGACTCAATCTTTGACCATCACCAGAAGGAACTGGCGTCCAAGCGCCTTTTTTAAAGACACTCCTCAAAGAGAAATTATTGAAGCTCACTCCAAGTGAACCAACAACACGTCCTGCTCCCCAACCTCCAGAAAGTTCTACCTGGTCACTTGGTTTTTCTTCAACTACATACTCAATATCAACTGTCCCTTTATCTGGGTTCTGCGTTGGGTTGATTTGAAATTTCTGTGGATCAAAATATCCAAGTTGGGCCAATTCTCGCTGCGTTCGGATCACATCGTTTCTTCGGAAGAGATCGCCTTGTTTCGTGCGTATTTCCCGATAAATAACATGATCGTTGGTTTTCGTATTTCCAACAACTGTAACAGTTCCTATTCTAAATTTCTTGCCTTCACTAATTCGAATCTCAATGTCAATAGAATCATTCTCTACTAGTGTTTCAATCGGGTAGGCTTGGAAGTTAAGATATCCGTCATCCTGGTATAGAGACGTAATATCCTGACCGTTTGGATTCATGTAAAGACGCGCTTCAAGCATTGTCACGTCGTAAATGTCGCCCGCTTGAATATTCAGGATACTATCTAACCTTCCTGTGCTGTATTTTTTATTTCCAACGAAGGTGATGTCTCTGAAATAGAATTTCTCACCTTCGTGCAAGGTGATATCGAGATTGACTCGCCGCCTGCTGATGTGACGGATTGAGTCACTCACAATTCGAGCATTTCTATACCCCAGCTCGTTGTATTTAGCGATTAGGGTAGTCTTGTCTGTTTGGTATTCCTTCTCAATATACTTCGATGCTTTGAAAACACCCCAAATTCGGGTCTTCTTCGTATTCTTCATTGACCGGCGAAGCTTCCAATTCGCTACTTCATTCGCACCAATGAAATTGATGTTTTTAATTCTAACTCTTTTACCCTTGTCGATGATAAAAGCGAGGGAAACTGAATTCTCAATACTCGTATTCTCCTTCTCAACTATCTTGACTTTGACGTTGAGAAAACCCTTGTCAATAAAATAGTTTTTAATGCCATTGATTGCTCTATTCTTGACATTTTCATTGACAATAACACCAGAAATAAGGTGAATTTCATCTCGAATGTTGTCTGCCTCGGTTTTCCGAATACCGTCGAAGCTGAAATGCGACAAACGTGGCATCTCTTGAACTTCTATGTTCAGATAAATATCATTTCCACGAATTTCTGCGGCGTAGATGGAGACATCGGCAAAGAGGTGCTGGCGCCAGAGTTTTTTAATCGCTTGTGACACATCTTCACCTGGAATGAGGATTTCGTCGCCAATTTGCAAACCCGACAGTAGCTTAATAGCATTTACATCAGTATGCTCGGCACCACTCACAACCAATCCTGCGATGGTATACGTTTGCGGAACCAAATAATCGATTCCTGAGCCGATTTGGGTGGGTTGCGCCTTAGCAACAAAAGGGATAAAAAGGCTCAGCGCCAAAAGGCCTAGGCAAATGTGTTTCATATAGTCTCGATTATGCGATTATCTGGTCGCTCGTTTTACCGAACCTGCGTTCGCGGTTTTGATAATCGCATATAGCTTTGTAAAATTCAGATTCGTTAAAATCTGGCCACAGTACATCTGTGAAATAGAGTTCAGAATAGGCTAACTGCCACAAAAGGAAGTTGCTAATTCGTTGTTCCCCACTTGTCCTAATCATTAATTCTGGATCAGGAAAATTAGCAGTTTGTAAATGGTTTGACACTGTATCTGCGGTAATATTCTCTGCTTTGATATCTTCTTGAACTATTTTCTTCACGGCCTCTGTCATTTCCCAACGAGCGCTATAGCTCAATGCTAGAATGAGGCTAATTTCATCATTTTTGGCAGTGCGATCCATGGCGGCTTGAAGTTCCGACCGACAATCCTCGGGCAACATTTGCATGTCTCCAATGGCCTGCAAACGCACGCCATTGTCATCAAGTTCATCTAATTCCCGAATTATTGTTTTCACCAAAAGATCCATTAATGCCTGCACTTCTTCCAAAGGCCGGTTCCAGTTCTCTGTAGAGAACGCATAAAGGGTCAAAAACTTTACACCAATATTTCGAGCAGCTTTCAGCGTAGCGCGCACAGCATCAACCCCACTGAAGTGGCCAAATATACGCTCTTCGCCCTGTTGGCGAGCCCAGCGGCCGTTCCCGTCCATAATGACGGCAACATGTTTGGGCACATTATTTCGATCGATTTTTTCCTGCCAATCCATAGTTCATCCTGAACCCAACGCTAAAATCTACACCCAAGTCTGCCCAGGAAGTAAATTAACATTAATTGAAGTTCAAGCTGCAAATATAGAGTCCTTGGACCGTTAATGAAACAAAGAATTAAACTAGTATTGGAAGATTATCACTATCGACCGAAGTCGATGTTGTTCCAACAGTTGGTCGGAGATTTTCCGAGGCGAAAAGAAATGGCTAATGTAGCGAAGGAATACCAGTCCTTACGACCTGGATCGCCGCGCTGAAGGCCGGAATTGGTGCCGTTGTCGAGGACAGGTTCTAGACTTTGATCCGCCAATTCGGCGCTGAGTCGTCCGTTTTCTACTAGGAGGACACTTGGATCAACATAGCTTCCACTAACATCATCAAAGTAATCGGTCCATGTCTTTCTCATCCCCCACTCCAAATTAATGGCGATAATGCTAAACACATTCACCTTGAATCCAAGGCCAAATGGAACGGAGAGCCCACCAGTCTTATAGCGTTCTCCTCCCTCAGTGGTGCCTTGACCTTCGGTACCCAAGGGTTGAAGTTCGTAATACACGCCTTTGTATTCGGCTTGGGGCTTCATGCTGTAGTAGGCGAGGCCTGCAAACAAATAGGGAGAAAAGAAGTCTCTTTTATCACCGATTTGGTAATTGAAATAGTTTATTTCCGCTTGAATAGCTCCTTCAAAGACATCGTTGCGAAAAGACAGGTTTCGGTTCACCTGCCATTGATCTTTGCTGTTGGCGTCGCTTGCCTCGATTCTTCCATACAAGAAAGAACCCTTGATCGAAATTCGTCGGTTCGGGTTATGTCTGTAAAACAACCCACCTGCCAGGCGTAAATTTCCACCAAAATGTTTTCTAGGATTTATATCACCTATGTAATACGCTGTACCGGCCATTAAACCCATCTCCTTACTTCGGTCAAACTTTTTTTGACCTACGCTCAAGAGTGGAAGCAATAGCATGCATAAAAACAATATACGTGTCTTCATCTCCAACATAATGCAGTTAATACGTGAATATTGCCCGAAAGTTTCTGAATCAAAGGAATCTCAAGCAACATTTCCGAAGCGCAAATCTAATTATAATTCTGAGTCTATTAACTAGTTACGCTTATCAATGCCCCACATCATCTTAGAACGAATGGTGCTAAAAAAGTCTTGGTTAGGAAGAGAAATCAGATTGATCTCAAATGATGCCTTTCGAAGTTTTATTCTACTACCATTTGGCAGTGAGTAAGACCTTGAGTCCAAGGTCAACAATATCTCCTGATCTCTAGTTTGAGCCTCAAGTTCCACTTCATATTCAGAGGGTATAACCACTGGTCTCACATTCAGGTTATGAGGCGCAATCGGGGTTAAAATCACATTGTCCGATCCAGGCATGACGATAGGGCCTCCGCAGCTCAAATTATAAGCCGTCGAACCAGTAGGAGTTGATATGATCAATCCATCAGCCCAGTAACTGTTCATGTACACACCGTCGACCCACGCTTTCACGGTGATCATATTCGAAGTGTCTTTTTTGTGGACTGTGACTTCGTTTAACGCGAATGGACAATGGTCCTTTCCATGGATGCCTTCAACTTCTATGAGCGATCTCTTGTCGATTGAATAATCTCCTTTAACCAAGCACTGTGTTGTGAATTCAATGGCATCTAATGATACATTTGACAAAAAGCCCAATCGGCCTGCGTTTATACCTAGAATTGGCACTCCTGAATCCTGTACAAAAGTTACTGTATCCAAAATAGTCCCATCTCCACCAATACTGATCACAAAACTCATGTCCTCAACCTCCTGAAAGCTTTCGAACGTGGCTAATGAAGCATCAAGATTAATGGTCTCTCCGAGAAAACGGACAAAGCTGGAATGAATCCTAAGATCAAATCCATTTGCCGATAGGCTAGATAAAAAAATTTCAATGGGCTTGGCAAACCGAGTATCAAATTGCCTTCCGTAAACGCCGATTATCATGCCTTGAGAGTTGAGTTAAGCGAAGATATTAAAACCCTACGGGCACTTCCTAGGAAATACAAGCTTAGATATTCAGATACTTCATGAATTCATCGTATCGATTGCGCAAGTTCTCCTCAAAAATGGGTGCCTGAAAATGGGCTTTAACCACATAGTCGTAGCGATTGAACGTTTGAAGAATGCCATTTAAATCTGTTTGATTGATTTTCAAAGTCACTTCGAGCAGAATTGATTCCGAAGGATTACTTAGGGTAACACTTAGGATTTTGGCATCATTACCTTCGACTATGTCCGCAATTTCCCTCAAAGAATAATCGTTGGCCTGCATTTCTAGCACGATAATTCCACCAGGGTCTCTCACACTGTGAGATTTTGCCAAGCCATCGAGCAATGCCGTGCGCGTGATACAACCCAAATAATCATTGTCTTCACTCACCACTGGAATTATAGTAATGTGGTTTTCAGCGGCAAGGTGTAGAGCGTCATAAATATGTTGATGGGCACCAATTTTTAAGGCCAACAATCCGTGTTTACCACAAACAAGTCCTGTAGTTGGAGTGTCCAATACTTCCAATTCGTCCTCTGAAACAAGTCCCAAATATTTTCCATTTTCCACTACTGGAAGATGTGAAACCTGATACTCGTCCATAAGATTCAGAGCATTGACGGGGCTATCCAAGCATGTGAGCTCAGGGCAGTCGTGTGATATATAGTCCTTTACGGTCATTCTATGCTTAATACAGTTAACGAAATAAAAACCCACTTAACGTTGGCAAATTAATTCGAATATTTCTAGTCGAAATCCAAGATGGATAAAATAATTTTGCACGACGTCAGACAAACAACTTTGTTTTGATTGGTAATAGTCCTACGATGACCAAGCTAAGTGTAAATATTAACAAGATCGCCACCATTCGAAATGCCCGCGGAGGCAACACACCCGATTTATTGAAAGCCGCGCGTGATATCGAGCAATTTGGAGCCGATGGAATTACGATTCATCCTCGACCAGATGAGCGTCATATTCGCTATCAGGATGCCCGCGATCTAAAACATATTGTGCAGACAGAGCTAAACATCGAGGGAAATCCCACACAAGATTTTATAGAACTGGTGTTGGGTATTATTCCAGACCAAGTAACTTTGGTGCCAGATGCTCCAGATGCAATTACGTCCAACGCTGGATGGAAAGTTTCCGAACATTTTGATTTCCTCCAACAGGTCATTCTCACATTTAAATCGGCAGGCATCCGTACTTCAATCTTTATGGAAACCGACGAAAAGGAAATTGAATTGGCGGCCAAAGTAGGAGCAGACCGAGTTGAGTTGTACACAGAGGACTATGCCACGCTTTATCCCAAAGATCCAGAAATGGCGATTTCATCGTTTAGGAAGGCGGCTAGCGCTGCGCGCAAATGTGGTTTGGGAGTAAACGCCGGGCATGATCTAAACCTTGACAATTTGAATTTCTTTCATCGAAACATCGAAGGATTGGCCGAGGTGTCAATTGGTCATGCATTAATCAGCGATGCATTGTATTTCGGCTTGGAGAACACCGTCAATCTGTACCAAAGAGCATTGAATAAATGAAGTTGAATTTTCGAAAAATTGGTGAAGGAGAACCATTGATCATCGTCCACGGGTTATTTGGTTCAGCTGACAACTGGCAAACGCTGGCTAAACAATATTCAGAGACGTATTCGGTGTACTTGGTTGATTTAAGAAATCATGGACATTCGCCGCACTCTGAAGACTTCAGCTATAATCTTATGGCTGAAGATCTGCATGAGCTTATATTGGACGAACAGATTATGTTTGCGCATTTTCTGGGACATTCCATGGGGGGAAAGGCGGTTATGCGCTATGCCCAGCGGTGGCCAGAATTCGTGGAGAAACTTATTGTTGCTGACATGGGAATGAAAGCATATCCCCCTCATCACGAAAAGATATTGGCAGCATTGCTTGAAATCGACGATCAACTTATTTCATCGCGTAAACAAGCGGAGAAAATTCTTCAAAAGTATGTTCCGGAACCTGGCATTCGACAGTTCCTAATGAAGAACCTTTATTGGTATGAAAAAGGAGACTTGCGTTGGCGAATGAATGTCAAGGTTCTCGAGCGTTCCATGCCCGCTATACTTTCTGCCCTGCCACAAGAAAAGATAGAGGCCGAAACGCTGTTTATCAGAGGACAGATGTCGAATTATGTGTTGGATGATGATTTTGCCGAAATTCAGTCAACCATACCACGGGTACACTTTGACACCATCAAAAATGCCGGTCATTGGCTTCATGCAGAGGCGCCAGAAGATTTTTTTAAGTCGACGGCACGCTTCTTAGAAGGATTTTAAATTGTCACGAAAATGTAACATTTTCCGTAGAATCCGTATTTTTGAATAACTAACAGTTTTTATCACTTAACCCTTTTTTTATGAGAAGACACTTTTCATGGGGACTAATCGTCCTCATGGTGGGGGCTCTTTCGATTCAATCTTGTCGCAAAGATCCTGTTGAAGAAATCTCTTCAACTCCCACTGATTATGACAAAGCGCTGCTGAATGCCATCAATGCGGCAACTGATGGTGTCGGAGTTGACATGCTCATTCTTCCGGAAAGCAATGACTTTGCTTCAATACCTCAAGACCCCCTTAATCCATTGTCGAATGCAAAAGTTCAACTAGGAAAATTACTGTTTCACGAAACAGGTTTGGCTAAAAATCCGAAGTTGGAAGATGAGGGAGTAGGAACGTATTCTTGTTCAAGTTGTCATCATGCCCGGGCAGGTTTTCAGGCCAACATGCAACAAGGAATTGGTGAAGGTGGTATGGGATTTGGCATTGCGGGAGAAGGCCGTGAGCTCAATCCAATTTATCATGTTGATAGCATAGATGTTCAGCCACTACGTACACCGTCGGCGATGAATGGTGCATACCAGAAAGTCATGCTTTGGAATGGACAATTTGGTGCTACTGGGCCGAACGAAGGAACTGAAGCCCTTTGGGATCCAGCTTCGCCCGTTTGGAATAACCAATTTGGGCATGAAGGACTCGAAACCCAAGCGATCGCGGGACTTTCAGTTCACCGTATGGAAGTGGACGAAGAAATTTGTCAGGAATTTAGTTTGTACGAAGATTTGTTTGATATCGCCTTCTCGGAATGGCCTGAAGCAACTCGGTACAGTGTCCGTACTGGTGGAATGGCTATAGGCGCTTATGAGCGCACTATTCTGTCGAACAAAGCTCCTTTCCAAGAATGGTTACGCGGCGACAATGGAGCTATGACTAATTCAGAGAAAAGAGGGGCGGCACTCTTCTTTGGTAAAGCTGAATGTAGCAGTTGCCACAATGGTCCAGCCCTCAACTCAATGACATTTTATGCACTGGGTATGACAGACATGGATGGAAATGGTACTTACGGTTCATCTACTGACAATACTGCCAATCTCGGTCGTGGAAGTTTCACGGGTGATGCAGCGGACAACTACAAATTCAAAACTCCGCAGTTGTACAACATGAAAGACTCTCCGTTTTTTGGCCATGGAGGCACGTATACTTCAGTGCGCGAAGTTGTAGAGTATAAGAATGCTGCGGTTTCGGACAACGGTAACGTTCCTTCTTCTCAACTTGCAGAAGGATTCCATACTCTTGAGTTAACAGATGCAGAGATTACAGATTTGGTGAATTTCTTGGAAAACGCATTGTACGATGATGATTTATTACGCTACAATCCACAAGAATTACCAAGTGGAAACTGTTTCCCGAATGCCGATCCAATTTCTCAGATCGATCAGGGATGTGTTCAATAAAACTACACATTACAATACAATAAAAAAAGGGCTCGTAGGAGCCCTTTTTTTATTGTTGCAATCCGATCATTCGGTATCATAAGCTTCCTTCAATAACTTTCGGTAAGCATTAAACAATCTTGCCTTCGAGACGAATCCCACGTACGCTTGTCCTTCCAATACCGGCAAATTCCAAGCTTCAGAATCTTCAAATTTGCGCATTACATCCTCCATACTGTCGGTGGTGTAAATCAGCTCAGGGGGTGCGGCCATTAAATCACTAACTTTAATTTCACTGTACAGGCTTTTGTCAAACATCACTTCTCGGATATCGTCCAATGTTATGATGCCCACCAATCTCTTCTTTTCGTCGGTAATTGGGAACACATTCCTCTTGCTTTTCCTAACGGCCCCTACCATGTCCCCCAAAGTACATGTGTCTCGAACTACCACGAATCCCGTTTCAATTTCCTCTTTGAGGTTCATTAAAGTGAGGACTGCCTTGTCTTTATCATGGGTAATCAATTCACCCCGGCTAGCCAATTCTTGGGTATAGATAGTATGGGGAGAAAGCGCGCGACTAGTTGAATAAGAAATAGCAGAAGTGACCATTAGAGGTAGAAATAACTCATATCCCCCTGTTATCTCCGCGATCATAAAAATTGCTGTTAAAGGGGCATGAAGCACACCAGCCATTAGACCCGCCATACCCACCAAAGTAAACTGACTCGCGGGAAGTTCGGTGATATTGAAGTATTTAAAAACCCTTGCAAACAAAAATCCAAGTGTGCTACCCATGAAAAGTGTAGGGGCAAAAATCCCCCCAACTCCACCAGATCCAATGGTGAGTCCGGTGGCGACAACTTTAAAAATCACGAGTCCCATCATGAAGATAAGCATCATCGTCACGCTGGACCGATAATCATAAAAAACACTGTTTTTAGCGACGCCAGCAAGATTATCATTCAATAAAGAATTGATCGTTTCATAACCTTCACCATAAAGAGGAGGAAAAACAAAAACGATGATTCCCAGCAGTAAGCCACCAATTATTGCACGGACATACACTTTTCGAACTTTCTCCAAAGTTCGAGTAATACCCATATATAGTTTGGAGAAATAAATAGAACAGATCCCAGTAAAAGCCCCAAGCAGGATAAAGAAAGGCAGGTTAACTAACTCGAATGACGAGCGGAGTTGAAAGCGGAGCAATGAATCTTCGCCTAAGAATAGATTGGCCGTCAAAAGTGCAGAAATCGACGCAAGCAATAGGGGGATCAAGCTTACTGTCGTAAGATCGATCATGAACACCTCCACCGCGAATATAATGGCGGCAACAGGGGCTTTGAAAATCGAAGCCAATGACCCAGCTGCGGCACAACCAATTAACAAGGTCTTTGTTTTATAATTCAGCTTAAAAGCATCGCCCAAATTGGATCCTATTGCTGCACTAGTTTGAACCGCTGGAGCCTCAAGACCCGCACTACCACCGAAACCAACAGTAAATATACTTGTCAAGGTAGCTGAGTAGATATTGTGCTTTCTGAGGGTGCTTTTCCTTTTGCTTATCGCATAGAGCGTGCTTGGGATACCTGGACCTGGATCTTTTTTTATCCATTTCTTGACGATCCAAACAGTTGCCACAATCCCAACGAGGGGGTACAAGACGTACAACAAGTTGTAGCTATCCTGGGTAATCCCTTCAGCCAGAAGCCATTGAATCCAAAACACTCCATTCTTAAGCACCACAGAAACCAAGCCAGAGACAAACCCTACAGCAATTGCCAATGCCATTGTGATTTGCTTGTGACTAAGCTTAAGTGAGTAGGCATAACTATATGCCTTGTTGACAATCTTTCGAATCATTCTAAGTGACAAAGATCGTAAGTCTTGCTGGCAAATTTCAAAAAAGGTAGCAATAACAAAGGAGGGTCCTTTGACCCTCCTTTAGTTCAGAGTTAATTGAAAGGTGCAATCTTCAATTGATTTCAATTAACTTATTAGTACCTGGTGTACTGTTTATTCAACCGAGACAAAAGTATATCCGGAGCTAGCCAACCTCTGTAAGAAAAACTCTTTTCCCGCTGTAGGAAATTTCCTACAACGGGAAAAGAGTACGACATCCCGTGAAATCCAGATTAATAAGATCTTCTTAGTTACCCGATATAATTGGGTCACATGGGCTTACCAATACTTGTACAACAAAAGAGAACCTGGAGCGAACCTAAATTCCATAACTCGAAGGGTTCTTCCCTCCACTTTGACCCTGATATGAGCTCTCTGAGGCAAGAAGCCATGCTAAAATTGGCAAATCAATGTAGATAAATATTACATTTGCGCTCGAAAACAGCCTGTAACCATGAACAATAAGATTTTAGTCCCTACAGACTTCACAAAAGTTGGTGACGCTGCGATAAATCACGCCATCGTAGTCGGTCATGCTATTCAAGCGACCATATTTATTCTACATGTCATCAATAACAAGCATGATATTTCCGAAGCTAAGCTGAAGCTCGAAACACTTCAAGCTCGCATTCAGAAGGATCATAATGTTCAGATTCAAACTATTGTCCGTATAGGCAGTATTTTCGAAGACATCGATAAAGTTGCGACTGAAGTTGATGCTAACTTGATTATCATGGGTACTCATGGAATGCGCGGAATGCAATTCATTACGGGTAGCCGAGCGCTTAAAATAGTTACCGAATCTTCAATTCCGTTTATTATTGTTCAGGAGAGAGGAATCCGCGAATCAGGATACGACAAGATTGTAGTTCCTTTGGATTTGCATCGAGAGACTAAACAAAAGTTGAAGCTTGTGGCTGATATGGCCTTGTACTTCAATTCAAAAGTCTACCTCGTTTCTCCAGGTGAAACTGATGAATTCTTGAAGAACCAGCTAGAGCGAAATTTGAATTATGCACGCCGATTTATGGCTGAGCGAGAAATTGAGACGGAAGTAGAGATCACCGAAACTAAGTCGGGGAATTTCGTGAAGAGTCTGTTGAAATATGCAGCCTCGGTTGACGCTGATTTAATGTGCATAATGAACTTTTACGAGAGCAGTTTGATGCACATTATTGGCGGGAGTTATGAGACTCAAATAATTGCCAATGAGGCTCAAATACCCGTACTCTGTATAAATCCAAAAGACAACTACGTACTCGAGTCTTCTGTATTTGAAAGCTAAACACGTATTCCAATCACCAGGATATCGTCAACTTGATCTTGCGAACCTTTCCATTTGACCAAGGCTTGTTCTAACAAGTTCTTTTGTTCTTCCATGTGCAGTGGACTAGAATTCACCACTAGTTCACGAAATTGCTTGCGCATGAATTTCTTGTTTTTGGGTCCGCCGAATTGATCGGCATATCCATCAGAGAAGATGTAAATGCAATCACCCTTTTCCAACTGGTAGACATGGTTGGTAAATTGATTCTCACCGTGTGAGAAAGAACCAATACTAAATTTATCTGCCTTTTGCTCTATGAGTTCTCCCTTACGGACTATCCACAGTGGATTATATGCTCCAGCGAATTCTAGCTCGAGCGTTTCTTTGTCAAAAGTGCACAAGGCGATATCCATGCCGTCCTTGATTTGACTGGTTCCATCACCATCTAGCACTTCCATTGCCATCCGATTCAGATTATTCAGAATTTGAGATGGTCTAGTGAACACTTTGGTTACTTGATTGAGCACATTGTGGCCAACAAGGCTCATAAATGCTCCTGGGACACCATGACCTGTGCAATCAACCGCCGCGAAAATGCTTTTTTTACCGCTTGCTTTGAACCAATAAAAATCGCCCGAGACGATATCCTTCGGTCGATAGAGCACAAAACACTCATCAAAAAGTGAATGTACTTGCTCATCAGTTGGTAAGATTGTTTGTTGGATTCGCTTGGCGTAATTAATACTATCGGTTAAATCTTTATAAAGGAGGGTTACTCTTTCCTTTTGGTTTTCAATTTGTTCTTTTTGCCGAACAACCTCATTGGTTCTTTCCTCAACCTTTTTTTCTAGTAGCCTCTCGTTTTCGGCCAGATCATCGCGCATTTTTAACAATGCTCCTCCAAGCTCGTCTTCATCTGACAATGGAGTATAGCCCGCATTGAAATTTCCGGCGCCCACTTGCAGCGAGAATTCACGTGTTTTTTTGAGTCCATCTACCAAGCGATTAACCGCAAAAGTCATGTCTCCTATTTCATCGTTGGCTACTCTAAATTCCGTCTTCGGATAAATACCCTTTCCTAGGTAGAGCAAGGTTTTTTTCAATTCGTTTACTGGTTTTACAATACTTCGAATCACAACCAGTGCGATCACCACGCCGACAAGGATCATTATTGTCATCAACCAATATGACACATTGAACATGGACTGATATGACGCATTTTCCTTGGCAGTGGCCTCGTTTAAGAGCGCTTCTTGGTGAGACAATAGTGTATCTAAGTCTTCTCTAATTTTCTGAAAAGGAGCGTCAATTACCTCGCCAGGGAGCAGCGCTTGTTCGGCTGACATACTAGCAAAGGGATCGGTATAGGATGAAAAATCTGGCAAAGTTTTCATCGTTTGGTCAAACGCCAAAGAAAGGTGCTGAATATTACGGAAAAGACGGTCTTTGGTAAGGTGATCATCTTCTGTCCATGCTTGTGATAGGGAATCGACCAATTCCATGCTCTCGGGAAGGGAAGAAGCAAGAATCTGACGTAATTCGGACTTAAACTTTTCATCATCACGCGATTGGACATGGATCCATTGTGTCATTAACTGGTAGGACCGTAGTACAAGATTATCCAGTCGTTCAAGAGCGCGTTGGGAAGGAGCGTAAACAAGAGAAATTTGATCGTTCGTATTTAAGCCATCTTTGAGAGTTTGATTCACAATAAATGTGAGCACAGCCACTCCTACAATGAACAACCCAAACCCAAGGGCTATTTTTCGGGATATGGTAAATCTCAACCCCATCCTATCATTAATTCATTTTGGGTGAAGGAGATATTTTTCCAGATTTGATCAAATTGGCAAGCGTTTCTTGGAAATACTCAGATCTCTCGTAGTCATTTAATGCTCGATATATCGCCATCAATGCGACCAGGGTTTCTCTTCTCTCGGGTGTTTGTTCATGTGCCTTGAGCATGAAGGGCAAAGCTTGTTTGAATAGTTTAATACACTCATCTTGGATCATCAATAATTCAACTATTTCGGTATCATAGTCGATCAATCTTACCTTGTAAACACCTTGATTATACAGGTCAATAGCCGTGTTAAAATTAGATGTATAGTCCTTTGGATTAATTTGAAGTGCTAAGCCGTAGTAATGAATTGCTTGCTGCACAAGTTCCTTTTGTTGAACATCGGCATAGAATAGCTTTTCATAGGAACCTGCGATAGCCTTATTGAAATCTAGATCGAATTGTGTGAAATCGTAGAAAGGATCTGAAAGAACCATAAGTTCTTTGAAGGTGTCATAGTAACTAAAAATTAACTCGTTATCATCTGCGTCAAATGATTCGATAAGTAAAAGGGCATCATTGTAGTACGAAACGCCCAAAAAATCTAAGGCCTTGGAATTAAACTCTCGATATACCCCATCGGTATCTATGGAAAGAGATTTTTTAATAGCGTTTACAGCATCAACTCGATTTGACGAATGAAGGCTCTGCTTTTCGATGAGCTTGTAAATTTCTTTGTGGATATATCCTTTAACATACCATGCATATGGATGAGCGGCTTCTTCTCCAGCCAAAGCTTGGTCTGATACTTCTCTTGCTCCAATAAGATCACCTGATTGGCAGAGGCTCGCTGCTTTGTTGGTCAAAGGAATATCTTGCGCGCTTGCAGTGAAGGCGGTAACCAGGATGACCAAAGACAATATGATTTGAAAGCCTTTCATGGTTTGATTGCGAATTGAGTCAGCTTGGCACCAATTTCAATAAATACATTCTTGGCATGTTGCTGATTAAGTTCATATCTGGTGGCATTGTCTACCACAATAAAATTCAGAGCCGCCCCTTTTCCGAGACCTCCTTCGGTTTCAGAAACGATCAGAATAGGCAGCCCTTTGCAAAGTTTCACCACTTCTGGTAATAATTTACTCTGAGACCTTGAGACAAAAACTATGTGTGACTTGGTAATATTCTTTAAATCAGAAAGCAGTTCAACTACTAACACTTGGGAGCCCACAGGCTTAGACGCGTAGGTGTATGACAATTCGTCAAAGACTCTTTTGCTTCCGACAACAGAAAGGACAAACTCACCTTCCTTTTTAGCATCAGGCCAATCACAACTTTTGGCAAACATGAATAGAAAGGACGCTTTAAACGCGGCGTTCGGGTCTGCTTCTTCAAGCACAGGCTCGCCTGAATTCTGGGCCAATAGTTGGAAACTACTCACCAATGCAAATAAAATAACTAATAGGGTACTTTTTCTCATCGCGATGAACAGCACTGCAAAATATGGGCCGTATACAAAAGTAGTCGGCGAAGCACTGAAATCGAACCGTTTAGAAGATATTTTCAACGGTCAACTGTGCACAGAAAAACTTAGAAACGGAGCGACTTATCCCTCATCTCCTTCGTGTGGAACAAACATTTCAAGGTCTCTATCAAATAAATACAGACCCCCTTTGTCGTTTCCAATCATATTTAATTTATCCAGAATGGTTCGTGCCAAGGCTTCTTCCTCAATTTGTTCTGAGACGTACCACTGCATAAAATTCTGAGTTGTGTAGTCTTTTTCTTCAAAGCAAATATGAACCAACTCGTTGATACTTTGAGTGACAAACTCCTCATGCGAAAGAAGTTTTTCGAAAACTTGATTTAACGAATCGAAATTTGAAGTTGGCTGAGAAAGTGCTGGGATTATTGCTTGTCCTCCTCGCTCATTGACAAATTTCACTAGTTTGAGCATGTGTTCACGTTCTTCATCGCTATGTAGGTATAGAAATTTTGCTGTTCCGTTCATGCCTTCGGATTCAGCCCAGCTGGCCATAGCTAGATAGAATTGTGAGGATTCAGCTTCAATTTTTATTTGCGCGTTAAGCGCTGTTTCGATTCTTTCAACAAGCATAGACTTCATTTTAAGACAAATATACAAATGGCATTATAGAATCTGCTGGGAGACATCAATTATTCCCGATGTAATTGGTTCACCACAAAAGCGACTATCGCTTGCGGGCGGTAATAATGTAATAACGAAAAGCTTGCCGGCAAGCTCCTAGAAAAATTGCTGCTAAGGATGCTTTGAGATTTGCTGTTTGGCAGGGGTCGACATTCTTCTTCCAAAGACCATTTATTAATAGGTGCTTCAAGGACAGGAAGGGTGCATGAATCACACTAGGAGCGATATTGTAAGACCGATCTTCGATTTTTTCAATTTCAAATCCATTTTCAAGAAGTATTCTAATCAGATCTTTATACCGCGTGAATTCGGGAACCTCCCAATTGACGGAAACAGATTTATTCAGCTGTTTTGCTGGAAACCTGAGGTTCTCGGCCTGTTTCATCAACATTCCATCTGCAATTACTAATCTACCACTTGATTTGAGCAGACGAGCGGCTTCTTGAATGGTTTTGTTTTTGTCGACAGCATGGCACAAGCTTTCCAAAAACCATGCTCCATCAAAGGTCGCACTTGGGAGAGTAGTTGCTGAAAAATCACCCTCACTTATCTTAACATTCCCTCCGAATAGAGTGCGCCCTAACTTCACTTGGTAAGGTGAAAGTGTAATTCCCTGGAATCTATGTTGAGGGAAATGAGATGTCCCATAATTAACAGTAGCACCTACCCCACAACCTAAATCCAGAAAAGTACCAGCGCGAATACCACCTCCCGCTTTTTGGATGATCGTATCATTCATTGCGTTCAACATTTTTTCTCTGTCAAACGGATTAATGCCGGCAGTCCAGTAACCAAAATGCATGTTAAAACCCTTGCTCCAGTGCAAATAGTCGTCTGTCGCCTTTTCATAAAACCTTTTGATTCGTTTACTGGCCGTTGGAGGCTCGATTATAGTATTCATGATTTCCATGACTTCACAGGAATTTATTAATATGATGGAGGAATCCTCTCTTCCGTGCCGCACATTTGAACCTGATGATCCAAATGAATTGATCCAGGGGGTATTTCAATTTGTTCCAAACAACCTTGAGAAAGGCAGATGCCACGCAGACTAGGCTTTTGTGGTCTTTGGCATTCAGTTGCCCGATTGGCGTAAATCTGCTGACATCTATCATTTCACTATTTTCAGATATTTTTGAAACTTCTGCTGAAAAAAATTATTTCATCAATTTCAAGAGCGTTCCCATGAACCAATGTTCATCGGCCGCAATCATTTTACCGAAGGAGCTGTCGACTTTGATGGTGAAAGTCTCAATACTTTTCATCATTGTGGTAAACTCTTGGACTTCTTCTGGTTTTTCATCTTGAGTTTCCACATGCTTAAGATCATCAAGAACACGTAGAATCGGCTG
This sequence comes from Flavobacteriales bacterium, assembly GCA_015665315.1. Taxonomy (GTDB): domain Bacteria; phylum Bacteroidota; class Bacteroidia; order Flavobacteriales_D; family Sanyastnellaceae; genus JADFAK01. The sequence continues at coordinate 2,447 of JADFAK010000078.1, read as the reverse complement.
GATTTCTCGTTTACGACGTTCACTCGCTATCCGACTGGCGACTTTCCACATGTCTTTTTCAGCTTTGAAAAATTCGCGGCGCTCCCCTTTTTTATGGACTTTATCGACAAGCGCCCAGTCAATGAGAGCGCGTAGATTCATGTTGGCATTTCCTCTAGAAATATCCAATCTGTCCATAACATCATCTGCAGAAAGGGCCTCACTAGAAATAAGCAATAGCGCGTGGATTTGGGCCATGGTTTTATTGATTCCCCAGTTTGAACCGAGTGTGCCCCAACTTTGAATAAAACTATCTTGTGCCTCTTTGAGCTTCATATGGCCAAGATAGGCAATATTTCAATACTTTCAATAATTATTGAAAGTATTTATTGAATCGACATACATCCACTTCAGAGGGCAATGGAGTTCCATGAAGCAGGTTGTCACAATACCAGTCTACCATGGCTGGCGCTATGATGACGCCTCTCGTTCCGAGCCCATTGAAAATCTTGAGTTTCGGATTGTTGGGGTGATTTCCAAGAATTGGTCGCCTGTCTTTGGAAGTCGGCCTTATACCAACTTTTACATCCGTCACTTTTAGATCTTCGGACATTAGATTTTTGAGCTTCTTGAGAATCTCATTTTTCGCTCCCTCTGTTGGCGCAAGCGACAAATCCCGCCATTCGTATGTTGACCCAGCTCGAAATTCATTTTTTCCAATAGGCAAAATAAATTTTCCATTGTTGAGGATATACTTTTGGACGTAGCCCTGACCAGTGAGGTGAAGAACTTCTCCTTTCGCCCCAACGACTGGCACATGCTTCCATGCATGCCATTTCTTGACTCCAAACCCATTGCAACAAATTAATTCTGCCGCATGAAATCCTTTAAAAACGACTCCTTCATTAGAAAAATCAAAATCGGATTCATTGGCCAAAGCGTCGACAAAAGCTTCATGTTCGGTTAGGTACTTTCGAATCGAACCCAGCATTGAGGATACGTCCACATATCCTGCATGTTTTACGATACCATAACCGAATCCAGATCTAATTTGGTCCAATTCTTCGTCGGGCTCCATGGAGAGGTAATCACCCATAGGAGCCTTGTGTTGCTCGCGCTCAAATTGATCGGCTGTGAATTGATCGCCAAAAAATCTCGCCAAAGGCATCTCGAACCACCATTTGCCGGCTAGGCTAAATTCTAATTCCTCATACAACTTCTTTGCAATTGGAAGAAAAGAGTGGGCATTCCATGAAAAATTCAGGCGTTTAAAAACGATAGGATTGAACATTCCCGCTGCGACTTGCGATGCACCAGGTCCTTTGACGTCATCGATTACCAAAACAGACTTGCCATTTTGCAATAGTTTCCAGGCGAGTAGAGAACCAGCGATCCCCTGTCCGAGGATAAAATAATCGTAACGCTTCACTAAGATGTTGGACCTTGAATAACCCCTAGTTCCATTCCGACTTTTGCAAAAGCGGCAATTGCTTTGTCCAGATGCTCTTTTTCGTGAGCCGCAGAAAGCTGGACTCTTATTCGAGCTTGATCCTTCGGTACAACTGGGTAAAAGAAACCAATGACATAAATTCCTTCATCTAGTAATTTATCGGCGAATTTTTGCGCCAGAGGTGCATCGTACAACATAATTGGAACGATAGCCGAATCACCGTCCTTGATGTCAAATCCTTTTGTTTTAATTCCCTCTTTAAAATAGTTGACGTTGGCTTCAAGTTTATCTCGAAGATCGGTCGACTCGCTAAGAATATCAAAGACTGCGATGCTAGCTCCAACTATCGAAGGTGCCAAGGAATTCGAGAATAAATAGGGTCGTGAACGCTGACGAAGCAATTCGATAATCTCCTTTCTACCTGATGTAAAACCACCCATAGCACCGCCAAGAGCCTTGCCGAGTGTACCAGTAATAATGTCGACTTTACCGAGCACATTTTTCAATTCAATCGCACCTCTACCTGTCTTCCCAATGAAACCGGTAGCATGACATTCATCGACCATCACTAGGGCATCATATTTGGCTGCTAGCTCACAAATCTTATCTAGTTGCGCGACATATCCATCCATTGAGAATACGCCATCTGTAACGATAATTCGAAAACGCTGAGCCTGTGCAGACTTGAGTTGTTCTTCAAGATCGGCCATATCATTGTTCTGATACCTGTAGCGTGCCGCTTTACAGAGACGTACCCCATCAATTATTGACGCATGATTTAATGAATCGCTAATTATCGCATCATCCTTTGTTAAGATTGGCTCGAAAACACCACCGTTGGCATCAAAGGCAGCAGCGTATAGTATAGTATCTTCGGTATGCAGAAAATCTGAAATCTTACCCTCCAATTCTTTGTGAATATCCTGTGTCCCACAAATAAATCGAACCGACGACATGCCAAAGCCATGGGTGTCCAAGGTGTCTTTTGCGGCTTGAATTACTTTGGGATGTGACGAGA
>JADFAK010000033.1 GCA_015665315.1 Flavobacteriales bacterium | reverse complement strand
CAAGAATGACGCTTACAGATATTGATCCTACACAAGTAGGTCATCAAAAAAGCCGGTGGGATTTCCTTCCGGCTTTTTTTCTGCCTAATGTTTTTTGACCTAAGTCCGGGAATGAAGAAGTTCACGCTTGTTGCCGCGCTGAAAACCGATTAATTGTAAACGTGCAGCACGGGGTCTACAAAAGTGGCATTGTACGACTCTAAACTCTGAATCGCGGGGCCCTCAATTAAAGAGCCGTCGATTATCAACCAACGCGAACCAGTACAAGGATCTTCAATAGTGATATTGTCGTCATTCACTTTTACCTGACATTCATCCTCAATATTGATAGGAGCATGCCGATCATAGGCCGAGAATTCATCGGTATTGTTGCGGTATATAATAATGCCCTCAGAACCCCCCGTGACATAAACCCATCCCGTGACTGAGGACAAGTCAAAGAATTGTGGCTCATTTACATTGATAAATAAATCAACGGGGACCAAGGGAACTTGGTCGTTCTTTTTTTTGCAGCCATCGGCGCCGATAATCACGATGCTTGCCATTAAAAACAATATGTACTTGTGAGCTTTCATTTGCGCTTCAATAAATCCTTGGGTTTCCCCGCGACAAAGTTCTTCAAATAGAAGGGCTCAAAGTACGCAACATCTTGGAATTCCCCCTTCTCAAACAGATCAACGGCCAAATCAACCATGTATTTCGAATCGGGGAATATTTCTGAATCAAAGCTCCATTTTGGATTCTTAGCGACAAGCGCAAATTTCTCAGCGGCGTCGCCAGCAAACAATGTACTGGTCGATTCAAGTGATTTCCACGGCTCGTCGTCCCATATAACACTTCTGATTTCACTGATTGCATGGCCTGCGGCGTTTATCTCGATGGCGTAGGCTTCCATCCGGCGGGCGTCTATCAGTGGCACATAGCAATCGAAGCCCGTGCCGTGTATCTCCTTCATTTGGGCGAATATGATTGCCCACGTGTCGATTGAAATCAAAGGGATGTTCAATGCATAACACAAGCCCTTCGCCGCGCTCGTGCCAATTCGCAATCCGGTGTACGATCCAGGTCCGCGACCAATACTCACCGCGTCAAGATCTGCGGGCTCCATCTGGGCCTCTCGAATACACTTATCGATCAATACATGCAGCCGTTCCGCGTGAATGTATTTCGTAGAGCTTTCGGAATGACTGGCGATCAATTTGCGCTCGTCGCTGAGAGAAACAGAACAATTTAATGCTGAGGTTTCCAGATGTAAGATTCGTGCCATCAAGCCTATTTTTCCTCTTTGTCTTTTTCCTTCGCTTTGACCATTTGTCCCGCTTTTAACGATTTCGAAACTTGGTCGTAAGGGCCCGTAATAACAATTTCATCCTCGTTTAAACCAGTCAGAACTTGCTTGTATTTCGTGTCCTGGATTCCCATCTTTACAACACGAATCTGAGCTCTGCCGCCCGACTCAACAAATACGACCTGAAAGGGCTCTTGATCTTCTTCCACTTCTTTCTTGCCAAATCGTGTAGCTCTTGCCGAGGTGTCTTGACGAGTTGTAACCGCCTTGATGGGAATAGATAGTACATCGCGAACCGTTTCCGTGGCAATTTCAACTGTGGCCGACATGCCTGGACGAAACGGTGAGTGACCTGATTCTTGGGCCAACTTCGCGTACGAAGATTCCAGAATTCGAATTTTGACTGAAAAATTAGTCACCTGATCCATGGATAGTCCAACGCTCCCCATGGAATTCAAGGCGGTGTTGCCTATTTCTGTGACTACTCCCTTGAACATGTCATCGCGATAAGCGTCAACTTCCACATCGACCGTGTCTCCTAGCGATACGCGCACAATGTCACTTTCGTTGACTTCAACATCCACTTCCATGATATTGAGATCTGAAATTTTCATGATCACTTCTCCAGCCATCATCTGATTGCCCAATACACTTTCTCCAATTTCTTTTGTCAGTGCGGTTACCGTTCCTGTTTGCGGGGCTAAAATGGTTGTTCGCTTTAAGTTGTCACTGGCCTCAACCATGGTGGCTTCCGAACTCTTGATGGCAAATTCTGCCGACTTCACACTTTCGTTTCCAGCAGAAACCTCTGCCTCAGCTGTTTGATAAGTCGATTGCGCATTATCCCATTCCGCTTGCGAGATCGCGCCTTGATCGTATAATTTTTTATTCCGCTCGTAGGCCAACTTGGCGGCTGTGAACTGGGCGTTGACTTGGGCAAGGCGGGCCTTTGAATTGGCCAAATTCGATCGGGCCGAATTCAATGCTGCTACAGTTCTATTCAATTGAGATTCGTAAAGATCTGGGTTGATTTGTAGCAATAGGGCGCCCTTTTCGACTACATCTCCCTCTTTTACAGGCAAGGCGATGATTTGTCCAGAGACCTCCGATGTGATCTTTACTTCGGTTTCAGGTTGGATCTTTCCACTCGCGGAAACCATTTCCACTATCGTTCTGCGCGCCACAGCTTCGGTTTGAACTTCAGTAGATTTAGATGGCCCACCCATGATCACTCCTACTACCAAGACAAGGACAAGCAGGGCCACTATCCCTATGATGATTTTTGTTGTTCTAGTCATTTTTCTAGCGTAATGTGATTGCCTTACCCAAATAAAAGTCAATTACCTTGACTTTGAAAACATATCCGTATTTGTTACGGATTAAATCGGCCTTGGCATTGTCCAATCGAATACGTGCGTTTTGATAGTCGACGGCATTTATTACCCCTTGCTCATAGCGGATTTTAGCATAGTCGAAGGCTTTTTGTGAAGCATCCACCGATTTTTCAGAAGCCCTAAAATTCCCCAAAGCAGCTTTGGCATCAGCAAATGCACGTTCGACATCTTGTTCCAATTGTTGTTTCGTGCTTTCTAAGCTGTACTCGGCGCTTAGTAAGTTAACCTTCGCACGCTCAATGTTGGAGTAGGTTGAAAACCCGTTGAAGAGTGGAATATTTAGTCTGAAAAACAGGGATTGGTTCACGTTGTCATTCAATTGATCACCAAATGCCTTGGTTTCAAAACCGGAGTAAGACACTTGTGGAACAATAGACCAAACAGCTTGCCCCGTAGGCTCAACTATACCGATTTGAACCGGTGTAAGAATAGGTTCTCCAACGCCCACTTTATTGGCCCCTGAATAACCCGTTCCATAACTGTAGCTCGCGCTCAATGTCGGACTAATTCCTCCTTTGGCAATCATTAGTCCCTTTTCAGCACTCAACACGTTGGTCTCTGAACTTCGAATCTCAGGGAAGTTGTTCAATGCAGCTGATACCGCGATCGCTGGATCGGCAATCAAACTAATATCGGCAAGATCTTCCTCGTTTGGAGTGGAAATAGCAAAATTTCTCGCTTCGTCGGAGCTCATTTGAAGGAGTTGAGTAAGACTTAAATAGGCCAAGTCCAAACTGTTCTCACTGCCTACCAAATTGGCCTCATCGACGGCCAACTGGGCTTGAATTTCACTCAAATCACCCTCAGGAACTTGGCCTGCGTCGACCAAAGTCTGAATCCGATTGACTTGGTTTTGGGTGGCGCTTAAATTCGACTTGGAGATGGAAACGAACTCTTGATTGAATAGAATATTGAGGTAGGCATTCGCGACCGCCAGCGCAATGTCGTTTTGCATCTTTTCGATCAGGTATTTTTGACTTTCTACATCGATTTTACTCTGACGAATGCTGTTGAGTGTTTGAAAACCATTGAATAGCACAATCCCTGAGCTCAGGCCGAAGCTATTGCTCTGAATCCGTTCGGTTGCGAACGTGTTGGTGAATGGGTCAATTGTTTGTCCCCAATTGTAACCATGCGAACCAGAAGCATTCAGGTTTGGCAGGGCGTTTCCCACGGCTTGCAGACTGTTAATCTTGGCAATGTCGTACGAAAGCTGACTTTGCTTTATTTGGATATTGTTTTGAAAGGCGTAGTCAATACATCGTTGAAGAGACCAATTTTCTTGTGCTCCAACGTTGAGACTTAGAGATAAAATAGTGGCAATAAAAAGAATGTGCTTCATCGCATAAAATTTGACGGAGCACAAATCTAGGTATTAACTGATTGTCTGCGGGCTTTCGCGCCAAAAACAATGTTAATGTCTCAAGGAAAATCCGGTATTAAAAACACAGGAGAGATGGGGAAAGCTAGAATCGGGAATTAACTTAACCTTACAGCTAATTTTTCGAGTGAAAAGGGGCTTAGTTGCCGACTTCGATCACTTCAATCTCGATTCTTCTGTTCGCTTCAGTTTGCCAATCGGTCGTAGGGTTTAAGTACAACATCTCGCTGTTGCCAGCACCTTTGACGACCAAGCGATCGGCCGAGATTCCATTCTTAATAAGATGGTCTACAACACTCTGAGCTCTTTCTTCTGATGCCTTGCGGTAGAAGCGTTCTTTTTTCGCCTCGTCAGGTCCATTCACATGGCCGATGATGGCAATTTTGACGGTAGGATTTAATTCTAGCCATTCGATAATTTCGTCTAGTGCTTCTTTGGACTTATGGTAGATCTCAGTTTTATCCCCTAGAAAGGTAATGTCTCGCACGTCGGTTTTCAAGCCAACTTTGATGGGAATCAGATCAACTTTTTGCTCGTGGAGCTCCGATTCGCTAGGCCAAAACTTCTCAGCGTAGTACATATAGCCTTTCTGCACACATGAAACAGTGTACAGTCGGTAGTTCTTAATTTCGAAAGTCGTGTCTTGGACCGCTTCCATAACGACAATTTTCCGCGGATTTAGCCCTTTGATTCGGACGTCTGCAGGAATGGCCGAATGAGAAGATGATTCGGTAACCTTTATATTCATCTCCTGATAGGCGACGTGATTATCGGTATCAGTGATCTTCTTCTCTTGAACGAATTGCGCGTTTATCACAGATGTGGTAAAAATGCTTGCAATTGCTATGGTGACACTTAACTGATTTGCTTTCATATGCTTCCTTTTACTCAACATGAAAAAAAATGTTCCAATTTGATGGAGATTATTATTTGGGTTAAGGAATCAATTATCGAGCCTAAAATGAGCTGTCTCTTTATTTAGCATACGCAAATGTCGGACAGACCTCCTATTCTTCGGTTCGTTTCTTATTTGAACAGACCTATTTTTTTTCTAAAAAAGACCAATCCGCCTACAAGTAACAAAGCATACGGAATTCCCATTAGATAAAGTATGCCTTCATTGATGCCTCGGCCCACATTGTTATCGGCATCGCTGGCATTTTTAGCATTCAACTTGCACATTGCACATTGCGCATCCACGTCGATCGAAAGGAAGAGCACTGCAAGTATTAAGATTATTGTCAAATATGGCCTGTTCATAGGATGAAGTTACAAATTAAACGGATAATACGGACTGATCATCAAATATACCAAAACACCTGTCAGCGCTACATACAACCAGATCGGAAGTGTGATTCTGGCAATTTTCCGATGCTTGTCGTATTTCTGGCTCAATCCACGTACATAGGAGATGAGCACCAAGGGAACAACAATAGCCGATAGCAAGATGTGTGAGAGAAGAATAACCAAATAAACGGTCTTGATAGCTCCCTCCCCACCAAATTTTGTGCTAGGTGTAGTCAAGTGAAATGCCACATAGGATAGTAAGAAAAGGGCCGATAGAATCAAAGCCGTGGTCATCAAAGCTTTGTGCAGTCCGACTTTCTTGTTCTTGATAGCAAGCAATGCGGCTATGAGAATGAAAAATGTACTACCATTGATGATCGCGTTAAAGCGTGGTAGATTATTCAACGTGTTCCTCAGTTCAGGGCTCACGTTCGACGGCTCTGGCAATAAATAGAGTAGTGAGACCAAGAGCGGAATGGCGATTGAAGCCACGATGATAAAGATCTTACTTGATCGACTTGATTCCTTAGTCATGGTTTGCTTTTAATAGACGTAATATGTCAGTGTACATTGAATCAACTTCTGAAGTGGAAGTTCCGTCATAATAACCTCGGATCCGCATGTGTTCATCGATCAATGCAAACTGATCTGTGTGAAAAAAGCCTCCCGCAGCTGTGTCACTTTCAAAAGCTGTGACTAAGTATCCCTGCTCTGCCTGGTAATAGAGATCACCAGGGTCGCCAGTGACAAAGTTCCAATAGGGAAGCTGCGCTCCTAATTGTTCGGCGTATGCGTCCAAAGCTTCAACGGTGTCGCGGCGAGGGTCAACTGTATGTGACAGAAGTAGGACGTTACCAAGCAAACTGTCTTGGATGAGTTTGTCCTGCACGCGAGCCAATTGTGAACTAAGGATCGGACAAATGGAAGGACAGTTACTGAAAAAGAAGTCGGCCACATAAACATGTCCAAGGTAATCTTGGTGGGACACTTCCTGACCTTTGTGATTGGTAAAGCTAAATTTTGGAACGGTGTAATAAGTCGTGTCCAAGCGAATGGCCCCGTTTTCCTCGACTTCAACAACTTGATGAGGTCCATAAAATGGGGGGACGAATTCAGTCTGACTTTCTTCCTCACCTGTGCAGGCGACTATCAAAAGGGCTATTAGTATGAATAAGCAGTTATTCCGCATTTTTGCGCGCATTGTAAGCTTTGATATCGTATTCTTTTTTCAATAAGGCCACATCCTCGACAATATGCTTCATGTCATCATCGTAGTTGGCATTGTATCTGCCTCGTATGTGAAAGTCAAAATCTAGAATGTAAAAGGTTGCAATGTTATCTGAGCTATCCCTCAGCAGAAAACCATCTGCCATAAAATTTCTAATGTCTTCTTCTGTACCTGTCAGAAATTGCCATTTGTCGGAAGCGATATTGTATTGAATGTTCTGCTGGACATATTTATTCATCACCTCTGGCGTATCGTATTCAGGGTCCAGACTCAAACAAAGAATCCCGATGTCCGTTTCGTTCCGATACCGATAGTTGGTACTCAGCAATTGTTTGGTAGCATTGAGTACATATTCAGAGTTTGTCGCAAAGAAGGCAACAACCCAAATTTTTCCTTCTAGACTGTCCTTGTTGAATTCATGGCCCAAATGGTTGGTCAGACTAAAATCTGTGAGCGTATGTACTTTCGACCAATCGGGTTGATCACCGAATTCGATTTCGTGAATTCCGTCACTATCCAGGTATGGCAGCGTGTTGAATTTATGGTCTCCCATTTTGGCCAAGACCACTAAGAAAGTTATAGGCAATAAAAAAAGCACACCGATCAATACGATGTACTTTTTAGTTTTATTCAGCTTGGTCATACTTTATTCGGCAACCTGCTCGAGGGGTTCTGAGAAGTCACGTGCATCAAGAGTTGCAATTCCTTCTGTGAGTCCAATAAATATCAAATAAAGAATGAAGATAGCGTAGGGAATAAGAATGACGTTTCTAAAATTCTTACGTTCATCACCAAGGTGCATGAATGACATTACGATATATCCAGCTTTTACAAGTGTCAAAACAATAAATGTCCATTTAGTAGCCTCCCACATTGCTGTGTCGGCACGCTTAATCAAGACACCCATGAACACCTCTATCACCGTGATCGCAGTAAGTAACAAGGTTACAAAAACGACTTTCTTACGGATTTTTACTCCTGCCTCTTCGCTGTGATGTGCATCCAACGAATATTGGTCATTGACTATTAGATCATCTCTTTCCATGGAATTCGATTTTCGTAGATTATACTAAGTAAAAGAATGTAAATACAAACACCCAGACCAAGTCTACGAAGTGCCAGTACAAACCGATTTTTTCAACCATTTCATAATGGCCTCGTCGAGCAAATACACCCTTGACGACCATGATGAAAACGATAAGGTTGATTAGAACACCACTGAAAACGTGGAACCCGTGAAAGCCGGTTACAAAGAAAAAGAAATCGGCATATTGCTGTGGGCCATATTCGTTTGTAGACAAGTTAGCTCCAAAACGAACTGTACCTTCTCCTTTCTCGTGCCAGATTTTGTCTAACTCGCTTCCAGTTACAAAAGCTTTGCCAGGCAAATACTTATTGAGGATTAGCGTCTCAGGCTTCAGATCAGCAGCGTTTACATGATGAGCCTCTTCTGTTTCAGCAGCGCCATGAGCGTCATGGGCATGAGCATCATGCGAATGTGCATCTTCTTCGGCATGTGAAGCTTCCATAGCGTGCTCCAACTCATGACCGAAGTCAGAGGTGAAATAGACCATGCTTCCTTGATCCAAGGTCATCTGAATCGATTCACCTGGCTTCTCGGGCGTGCCCAAAGTTGCGTTGACTGTAAGTCCTTCTTCGATTTGGAAGGCGCCTCCCGAACCGTGAATGAAGTGAGACCACTCCCAAGCTTGTGATCCCAAAAAGAAGAATCCACCAACAACGGTATATCCAAGCCATTTAATAACACCAGACTTGCTGTTTCGATGTCCGGCCTCAACAGCCAATACCATCGTAACCGAAGAGATGATCAAGATAAAGGTCATCAGTGCCACATACAAAAGTGGATAACCACCTCCAAGAAATGGCATGCCTTCAAATACTTGCTCGCCTACTGGCCATGGGAATATAACCTCGTGTCGCGAAACACCATATGCGATAAGCAATCCGCCGAATGTCAATGCATCCGATACGAGAAAGTACCACATCATCATTTTTCCATAAGAGACGCTTGATGGTGAGCGACCTCCGCCCCATAGCTCTTCTTTAGAAATTTCTTTGCCTGCTTCTCCAGCCATAATCTTGAAAAATTTGGTGCAAGTTTAATGAATTATGAATAAAAAGACGAATAAATAAATCCACAAGAAGCCCATGAAATGCCAATACATTCCGTTTACATATAGGCGAACAGTATCCGTTGGAGTAATCTTCTTTCGTATGACTCGTAGTATGTTCACCACTATATACACCAGACCGAAGGTTAGGTGAATGATGTGAACAAATATTAGAACCGCTAAAAATGAGGAAGTTAGATTTGATTGCTTGCCGATAATGTGGGTGATCGGGTTGGCCAAAACTGTGTCATCTGCAGCAAAAAAGTCTCCGTCAACTAGCTGAGCAATCTGCCCGTCTTTGTGAACATAATAGTCAACTCCATATTCTCCATCAATGGCTTCAACTCGATTCCAAGAGTAAATTTCTTGTCCGTTCTCAGCTTGCTGAACCGTGAATCCCATGCCGTTTTCTGTGAGAGCACTCCATCCTTGGTATTGTGTAATCGTAAATGCAATGCCAAGAATCAAAGTAAGTCCCAACATCATCGCCGAGCCCTTAGCATTACCCTTTTTCATTAGGAGCAACGAGGCTATCATGGTGAGCGACGATGCAACTACAACACCTAAGGAGTAATACAACTCGGCCGGCGGATTGGCATGAACCATGTATTCACCTGCGGCCATTACAATGTAGCCACTTGTGAATCCCGCGAAGAGCATTACCACAGCGAAAATGATGAAGTACATCAACATTTTTTTAGTGCGGTCGCGCGTTTCCGGACTTACATCTCGAAAGGCGACTTCTCCTGATGGCTGGTCAATTTTCATTTCTACAGTTGTCATTCGTTCAGAGTGTGCCTAGCACATAAGTGATTTGAACAATGGGTAAATAAGCGAATGAAGCAAACATCAATGCCCGCGCAGCTTTGTCTGAACAGTCCAAATACAATTTGAACGCATACCAGCTAAATCCTATTCCACATAATAAGGTCACCAAAGCGGCGATGTCCCCTATCATAGGTCCGTCCGTTGGGAAAACCCAAGGGAGCAGGCTGACTGGAATGAGGAACAATGAATATAGGAATATCTGAAATGCGGTTCGTTTAGTTTTGCCCTCATTCAGTGGAAGTAACTGATAGCCAGCACGCGTGTAGTCTTCGTGTGCGACCCATGCAATAGCCCAGAAATGAGGGAATTGCCACATGAATTGCATGGCAAATAAACTTCCAGGTTCAACGCCAAAAGTCCCCGTCGCTGCCACATATCCCAACATCGGAGGAATAGCTCCAGGGAATGCACCAACAAATACCGCCAACGAAGTAACTTGCTTCAGTGGTGTGTATAGGAATACGTACGAAAAGAAGGCAAAAGCTCCCAGAATTCCACAAAGTGGATTAATGGCTAGCCAAAGAATTCCGATGCCTAAGATTCCAGCAACGGTTCCGTATGTGAGGGCCTCGGAAACAGTCATTCTCCCCGTGGGAATTGGGCGGTTTTTCGTGCGCTCCATCAACTTGTCCAAATTGCGTTCCCAGACTTGGTTAAAGGCATTTGAAGCACCCGTCAATAGAAATCCACCGATACAAAGCGCTATAAACGGACCAAAAGAAAATGTTGTAGCCCCAGTGAAATAGCCTAGTACAGAAGAGAATACCACCAAGCTTGCCAAGCGCAACTTGAACAATTCACTAATATCCCGAACCTTGGCTCTTTGTGTACTCAATGTTATGCTTTCCGAACGCTTCAATAGAGTGTGTACAACTGTTTCAGAGTGCAAAGGTAGGTGATTTTTATTCCTGAGGAAGAGTTGGGGATAACTTTAGAGCCATTCTAAACTAATTACCTGTGTCCCCATTTGCGCTACGTCGCTAAAGATAATTTCAATCTCAAAAGCCTAAAGTCAGATTATTCCTACACGTTTGTCGGCCCATTTCTTTACCTCGCAATCCCCCAGATGTATTCCATTTACTAAAAATTGAGGGAAGGGCCTTCTATTGCATCCTTATTTCCCGTAAATTGGAGCAGCAAGCTGACCGATATATGTGGCGGGGCGTGATGGAAAGAAGAGGGGCTGACCGCAGTTTTGACCTTGAATTGAATTAAATCCATACGTCATGAATCGATATATTAAAGATTTTGCCACCATTACCGACAAGCATTTAATGCTTATCAAAGAGCAGTATCCACAGGGTTTTTGCGATCAAGACTTGGTGTCTCTAAAGACTTGCACTGGGGAATACATTGAAGCCCTGGATATCCGAACGGAAGATGCCATCTACCTCGTGAGAGTAAATCACGCTCTTCTTGAAAAAATTGATGATTTCGAGCAACGAGAGGATGTTGACCGTGAAATCGAGGCGGAATTCTTCTTGAATGAGGTTGATCAGGCCGATAAAGATGCGGAAAAAGAGAAGGAACGTGAGCTAGATCTTGAGTACGACGAAGATTAAACTCGCCTACAAGTCGACCTGAAGCTTAAACCCCACGCCGTGGATATTGGTGATCGAAATCCGCGGATCGTCCCCCAGGTATTTTCTCAACTTCGTGATGAAGACGTCCATGCTGCGACCCACAAAATAACTGTCGTCTCCCCATACCATGTTGGCGATCAACTCACGTTCTAAGACTTTGTCGCAGTGCTGACAAAGCAGTTTTAGTACTTCTGATTCTTTTTTCGTGAGCTTGCGGGCGTCGTCGGCTCGCTTGAGCATGTAATTTGCACTGTCGAACTCGTAATCACCTATCGTGAAATTTGATAAATCAGAATTTTCTTCGACCAAGGCGCCACTTCTTCGCAAGATTACCTTGACCCTCAAAAGAAATTCCTCAGAGTCAAAAGGCTTGGTGATATAGTCGTCGGCACCAACTTTAAATCCTCTTACTCGATCTTCAGTCATGCCTTTGGCGGTCAAAAACACGATGGGTACACTATTGTCTGTCTTTCGAATGTCCTCGGCCAATGAAAAGCCATCTTTCTTGGGAAGCATCACATCTAAAATGCACAAGTTGTATTGCTCTCGATTGAATTGCATCAGGCCTTCCTTTCCATCTTTACACAAATGTACTTTGTACCCTTCCATGCGAAGTGAGTCCTGAATAACAAAGCCCAGATTGTGGTCGTCTTCTACCAACAATATCTTGATGTTTACGTTTTCAGACATCTTTCACAAGTTTTAGTTTTACTGTAAATACACTTCCTTTTCCGGGCTGACTGTCGACCTCCATTTTTCCTTCGTGTGCGTTGACGATGGTTGTCACATAGAATAAGCCAAGACCAAATCCTTTCACATTGTGAACGTTGCCAGTTGGAACACGGAAAAACTTCTCGAAAATCATTTTTTGATGCTTGCGCTCAATTCCAATTCCCTGATCGCGGATGTTCAGCACAAACCAACCGTTTTCGCATGTTGAGGTCAATTCGATTTCAGGTTTGTCTTCCGTGTATTTACACGCATTGTCCAATAGGTTATAGACGATATTGGTGATGTGTACCTTGTCTCCCATCACGATCGGTTGCTGGTCCGAAAGGCGCAAAGTCAAGGAACCACCTTCTTCTTCTAACCTTATTTGAATTGATTCACAGGCTTTCTTGATAATTTCATGCATGTCCAAGGCTTCCTGCTGGATATTCACTTGGTCAGGTGAAAGTGAGGCGATTTGCAGGACTTTCTCCACTTGGTTCTTTAGCCGATCATTTTCGTTGGCAATAATTTCGGCGTATTGATGCAGTCGCTCGGGTTGCTGCGCAATGTCGGGTTTCAATAATACTCCGGCCGATAAACCAATTGTACTTATCGGGGTTTTCAATTCATGCGTCATGTTGTTGATGAAGTCTGTCTTGACTTCCGAAAGACGTTTCTGACGAAGCATAACATGAATCGTGTAGGCGAAGAATATGATGATCAACAAGATCATGAAACTGCTAAATATCCAAAAATCCATTTGGCGAACTAGAATGCCTCCTTTTTTAGGGAAGTAGATGCCGAAATAGTGCCCATCCTTGTCAAAGCGTTTCTGGATTGATGTCTCCGATTGCTCGGCCTGAACGACTTTTTCACTAAAATTCACCTTGCTTCCGAAGACAATTGAATCATTGAAACAGTCATAAATTCCATATTCGAAGTCTTCCTGCAGGTTGCTGGCGATGAATTCTTCTCGAAGGAGGGTCTCTAATAGGTAGGGGTGGAGTGTGTCGTTGATGTTGGCAACGTAGAAATTGGCCGACATCTGTTCGACGGGCTCTACGATCGCACTATCGTTGTTCAAATCTTGGATGCGCTGCACCACACTCGACATCGCAATAACCACACGATCGTTGAATTCCTTTTCTTCCAAGTTATAGGCACGCTTGACCCAATAAGATTGCGTGACGACTATCCCCGCTAAGGAAATGACAGCCATGATGACCACAATATTTATTGTTCCGCGTTTCATATTCCCCCAAAAATAAAGTGAATCTTTGTGGCAAAGATGCGCTTAACATTAGATTAACAGCTATGCCCTTTCATTTTACCCGCCTCCTTCTGCCAGTTTTTATATTTCTCCTTTTTCTCGCGTCATGCTCAACTATAACAGAAAAGAAAGAGGTATGCCTGGAATTGGAGTGCCAGGATTCCGCTTTGTACCACGTCTTGGGAAGGGAATTTGGTTACACTTGGCAATGGCGCACTTCGGGGGAGACGGCGATAAGTTTTATCGACTGGGGTAGTTGTCAATGGCTGGAAAAACAAGTCGTTGACTCCTTTGATACGGTTTACTTTTCACAAGGCGACACATGCGTGCAAATGGGGCTTCTCGCACGAGATGAGGGTTATGCGAATCAGTACTTTCAATCCCTCGAGAGGGCTTTGTTAAGCGATGACGAAGGAATACAGAAATGGAAGTTTTGGCATCTAAATGATTCTCTTTCTTACTGGATTGTGGACCTCCAAGTTTCTGAGAAATCTTCTTGGCCTCAATTCAATTTTCTCGGAGGAATTCCTGTTGGCGTTAAAGGAAGGAGAGGGGCGCACGAGTTTTCTTATCAGCCAAGTAATGCATGTGCTGAGGTAGCAATAGATACAGTAGACTGCGTCGAGGCAGAGTTGAACCTGCTCGAAATGTTTCCAAATCAATATTTCACTGGCACAAACCTCGAATTGAGGGGAAAAGTGATGTTGATGGCCGATAATGAGCAAAGAAGCCCTATCCCAGATGCCCAAGTAGAAATTGTTCGAGAAGGTCAGGTGCTATCGGTTGTGCACGTCAATGACAGCGGGCGCTACGATATTGAATTGCCCCTGGATTATCTTTACTTGCTTAATTACTCAGCCGAAGGGATGGTTCATAAATCCATCGAAATTGATACGAGATATATGCCTCTAAACGTTCAATCGGGTGGATTTGCGATGGACATTGATATGAGTTTGTTCGAAGCAATTCCTGGCGTAGATTTTTCAATTTTAGATCAGCCTATCGGCAAATGCAAATACGCCGAAGACAGCAATGCGATCGAATTTGATTTCGAATATACGCGCATGATTCAAGATTCGGTGAGTGTGTTGTTGAGTTTACAGACTCATTAATTCTTTGAACCGACTGGCTTGGCGGCGAGAAACTTCAACTGTGGTTTCATCTTTCAGGGTCAATCTCAATCCGCCATTGAACCAGCTCTCGATTTGATCTATCCATCGCATATTAACTATGTATTTCCGGTTGGCCCGGAAGAAAGTCCGCTCGTCTAAGCGTTCTTCTAAGGCGTTGAGCGAGCGCAAGATCAATGGCTTGCTGTCTTTGAAAAATACGCGCACATAATTGCCCTCGCTTTCAAACATTCTCACTTCTTTGAGTGTCACAAACCAGCACTTTTCGCCATCCTTCAGGAAGATTTGATCTTCAGGTCCCAGCTTGTGACTGTGGTGTTCGAATGGTGCTTCGGCGGTTGACTCAGGAATTCGCTTGGAGATTTTATCTAGTGCCTCAGCAAGTCGGTTTTCTTCAACCGGTTTCAAAAGATAGTCCAGAGCGTTTACCTCAAAAGCTCTCATGGCGTGTTCGTCATAAGCGGTAACAAAGATGACTTGCGGCACGTGTTCCAATTCTTGTAACATTTCGAAGCCGTTTTTATCTGGCATCTGGATGTCCAAAAAGACCAATTCAGGAGAAAGCGCTTTGATTTGAGCAATTCCCTCTTCGGCATTGGAACACTCTCCCACAATTTCTACTTGGGGAAATTCCTTGAGCAAGGTACGCAGTTCACGCCTTGCGAGTCTTTCATCGTCAATGATCAATACCCTCATATTCATTCTCTTTTAGTAGAGGGATGGCCAACTTAGCCACCACTTTTCCTTGGTCTTCCTTTAGCCAAAAACTGGCTCTTTCTCCAAACAGCAGGTCAAGGCGTTTTGTCGTGTTGACCAATCCTATCCCCGAATCTTGATCGGGCTTGCCCAGATGTCCACTGTTTTCCACCACGACGATCAATTGTTGTCGGTCTTGTGTGGCTTGCAGGGTCACAGTCCCTCCTTTTTTCAATTTACTAATGCCGTGTTTAATAGCATTTTCGACAATCGTCTGCATCATGAACGGAGGTATCACATAGTCCAACAAATCTTCGGGGACCATATACTGTACGTTCAGCCGCTCTTCATAGCGGATTTTCTCCATGGCTAAATAGTGCTCGACGAGTTCCAATTCTTCCCGCAAGGTGACCAATTGCTTTTTGCCCAATGTTAGGGTGTTTCGCAACAAACCCGATAATTCGGTCACCGCTCCCTTGGCCTTCGAGGGGTCTTCATCTATCAGCGCTCGAATACTATTCAGCGAATTGAACATAAAGTGCGGATTCATCTGATTCTTGAAGCTGCTTAACTCTATTTCCGTATTCGCAGCTTTCAACTCAAGGTTCTTTATTTGCGCAGCTCGAAAATTTTCAAAAATGTGAATCGCAAAGTAGATCAAGGTCCAAATAAAGAAGACCACCGAGAAGTTAATCACGTCAATCAACAAGTTCCCAAAATTTGAAACTAGAATCTTTTCGGTATTCGGAAAACTTAGATCAGACACAGCTCCATATACTAAGGTATACACCGCCCCCATGATGAAGGTGGATATGACAACACGTGGAAGAAGTGGAAGTACAGCCATTTTTGTCCATTCCAGACGAAGGGCAATTTTGCGATACAGGTGCGTGATGAGAATTCCAATGGCAAACATGGCGATGCCGGCCAAATAGACTTCAGTGACCAAAGACCCAGTTAAAAAGGAGGTAATGATATTGCCGGCGACCAAGGCGCCCCAGCCAACAATCTGACAAATCCAATATATACGGGTGTGTGCTGTCATAATATTTCTCAAATATACCACCTAGTCCGAGTATTCATTGATCCATTTACATCAATGGAATCCGCAAAGGTTAAATGGTCGCTCTTCTGATACTAAGTACTTAACTTGCCCACATGAATTATTTGGCACACATATACCTGAGCGGTGACTCCAACGAATTGCTCGCAGGAAATTACATGGGAGATGCGATCAAGGGACGTGATTTTACACATTTGCCAAAAGAAGTTCAAAAAGGCGTTTCACTGCATCGATTTATTGACTCCTTCACCGATTCCAACGAATTGACCCGGGCGGCCTGTGCATTGTGCCGGGAACAAGTAGGTAGGTACGCTCCAGTGGCAGTGGATATGATCTTTGACCACCTTCTTGCCAAGAATTGGGACCAGTATCACCCAGATTCCCTGCGTGTGTTCACGGAGGATGCTTTTCGTCGTTTGGAAGAGTTTGTTCCAATTTTCCCTGCGAAAACCAAGCGCATGTTCGGATATATGAGTGAGCAAAATTGGCTATTGGGCTACGCCACTATAGAAGGTTTGGATCGTTCACTCACTGCTCTGGGGAGCCGACTGAAATATAAAAACAACCTGCATTTGGGGAGCTCTGTCCTACAAGAGCAAGCCGAAGAGTTCGAAGCAATATTTAATCTGTTCTTTCCTCAACTGGTTTTAGCCTCCGGCAAATGGATATCTGGTGAAAATGAAAACTAGGCTCGATCCTAAAAACTTAGACATTTGGATAGAATTCGTTAAAAAAAACTATATTTGGGCACCTCCAAGACAAACTGGGAAGAGATGAAAAAATTAGGTGTAGTCTTCATGCTGGCGCTATTTTATTGCATGCCGGCTTTAGCTGGTACGATTGTACTGGAAGGCAAATACCAACAGAAAAACGTGTATGTAATCAATTCTATCGCTGAAGCGGGAGTTGGTTTTTGCGTTTATGAAGTTACGGTGAACGGGGATGTTACCTCGGATGAAGTAAATTCTAATGCCTTTGAAATTGACTTGTCAGTTCATGGCTTCAAGTTGGGTGACAATGTTATTATTACAATCAAGTACAAAGATGGGTGTGAGCCACGTGTCCTGAATCCAGGAGCGCTAGAACCACAGCCAACCTTTGAAGCTACTGATATCGTTATTTCTTCTGGCGGACTGCTCGAATGGAAGACTGTGAACGAGCAAGGCAAGTTGCCATTTATCGTTCAACAGTTTAAGTGGAATAAATGGGTGAATGTGGGCGAAGTGATGGGCAAGGGAACATCAACTCAAAACACCTACTCCTTCCAAACTACTCCTGTTTCTGGAGAAAACAAATTCCGAATCATTCAAAAATCACAGGAGGGAAAGGAAAAGAAATCGGCCACTGTTGAACTGACTTCTGATCGAGCTCCTGTTACCTTTGTTTACAATAAAAAGACTTCTTCAATTGAGTTTTCTAGCGAAACCAATTATGAACTCTATAACGTCTACGGCCAAATCATTAAGCGCGGTTTTGGAAATAGTGCCGATCTGAGCAATCTTCCAAAAAGCGAATACTATGTGAGCTTTGATTCTGGTACTCAGAAGTTTATGAAGAAGTAGAGAGCTCCCCTCTTAGTAACATCTTTCCCCATTTAGCGTACCATCTAGAGAAATGAAGTATATTTCTCTCAATATGTATCGTTGGATCAATATCGGACTGTCCTGTCTTTGTATCGCCTTTTATTCGTGTGATACAGGGATAAAGTTGAAACCCGATTCGCCAGAAACAGTTGAAAGAGATTTAGCGCAGATTAAAGAAGCCGGTAAACTAATTCTACTTACCGAAAACACATCCACAAGTTATTATTTGTTCAAAGGTCAGCCCATTGGTTACGACTATGAGCTGGTCAATTCTTTCGCCAAAAGTCAAGGGCTGGAGCTTGAAGTAAAGGTCATCGATGACCTCAATCAAATGTTTGAAATGCTTCGTTCCGGTGAGGGCGATCTGATCGCCTGTAACTTGGTGATCACTGAGGAGCGAAAACAAATTGTTCAGTTTAGCAACCCTCTAGGAGATACCAGACAGGTTTTGGTCCAAAGAAAACCTAGAGATTGGCGCAAGATGAGCAGCGAAGCTCTCTCGGATTCCCTAATTCGTGACATGTGTGAATTGGAAGGTGAAACAGTTCATGTCCATCAATATTCGTCTTTCTGGTCGCGATTGTACGAGATTCAAAACAAAGAAGATATACGCATCGATATTCAACCTGCCCACGGACAACTGGACTCAGAAGAACTCATCGAGTTGGTTGTAGAAGGGGAAATAGACTATACGATTGCCGATGAGAATGTGGCCAAACTCAATCAGACTTACGAGCCTTCTTTAGATGTTGAAACTGCTATTAGCGAGTCGCAAGAAATTGCTTGGGCGGTTCGCCAATCATCTGATAGCTTGTTATTGGCAATTAACACCTGGATTTCTGACAAGAAAAACAAAAGGAAACTGGCCTATACCTATAACAAGTATTTCAACTCTGTCAAAGATCAAAAGCAACGTGTGGGGCACCAGTATTCTTCTTTGGGCGGACAAAGAATATCGGCTTATGATGAAATTATTCAGGAGGAAAGCGAGCGATTGGATTGGGATTGGCGCTTGCTAGCCGCTATGATCTACAATGAGTCGCGCTTTAATCCTCAGGCAAAATCATGGGCCGGGGCTTTTGGCTTAATGCAAATAATGCCCGTCACGGGAGCTAGATTTGGCATCGATTCCACCAGCTCAGAACGTGCGAATATTCAAGCTGGCGTGAGTTTCTTGAAGTATCTTGAAAAATTCTGGGCTAAAAGAGTTTCCGATCCAGTCGAACGAAGAAATTTTGTGCTGGCGTCCTACAATGTTGGCCATGGCCATGTGCTGGATGCGCAAAAGCTGTCGGCCGAATTGGGATTGGATGCCGAACGTTGGGCCGGCAATGTAGAAACTGCCCTCAAGTTCAAGTCTCACGCTAAATATTACAAGATGACCTGTGTAGAACACGGATATTGTCGGGGCGAATCTGCAGTAGATTATGTTAAAAATGTGATGAATCATTACCAGCATTACGTAAGTTTGACCTTGTAATGAATCTTCGTATCCTCACTTTTATCCTTTTGGCCGCCGTCGCAGTTGGCTCAACTTCGTGCAAGAAAAAGAGCATCCGTTATGCCCTCGCAGGAAAAGTGCTCGACAACAGCGGTAACACGGTGGGCAACGCCGAAATAGTTTTGTCTGAACAGAAAGTCTCCTCAGGTAGCCTGAACACGAATTATTCCTTCATCGATGGATTAACCACAACGTCAAATGGCGAGTTCCTCTTCGACTTTGAGCGAGCAAATGCACTCAGGTATAAAGTTGAATTAGATAAAGAAGGATTCTTTTCCCGTGATATTGAAATGAACGTCGACCGGTTTACACCAGGTGAAACAGTGTGCCAAAACTTCACTATTTACCCCAAAGGAACTATCAAGGTGGTCATCAAAAATGCCTTCCCGATAGATGAATTCGATCACTTTTCATACAGAAACAGAAATGCCCATTTCGACTGTTATTGTTGCGATAACGACGAATCATCGTTTCCAGGAATGGACGTTGATACCGCGTTGGTCTGCGATCTTTACGCCGAAAGCTGGATTCACTACGAGTACGAAATTGAAAAATATGGCGCTTTCATTTTCAACCACGATTCAGCCTATGTTACCCCGGGTGATACGACCTTTATCTTGATCAATTACTAATGATTGTTGAGAACCACCTGCGCGTCCAAAAGACAGCAAGATACTTCTCTTCACGAGAGATGAACGAGCACGAGAGAGAAATTGTAATCGTCTTACATGGCTACGGCCAGTCGGCATTCCATTTCCTTCGAAAGTTTAACTCCATCGCTACAAATGAACGGTTGATCATTGCTCCCGAAGGATTGCACCGCTTCTATACTCAAGGATTTTCTGGCCGAGTAGGCGCTTCTTGGATGACCAAGGAAGATCGAATGGCTGATATCGAGGATTATGTCAACTACCTTGATCGATTGGTGGAATCCCTGGAACAACCAAAGGCAAGAATAGTAGTCATCGGTTTCTCCCAAGGCGCAGCCACGGCGTCAAGGTGGATTTGTCAGGGTACTGCCCACATCGACAAGTTAATTGCCTGGGCAGGATCTTTTCCAACCGATTTAGATTTTCCGAATGATGCGTCGGCTCTCAATGCTGTCGGCCTAGAATTGGTCATCGGGAATCAAGACGAATTTATCAAGTCAGCTCATATCAAGGACATGCAACATTTGCTTGAAAAGCAGAGCATAAAAGCCCAAATTAGGCACTTCGAAGGCGGACATGATATTCACGAGGAAACTTTACTTGGCCTTTTCGATGGGGCTTCTTTAGCCTAAAGGCAAATGACCTATTGTCGTCAAATTGACCTGATTGGAATACAAGCCAGCTTGTCGACAGACTTGCCAATGCCATGAATCAAAACTACCTTAGCGGGATATAAACCAGTAATCTGAATATGAGAAACATTTTACTTGCCCTTGCTTTGATTTGCACAATAGGAATCAAGGCCCAGGAATTAGGTGTCAATATACCCGAGGGGGCGCTGCCTCATTGGACCACCGATGACGAACAACGTCACCTAGAAACCTACGGATTTGAAGTTCCAGTAAGTCGAGGAATCGAAGAACCACCTCCCTATGACAACTTAAGAAACATGGCCGAGTGGGAGGAGATTCAAGCGCTTACCATTGCTTGGACGTCCTATCCGAATATTCTAAAACAAATTGTTGAGCATGCCTCCTTGGAGACGATGGTGATTATTCTTTGCGAAGATGTTTCTGAAACGCAGAATTTTCTAGAATCGAGTAACACTGGAAACGGTGCGATTACCGATTTTACGAATATCACCTTGGTTGAGGCCGACTACGATAGTATTTGGATGCGTGATTATGCAGCCAATCCCGTTTATGGCAACGAAGTAGATGATCTCGTTCTTGTCGATTGGATCTACAACCGACCGAACCGACCAAATGATGATGCCTCACCTGCGGTTATTGCCGAAGAATTGGGTCTTGATCTTTATTGTATTACGGCGGCCCCGGCCGACTTGGTTAATACGGGGGGAAACTGGATGTCGGACGGATTTGGAACGGCCTTCGCGTCGGAATTGATTCTCGAAGAAAACGAACCTGGAAATGAATACAATGTAACCGTTAAAAGTGAAGAAGACATCCAAGAAATCGTTTCAGATTACCTTGGAATTGACAACTACATTCTGATGAATACGCTTCCCTATGACCATATTCATCATATCGATATGCACATGAAACTGATCGATGAAGAAACAATTCTCGTAGGTGCCTTTCCAGAAGGTGTTTCTGACGGACCACAAATTCAGGCCAATATTGAGTACGTGTTGGATAACTCAACCAATAAATGGGGAAACCCATGGAAAATCGTTTGGCTTCCAATGCCACCTGCAACCAACGGGACATTTCCTGATGGCACATGGGGCGGAGCCGCGTATAGAACATATTCGAATAGCGTTTTCATCAACAATACGATCTTGGTGCCTACCTATAGAGAAGAGTATGATACAACGGCCATGCGAATCTACAATGAGACTTTGCCCGGCTACAACGTGATCGGAATCGATTGCGATGACCAGCCTGAGCAGATTATCAACGCAAGTGGCGCGCTTCACTGTATCACACATTCAGTAGGAGTTGTGGATCCACTGCTGATCTCACATGATCCACTCGAAGATATCGACGACGACCAGAACAATTATGTGGTCGAAGCTTATCTCAATCACCGCGATGGAATCCAGTCTGCAACCATGTATTGGAAAACCGATTTGGCAGGGGATTACAATATGGTTTCCATGTCAGATGCAGGAGACAACAATTGGACTGCCGATATTCCGGCCCAGGCGTTTGGTACCAAAGTATACTATTACATCCATGGGGAAGCCACAACTGGAAAAGAACAAACCAGACCAATGCCTGCTCCTGAGGGATACTGGATGTTTAGAGTACTTTCCGAATTAGTAAATATTGAGGAAGGAGCCATAGCTTCATTTGAAGCACTTTATCCTAACCCTGCGACAGCTATTACGGTTGTGCCTATGGCATTCCTTGGTGAGCAGAGTGGTGAATTGGCTGTGTACGATATGCTTGGTAAGAAAGTGTTATCTGTCCACAAAGGCACTTTCCCCAAAGGTGAGAAAAAGTATTTCTTCGATGCATCGGCATTGAACGCGGGAATGTATGTTGTTCGATTCAACTCGAACACTTCACAGATTTCGCAAAGACTTGTAATAAAATAGCACTCTCAAATGTGCGCCATGAAAAAGCCCGGACATGTCCGGGCTTTTTTCGTTTCTATGCGAGGCTATGATAATGCCCGCGAAAGTCATTTGCCAAAGGCTAAATAATAAACCTTCAAATTAATCCCTACTTCCAAGCAAACGAAGTAGAAATAAAAAGAGGTTGATGAAGTCGAGATACAGAGAAGTTGCTCCTAAAATCGCTAGCTTCTTCGCTGAGCTACTACCGTGCTCTACACCAGCTCCTATTCGCTTTATCTTTTGTGTGTCATAGGCAATGAGTCCAGTGAAGATCAACACGCCTAAAATGGAAATGATGAAGTCCAGTCCTGAGCTTTGCATAAACCAGTTGACCACCATAGCAATCACAATTCCGATCAAGGCCATATATAGTAGTGAACCGAATTTCGTCAAATCAGTATTCGTCGTATAGCCCAATACCGCCATAACTGCAAAGGTCGCAGAAGTAATAGCAAAAACAGTGACAATGCTCGACCCTGTGTAGACTAGAAAAATCGTGCTAAGGCTCATTCCCATGATAATTGCGAAGCCAATGAACAGTGCCGTTATTGCTGTGGCCGACCATTTTTGATAGCCCATATTCATGGCGATAATAAATCCGAAAGGAGCAAAGGTGACTATCCATCCTAGAATACTAAGTCCGCCAGTAGGTGAAATGATGAGTTCGATTAGTGACGAGTGCGCAAAAGTATAGGCGATAACAGCCGTAATCGCCAGTGCCAATGTCATCCATGAGAATACATTGGCCACAAAATTTCTGGACACGGTTGCGCTTTGGTCCAGAATGATCTCTTGATCTTTAAATTGATCTTCCATTTTGCAAGTTGTTATTTTATCAAATTAATGAATTCTTCTCGTGTACGTTGGTCACTTAAAAAGATCCCCGTAAACGCTGAAGTCGTTGTTGTTGAATTTTGTTTAGCTACACCGCGCATTTGCATGCAGAGATGTTGGGCTTCGATGACCACGGCTACTCCAAGAGGCTGTAACGCGTTTTGAATACTATCTCTGACCTCGCGAGTTAATCTTTCCTGAACTTGAAGCCTTCGAGCAAACACATCGACTATCCGAGGAATCTTGCTCAAACCAACAATCTTTCCATTCGGAATGTATGCTACGTGCGCTTTCCCGAAAAAGGGTAGCATGTGGTGCTCACATAAGGAGTATACCTCGATGTCTTTGACAATGACCATCTCCTGATAGTTCTCATGGAATATGGCCGATTCAAGTATCGCCGTGGCATCTTGGTTGTATCCTTTGGTAAGAAATTTCATGGCCTTGGCCACTCGCTCTGGGGTTTTTAACAATCCCTCGCGATGTTTATCCTCACCAATGGAGTCAAGTACTTTCGAGTAGGCATCGAGCATCTCGCTGACGTTCTTATCCTCCTCTTGATTATCTTTAACGTTATCCATATGCTTATTCGCCAAAATACTCTGCGATGTTGTTTTCTGTTTCGTACAATTTTACAGCATGCAAATCTACACCAAGAGCGCGTATTTCCATCTCAAGTTGGTCCCAAATAGCAATTACCAACATTTCCGAGGAAGCCATTTTCCCCTGCATGAATTCTACATCTAAATTAATGTTTTTATGGTCGAGGTGCTGAATGACTTTGTTTTCAATGAGCCGACTCAATTGCTTCAGGTCAACGCAGTATCCAGTGTCCTTATCAGGCACTCCTTTGACAGTTACAAAGACTTCATAATTGTGTCCATGCCAATTGGGATTCGCACATTTTCCGAAGACTTCTGCATTTTTCTCGTCGGTCCAATTCGCATTCCACAACTTATGGGCTGCATTGAACCTCTCCCTGCGGGTGACATAGACCAAATTCCTTCGTTCCATCATATAGAGCAAAGATAAGTTTTTGTTATCGCAGAGATTTTATGAATACTTTTGATCCTTCAAACTTTACTCGATTTTCACATTTTTTACACAGTATGATAGTCATTACAGGAGCTGCAGGCTTTATTTCAAGTTGTCTCGTTGCCAGATTGAACGAGGAGAGATTCTTCGATTTAATTTTAGTCGACGATTTTACCCGCGCCGAAAAGACGATGAACTACGCCGACAAGAAGTTTACGGCCCTCGTTGATCGAGATAGCTTTGAAGCCTGGTTGGAAAAAAATCACAAGCAAGTGGATTTTATTTTTCACTTGGGAGCACGCACGGATACAACCGAGTTTGATGAGGCGATCTTTGATAAGCTCAACATGGAATACAGCAAGATGGTGTGGAAAGCTTGTGTGAAGTATGCGATTCCGTTGGTATATGCCTCTTCGGCGGCCACTTATGGACTGGGCGAGCATGGCTATGAAGACAACCATGAGGTCATAACGAAATTGAAGCCTCTCAATCCCTACGGATGTTCAAAGAATGATTTTGACATATGGGCGCTTGCTCAAGAGGAAAAGCCGTTCTTCTGGGCTGGTTTGAAGTTTTTCAATGTATACGGACCCAACGAATTTCATAAAGGTCGGATGGCATCGGTTGTCTTCCATGCATTCAATCAAATCACCGCTACGGAGAAGATGAATTTATTTCGCTCACATAATCCGGAGTACAAAAATGGCGAGCAACAGCGAGATTTTATCTATGTCAAAGATGTAGTAGATATCTGCATGTGGCTAATGCACAACAGAAAGCACAGCGGTCTGTATAACACAGGCACCGGAGAAGCACGGACATTTTTAGATTTGGTAAGGGCGACATTCAAAGCTCTGGATAAACCGGAAGATATCGGCTTCATCGATACACCAGCTGATATTCGTGACAAGTACCAATATTTCACGGAGGCCAATATGAGCAAACTGAGACAAGCCGGCTATAAAAAGCCTTTTACAACGCTCGAAGACGGTGTCCAGGATTACGTTCAAAATTACCTCAAAGGTCAGAATTACTACTAGGATTCGGAATGTCTAATATATCGGAGGGCGTCGTAGTCTTGATGGTGTTGATCAGCTCTACGAGCAAATATATCAGCGCAATTACAAAGAAAGGAATGGCCTTGGGCATGGTGCTCCACAATAGCCCAAAATGCGATTCTTGCATCGATGATAACTCCTGAGCGACTGCCTGAAAATTGCTCCACCATCTGAGGCCGTACAAAGCCAAGACACAGAAATTGCTGAATATTAAAAAGTAAACGAGGTTGCGGGGCATCAAAGATTTTCTTTCAAGTCGACGAGAAAAGAACGAATATCTTTTAGTTTAAGTACAATTTCGGCGTGCTCAATAGTCTCTTCCCTATTGGTCTTGAGTTTGTTCTTTGCTCCTTCAAGCGTAAAACCACGCTCTTTGACCAAATGAAAAATCAAATGTAGATTTTCGACATCTTTATTGGTGAAAAGACGATTGCCTTTGCGATTTTTCTTCGGTTGAAGAATGTCAAATTCCTTTTCCCAGAAACGAATTAACGAGGTGTTGACGTCGAACATATCAGCTACTTCGCTGATGCTGTGGTACATTTTCGTTATTTCTTTCTCTTTGTAAGGCATGAAGAATTATTCAAATGACGAGCATTTTCATCATGAGCTAAAATAGGCAACTATTCCGACTGTTGGACTACGATTAATCAAATGACTGATTCGCCACCTTCGATTTTTCAAGCAACTCCTCGTATTGATCTGGAGTAAGGTCATTGAAGTAGTAGTTGGCCGGATTTACTGCCCGTCCATCTTTGTGAACTTCATAATGAAGGTGCGGAGCTACCGAAGTCCCTGTATTTCCTACCAAGCCAATCACTTCTCCTCGCATTACTTTTTGCCCTTTGCGAACCAGAATTTCGCTCATGTGACCGTATAGGGTTTGATATCCGAAACCATGCTTGATAATCACATGATAGCCATAACCTCGATTCTTTTTCTCTACACTTACGACTTCGCCATCACCAGTAGCGTATATTTCAGTTCCTGTACTGGCCGAAAAGTCCATTCCAGTGTGCAGTTTTCGAATTTTGTAAATGGGGTGAATTCTATACCCATATCCCGAAGCTACTCGCGCTAGATCGGTATTGTTGATCGGCTGAATGGCTGGGATGGAAGACAACATTTCGTTGTTCTTTTCCGCCAAATCATAAATCTCTTCGATAGACTTGCTTTGTGCAATCAGCGAACGCTGTAGCCGTGAAATTCGCTTTTTGGTTTCTACGACTTGTTCAGAGGAAGCATATCCTCCTAAGTTTTTGTAGCGGTCAACACCTCCAATACCTCTATTTCTAAGATGTTCAGGATAGGCTGTCGCACCAAAAATACTTCGGTAAATGTCATCGTCTTTTCGTTGCAAATCTACTGCGAGCGCCTCTAGTGCGTCCAATTCCGCCGACATTTCGGCGATTTGGTCGTTGGCAAACTCAAGGTCCAACCTTAAGGCTTTCTCTTTGGGATTGTCAACGAAGGTTGAAAATATGCTTATCGAAATGGCTGAAATTGCCGCTACTATGAAGGAATATAGAGCAATTGAGATCAAATAATCCTTCACGCGAGGTTTAACCTTCTCGTAGTTGAGTGTTTTCGGATTGTATTTGTACTTGAATCTTGCCATTGCATTTACACTTTCGCGGCGCGAAAATATCGAAATTAGCCTACTTTTGCAATTTACAAGAGGTGATGCCCCCTATATTAACATGCATTAACAGCAAGAATAGAAGATGAAAGCCAAAGATGTTCGCCAAAAATTTCTGGATTATTTTGCAACCAAAGAGCACGAGATTGTCGGATCGGCGCCAATGGTGGTAAAAGATGATCCCACGTTGATGTTCACGAATGCCGGGATGAATCAGTTCAAAGATTTGTTCCTTGGCAATTCAGAAGTGAAATATCCTCGAATCGCGAATACACAAAAATGTCTGCGAGTCAGTGGAAAACACAACGATCTTGAAGAAGTAGGCGTCGATACCTATCACCATACCATGTTCGAGATGCTTGGAAATTGGTCTTTTGGCGACTATTTCAAGAAAGAATCTATCGCTTGGGCATGGGAATTACTCACTGAGGTTTACCAAATTGACAAGGAGAAACTTTACATCACCATCTTTAAAGGAGAGGCTAGCGATGGTCTTGAGGAGGATGCTGAAGCTCGGGAGATCTGGTTGGCCTATGTGCCAGCAGATCGAATTCTGGCCTGTGGAAAAGAAGATAATTTCTGGGAAATGGGTGAGACAGGGCCTTGCGGACCTTGTTCCGAGATACATATCGACTTGCGTTCGGATGCTGAGCGCGCAGAAGTCGACGGCGCAAGCCTTGTTAATATGGACCATCCTCAAGTGATCGAGATATGGAACTTGGTTTTCATGGAGTTCAATCGGATGTCGGATCGCTCTCTAAAAGCTCTTCCGAACAAGCATATTGACACGGGCATGGGCTTTGAAAGATTGGTCAGGGCACTGCAGGGTAAAACGTCGAACTATGACACCGATATATTTACAGGATTGATTTCAGCCCTTTCGGGCAAATGTGGCAAGCCGTATAATGGAGAGGACAGCAAGCAAGATATAGCAATGCGAGTTATTGCCGATCATGTTCGTGCAGTGGCATTTTCGATAGCCGACGGACAGTTACCATCGAATACGGGTGCTGGATATGTTATTCGAAGAATATTGAGAAGGGCCGTACGGTATGGATACAGCTTTCTTGGCATGAGCGAGCCTTTCATGAATGAGTTGGTGAAAATTTTGGCTGCAGATTTAGGAGATTCATTCCCGGAGTTGCGCAGTCAGCAGACTCTCATCGAAAAAGTAATGCGTGAAGAGGAAGAGAGTTTTTTACGCACTTTGGAAAAAGGAATTCGCCGTCTCGATGAGATTCTCGACAGTACGGAAGGAAATATAATTGATGGTTCACGTGTATTTGAACTATACGATACCTATGGTTTCCCCGTCGACTTGACTTCATTGATAGCGGCAGAGCACGGAAAGCAGATAGACGAACCGGGGTTCCAAAAGGAACTAAATGCACAGAAAGATCGCAGCCGAGCAGCAGGTAAAATTGAATCAGGAGATTGGAATATTTTACTGGAGGATGAAGTCGAGGAGTTCATCGGTTACGATCAACTTGAAGCCAATGTGCGAATAACCCGTTTCCGACACATCAAGACCAAAGGGAAAGAACTAGTTCAATTGGTGTTTAACATCACGCCCTTTTACGCGGAGTCAGGCGGACAAGTGGGGGATAAGGGAACTTTGTCATGTGGCAACGAAGTAGTGCACATCATAAACACGGTCAAAGAAAACAACTTGATTATCCACTTGGTAGATAAGTTGCCCTCTGATCCTAAGGAGACTTTTAAAGCTGCAGTAAATGCGCCAAGGAGAGAATTGATAATGGCCAATCATAGTGCTACTCACTTGCTCCACGAGGCTTTGAGAGAGGTACTTGGTACACACGTGGAACAAAAAGGTAGTTTGGTGCATCCAGATTATCTGCGTTTCGATTTTAGTCATTTCCAAAAGATGACCCCAGAGCAGCTGCAGGAAGTAGAGCGTAAGTGCAACGAACGAATTCGCTTGAACCTTGCTCTTGAAGAACAGCGTGCCCTACCTATCGATGAAGCTCGAGAGACCGGAGCTATGATGTTATTTGGCGAAAAGTATGGCGACCTAGTGCGCGTAATTCGCTTTGGCAGTTCGGTTGAATTGTGTGGAGGAACCCATGTAGATGCAACAGGGAAGATAGGGTTGATTAAAATTACCACGGAAACTGCTGTCGCAGCGGGGATAAGAAGAATCGAAGCTATTACAAGCGAGAAAGCAGATGCTTTTGTGAATGAGCAATTAAGCACTTTGAAGGAGATTAAGACACTGTTCAAAAATCCGAAGGATTTAGTGCAAACGATTGTTGACCTCCAGCAAAAGAATACGGAGCTAGGAGCTACCATCGAGCGATTGAATAAGGATAAGGCTCAAGGCATGAAAGGAGATATTGTAGCCGCTGGACAAGAGGTAAACGGTGCTTTTTTCATAGCGAAAAAGATAGATCTTGGTGCGGCTGAGATCAAAGATCTCGCTTTTCAATTGAAAGGGGAGTATGCAAATCTATTTGCGGTTTTTGCCTCTGAAGCTGATGGAAAAGCGATTCTTTCGTGCGCTATTGGCGATGACCTAATAAAGGGTAAGTCGTTGAATGCTGGTTCAATAATTCGCGAGTTAGCGAAGGAAATTAGAGGCGGTGGCGGTGGTCAACCTTTCTATGCGACAGCTGGAGGTTCTGATGTTGAAGGCCTCGATAGGGCATTAAAAAACGCGATTAGTTTTATCAACTAATCGCGTTTCTCAATGGAATTTTTGGAGGAATTCTTTTAGGCGTACTGTGGAGTAGGCCTTGCTTTAAGTTCACTCAATTTGTGTCCGTAAACCGGACCGTAGTATACTTCGTTGTATGCCAAACCTAGGTTTAGAGCATAGAACATGTTGAATACGATAGCCAATACATAGTCTAGAATTGAGTACTTACCGAAACTTTGTACCAGCTCAATTAGAACTCTAAAGCCGAAGTAAATATTGAAGCCTGGTATGATAAAGAACCAAGCATGCGAATCAGGTCGTCCTACGATACGCATGGTTATTACCAAGTCATAAATAGGAATGATTGCCGCCAATCCTGGTTGATCCGCCTTTACGAACATTTTCCACTTCGCTAAAGCTCCAATTAGAAGAATGAAGAATAGCAGTAAAAAGATTCCTGGGTTGTCTTCCCAGAGTAGTGTTAATGAGTTTTCCATGGCAGAGATGTTTTATTAAATACTAATGTCAGATTATTCAGAATCTATAGTTAAGACGCACACCTACAACGAAGGTTGCCTTATCCTACAGAATAATTTCGTCTAAAACTACGTGTCTTGGATTCTTGTATGATGTGAATCTAGGCGAGTTTTAAACCCCTGTTCGGGTATTACGATTTAGGATTGGCGTGAAGTTTGACCGATTTAGCATCTATTGTCTTAGGGCACAGAATGATAAGGCGCTCGATAATATTTCGGAATTCACGAATATTTCCTGTCCAATCCACTTTCTTCAATTCGGCGAGAGCATCTTTGTCGATTTTCTTCAAAGGCATGCCATAATCCTCGCATATGGTTTTGATAAAGTGCTCAGCCAATAAAGGAATATCATCTACACGCTCATTGAGGGAGGGCACATGGATTAAAATGACACTCAAGCGATGATAGAGATCTTCCCTGAAATTTCCTTCATTGATTTCCTTACGAAGGTCCTTGTTTGTCGCTGCAATGATGCGCACGTTGACTTTGATGTCTTTGTCTCCACCAACTCGGGTAATTCGATTCTCTTGCAAGGCACGCAGAACTTTCGCTTGAGCCGAAGGACTCATGTCACCAATTTCGTCAAGAAACAATGTGCCATTGTCTGCCAATTCAAACTTTCCTTGTCTTTGTTTAATGGCCGACGTAAACGCGCCTTTTTCATGCCCAAAAAGTTCGCTTTCAATAAGCTCAGAAGGTATGGCGGCGCAATTCACTTCAATAAATGGTGACGCTGATCTTGGACTTTGTTCATGTAACTGCCTTGCAACCAATTCCTTTCCAGATCCATTGCCTCCTGTAATAAGAACTCGGGCTTCTGTGGGGGCGACCGTCGCAATCATCTCTTTTATATCCTGGATAGCTGCCGATTCACCTACGATATCGGTTGATAGCTTCTTCTGGATTTTTCGTTTGAGGACTTTTGTCTCCTGTACTAAGGCAGATTGATCGGAAGCATTGCGCAGAGTTACCAATATTCGGTTTAGGTCCAATGGTTTTTCAATGAAGTCATATGCTCCTTTCTTCAGCGCGTCCACAGCTGTTTCTACTGTGCCGTGTCCGGAAATCATGATTACGGGACTATCAACGTTCAGCAATTGGAACTTTTCCAATACTTCCAATCCATCCATTCCCGGCATTTTGATGTCGCAAAATATTATATCGTACTTCTTCTCTCGAACCATTTCGAGCGCAGAAAGTCCGTCGGCTGCTAGGTCTACCTTGTATTTTTCGTATTCGAAGATCTCTTTCAATGAAGCTCTGATTGCTTCTTCGTCGTCTATGATTAATATGTTGCTCATGTTCTTGGTTTTCTATGTACTACACAATTATTATTCCACCTCCTTCAAAAGTTGGATGGCGTGCATCACGGCTCCTTCTTTCAGTGCAAATGGAGAGTGGAGCATGCTAATTATTTCTGTCGTTGATAATGTTTGTCGGATCAAAATTAGGGCGATAACTATCATGTCGGCGCGCATGGGAACCAATCCTTTGATGCACAGCCTTTCGTTCAATGTACTTCCAATAAGTTGGTCATAGAAGTTTTTAAATTTATCCAAGTCAAGCTCAAAACCTCCTTTTTCCTTGTAGGTTCCTGGAATCTCTGAATCATGACTAAATACTTCGACTAGGCTATCGAAAGAACCTGAACTCCCAACTAAGGTGTCAGGTTTCCATTTTTTACAAGCTTCATTCAATGGCGCGATTAAACCTGCAATGTGTTGTTCCATGGCCTGGACTTCTTCACTGGCCATCGGATCGGATGGTCTGAATATCCCTTTCAATCGGGAAACGCCAAGGGGTAGACTCGTTTTCCATAGAATTTCATCTTTGGTGCAGATGACAAATTCCAGACTTCCGCCCCCGATATCCATGATCAAAGATGGCTTTGTCCCTAGGTCCATACTCAGTTTCACTCCATCATAGATCAACTCAGCTTCTCTGTTGCCGTCAATTACTTCTATTTTGATTCCAAGTAAGTCTAAGGCCGATTGAACGAAATCATCACCATTTGCGGAATCGCGAATAGCCGAAGTGGCAAATGCGAAATAGTGGTCCACTTGGAAATTGGAAAGGGTGTTTTTATGAATGAGAAGGGCGTCGATTCCCCTGCCAAATCTGTTGATGCCAATTCGGTTGTCGATGGCGCTTGGGGCTAGTTTTACGGCAATTTTAGTTGAAAAAAGGACATTCCATTGATCGTCTTTCAAGGTCTCTACTATGAGTACATTGAATGTATTCGTACCACAATCAATGATGCCAATTTTCATTGCTACGATTTAGTGACGATCCATTTCCAGATATCCTTGTAAGACGCTTTTTTCCCATACATCAAGATGCCAATTCTGTAGATTCGGCCTGCCATCCATACAAAGAATAGGAAGGTGAGGACAAGGATTGCCATTGATCCGAAGAGTACAAGCCATTCCATTCCTGCGAATCCCATGGCCGACCTAATCATCATCACTATAGGCGAAGTAAAAGGAACAAGTTCGAATATTACACCCACTGGGCTATCTGGATTTTGAAGGAGCATTTCGGCAACGATAAAACCAAAAATCAGCGGGAGGGAAACCGGAAGCATGAACTGCTGCGTATCTGTTTCGGCATCTACAGCTGATCCAATCGCAGCGAACATGGCGCCGTACAATAAGAATCCACCGATAAAGTAGAAGATAAACAGTGTAATAAGCAAGGGCCAATTGATGGATAAAAAGGCAAGAGCAATATCATTTTCAAGCAGCATGGCTTGTGCGTCGCTCAATTCACTCGTAGAAACAACCGATCCGGCATCTACCAATAGAGCTGGGTCACTCATATTGCCAAACATGATCAACCCGCCAATAAACATGACCAAGGAGCATAATACCACCCACATTAAAAACTGAGTTAAGCCCACTAATCCGATTCCTACAATCTTGCCCATCATCAATTGAAATGGCTTGACAGATGAAATGATTACTTCGACAATGCGATTGGTTTTTTCCTCGATAACTCCGCGCATGACTTGGACACCATACAGAAAAATGAAGAAATAGATCATCACAGAGAAACCAAATCCGACTATGGCCTTGTATTGATCAAGCGATTCATGACCTCCTTGCTCGACGTCCATTTCGACGAATGACACACTCACCTTCATGCTTTTGTACGTGGCCCAATCTAGCATGAGGTTGTCTTGAACCCGGAATTGTTCGATGGCATTCTCAAGTTCACTTTTGATGTTCTCCTTGACTCTGAGACTTGGTATTTTCTTATAGGTAAGGGGCGTGCCAGATCCAGAATTTAGCTGTGCGTCGTCGATGACAATTTTAAGCGTGTACGGACCTTCTTTGAACACTTCATCGGTAATGTCATTTTTCGTGAAGTGGTAAATGAGGTTGTCGGAATCTCTAAACGTATTGGCAAATCGACTCTCTAGATGCCCCGTTCCCTCAGAATGTCTTGTAAGTATCCCATTTTGATCTACTACTAATACATCATGGTTCGTGGTATCGTTGACAATAAACCACACACCTCCGAATATGACTGCGGCAAAGATCAAGGGAGCAAGGAAGGTCATTACTATGAAGGACTTCTTCTTGACTCGTGTTGAGTATTCTCTCTTTATTATTAGACCAATCTTACTCATGAGGCATCTTGGTTTTCGTTCGATGTTCCTACGGCTTCAATGAAGATATCGTGCATGGAAGGAATCAATGGCTTCGCTTCAAGAACTTCCGAAATTGGCAGCATTGTATTCAACAAGTCGTTGAGCTTTGCTCCTTTTAATAAGTTCACTTCGCAAGTGTGAACGTCATCTTCTGTTTTTTTCGATAGAAGCTCGAAATTTGTCCAAAGAGCATTCGTGAAGGCAATCATATTCCCTTTGAATCGCAATTGGTAAGCTTCCTTTTTAAACCGACTGCGCACTTCGTCCAGTTCGCCCGAAAGCACGAGTTCAGATTTGTTGATCAACCCGATATGATCGCAAAGCGCCTCGACCGACCCCATATTATGCGTTGATAGAATGATGGTGGCGCCTTCGTCTCGAAGCCTCAAGATTTCCTGGGTGACTATGTCAACGTTGATTGGGTCAAATCCGCTGAATGGTTCGTCGAGAATAAGCAGACTGGGATTGTGAAGTACAGTTGTAATGAACTGAATCTTTTGTGCCATTCCCTTGCTGAGTTCTTCTACTTTCTTGTTCCACCATGGCGTAATATCGAATCGATCAAACCATTCATCAAGTTGTTTCCGAGCGTCGCGCGAACTCATCCCCTTCAGTTGGGCCAAGTACATCGCTTGTTCGCCCACTTTCATTTTCTTGTAGAGTCCGCGTTCTTCAGGCAAGTAGCCAATGTCATACACATGATCGGGTCGCAAGGGATCTCCGTTCAAAAGGACCTGACCGGAATCGGCCTTGATAATCTGATTGATTATCCGAATGAGTGTCGTTTTTCCAGCTCCATTGGGGCCGAGCAAGCCAAATATTTTTTGTTCGGGCACGAGGAGGTTGATATCCGTCAATGCTTGATGACCAGAAAATGATTTGGAAAGATTACTGATTTCTAAGGTGTTCATATCAAAAGCTGAAGATCACAAAGCTAACAATTCCAAGCACCCCTAAAAATTGTTTTCAGGAGCTTGCTGGGTAACTGAATTAGGTCACCAACTTATGAAAACATTTCTTTCACTTTCTGGAAAAATCCTTTGTCTTTGTGGGTTGGATTGGGTGTAAAACCCTCAGCACCTCTCAATTGTTCGAGAACTTCTTTTTCGGAAGAGCTTAGCTTCTGTGGTGTCCAAACACTTATGTTGACTAGTAAGTCGCCATTTCCGTATCCGTTTACGCTGGGCAGACCTTTATTCTTAAGGCGAAGTATTTTTCCGCTTTGGGTGCCTGGCTCGACTTTGATTCTGGCCTTTCCTTCGACCAAGGGAACTTCGGCGTCACCACCGAGGACTGCGTCAAGGAAATTAATGTATAGTTCGTAGTGCAGGTTTTGTCCGTTTCTCTTGAGTTGATCGTGCTCAACCTCCTCAACCAATACGAGCAAGTCGCCAGGAACGCCGCCGAATGGGCCTGCATTTCCTTTTCCAGCTACGCGAAGCTGCATTCCATCTTCCACACCTTTGGGGATGTCGATTTGAACAACTTCTTCTTTGCGTTTTAGCCCGTGCTCATCGGCATCTTTTGGCTTGCTGCTAACAATTTGCCCTGTTCCATGACAGGCGGGACAAGTTGCAGTGGTGGCCATTTGACCGAGAATTGTATTGGTAATCCTCCTCACTTGTCCGGCTCCTTGGCAGGTCGAACAGGTAGCGTATTTCACTCCGTCGGCTTGCACGAGTTTGAGGACCTTGATTTTCTTTTTTGCACCATTGGCAATCTCTTCTAAGGTGAGCTTTACCTTGATTCGCAGATTGGAACCCTTGGTTCGTCTGGATTGGCCTCCGCCACCTCCAAAGCCACCGCCTCCTCCGAATGCTCCACCGAAGATGTCGCCGAATTGAGAGAATATGTCATCCATATTCATACCTCCGCCTCCACCTCCGAAGCCGCCTTTCATGCCATCATGTCCGAACTGGTCATAACGTGCCTTTTTGTCTTCATTACTTAAGACTTCATAGGCTTCGGCTGCTTCTTTGAATTTCGCTTCAGCTGTGCTGTCATCTGGGTTTTTATCGGGGTGATATTTGAGGGCCAATTTGCGGTATGCCTTCTTAATCTCCGATTGATCTGCAGATTTACTGATCCCCAGAATCTCGTAATAGTCACGTTTTGCCATACTTCTTAGTTTCCTACTACGACTTTGGCGTAGCGGAGTATTTTCCCATTCAACAAATAGCCCTTTTCAATCACGTCAACGACCTTTCCTTTCTGCGATTCGTCGGCAGCAGGAATCTGAGTAAGCGCCTCGTGAAAATCGGTATCGAATGTTTCCCCAAGTGCATTTAGTGGTTCTAGTCCGCGTGTTTCCAAATACGTAAAGAGCTTTTGATGAATCAAGCTGAATCCTTCGCGTAATGCTTCAACATCGTCGTTTTCAACATTGTGCTTTATCGCACGATCAAAATCATCGAGTACTGTTACCAAATTGCTTATCAGGTCGCTATTGGCGTTCTTGATCAAGTCAATTCGTTCGCGAGAATTCCTTTTGCGAAAATTGTCAAACTCGGCGTGCAGGCGGATGTATTTATCTTTCCACTGTGCATCTTCATTCTCTTCAGTTTTCGGCTCTTGTGTGTCTGGAGTTTCTACTTCCTGACCTTCTGTAGCCTCTTGTCCTAAAGCTTCTGCGCTTTCTTGCTCAGTAACCTTCTCTTTCGTCATAGTTGAAATATTTGCGCTTGTCGCTAGTCAATTACCTTGCCAATGCAAAAGTTGAGACAAAATGTCACGAATAAAAAAATCCCGTACCAATCATGATAGATTGACACGGGATAGTATGAATGATTGTCAGTATTATAGTTTTTTGACGTGCTTGTCAATTTCCATGTGTAGTTGCAAACCTCTCAAAGCTTTGGCAACGATGATTCCGTTTTCATCCACTAAAAAGCTGAATGGAATGCTTCTCACTCCATAGATTGCAGCCGCTTCGCTGTTCCAAGATTTAAGATCTGAAATGTGACCATCCCAAGTAAGATTGTCTTTTTTTACCGCTTTCTCCCACGCTTCTTTGTTGCTGTCGAGAGAAACACTCAAGATGTCAAATCCTTCGGCTGTTTTGAACTTGGCTTTTTTATACTTGTTGTAAGCTTGGACAACATTTGGATTTTCCTTTCTACAAGGTCCGCACCAAGACGCCCAGAAGTCAATCAAGACAATTTTTCCTCTCATATCTGAAAGTTTCATAGTCTTGCCGTCGAGAGTTGCCATGTCCAATTCAGGAGCCAAGTCGCCAACGTTGGTGCCGACTTTTGCCATTTTGAAATTTGGAGATAGGCCTGTGGTGGACGGATTGTTAAGGGTAAAGCTAAAGGCAGCAATTAGAGCTACCGCGCATGATAATATTTGAATTCCTTTCTTCATCGAGTCTGTATTTGTGCAGTAAAGTTACAAAATTTGATAACTGTGATTTGCAATTATCACGCCAAACTTGGATTAATCGATTCGTTTGATGTCTGCCCCAATAGCCAATAGCCTTTTGTCGATATTTTGGTATCCACGATCGATTTGGCCGATGTTGTGAATTGTACTTTTTCCTTCAGCTGAGAGCGCGGCGATGAGAAGAGAAACTCCAGCCCGAATATCTGGTGAAGTCATTGTAACACCTTTGAGGGGTGTTTTGCGATCCATACCTATAACGGTGGCCCGATGAGGATCACACAATATGATCTTGGCTCCCATATCGATCAACTTATCGACGAAGAACAATCGGCTTTCAAACATTTTCTGGTGTACGAGAACGCTTCCCCTGGCTTGTGTTGCGGTCACAAGGGCGATACTTATAAGGTCGGGCGTGAATCCCGGCCA
>JADFAK010000107.1 GCA_015665315.1 Flavobacteriales bacterium | reverse complement strand
CTTCCTCTTATAGCTGCGACCGGATATGTGTATCTGAATGGAATTCCAGGCGGGAAGGACATAACTTTTGCCACTTTGAATCCTTTTTCTTCCAAGGAAATAAGCTCGTCATATCAGCCTCGTTTTGAGGAGGAAGCACTCGTATTCGATTATCCAGCCGACGAGAATTCGCTCGAGATTTTGGCAAATGATAATCCATTGATGTCAAGCGTCTATTTTTCCTTTGGCGATGATAAACCAAGTCCAGCGGGAGTTATGGTTAAGCTAAATGAGGTTCTTCCAGACGAAGCTATTACACCCACAATAGAAGACTCAAATTCTATCCCCAATACCGCTGTAAAACCAGCCGTTTCTGCCAATCCTGCAGTTGACAATAGTGCCACTTCTTCAATGGAGTTGTATTTCATTGTCGGTGGAGCATTCAAGCAAAAATCGAATGCCGAAGGTTTGGTCAATTCGCTCAAAGCCAAAGGATTTGACGCGTCGATATTTGGTCACAAGCGAGGATTGCACTTGGTGTGCTACGGCAGCTACACGAATAAAGCTGCAGCGAAAAAAGCACTGGGAGAGATTAAATCGTCTGAAAATAAAAGTGCTTGGCTCTCGAAAAATTGAGTGAGCACATGAATCCCCAACTTATTTCTATTCGAGGCAACATAGACACCATAATCTTTGATTTTGGAGGTGTTCTGTTTGACGTGGACTACCAAGCACCCGTGCGTGAATTCATTAAACTGGGCGCTTCAAAATTCGATGGTCTGTACTCGAAGTCGGCACAAAATGATCTATTCAACCGACTAGAAAAAGGTGAGATAACCGAACTAGAATTTTGGAGTTTACTGAACGAGATCCTTCAAGTAGAAGCCGACTACAGCGCGATGGAACATGCATGGAATGCAATTCTAATTGGCATGAGTAAGTCTCGAGCGGAATGGGTAGCAAAGATGCAAAAGCATTATCGCACCTTCATTTTGAGCAATACCAATAGTATCCACGTTCGGGCCTTCGAACGAATGATTGACGAAGAAATTGGAATTCAAAAGTTCAAGAATGGCTTTGAGGCTGTCTACTATTCGAATGAAATTGGCATGAGAAAGCCCGATGAGAATGTATTCAAGTATGTTGTTGAGCAGAATGAACTTGATCCTGCGCGAACCCTTTTTATTGATGATTCTATTCAACATGTTGCTGGGGCGCGAATAGCAGGGCTACACGCCTTTCATCTAGACTTGTCGACAACGAATGTAGAAGCTGAATTTGCCGAATGGCTGCCCATTTAATTCAGCATTTTGGCGATAGATAACCAAAAGGCTTCTTTACAAGGCTTCGCACCCTGCTCCATAAGAACAAAAATCTCTTGCTTGCGGTTGCTTCTATATGCGCGAGTACCATGTAATACCTCGGGCGAGAATTTTGTCAAATCAATCTTACCAGTAGCTATCCCTTGGACGTCATCGTTGTTGGTCAGGTCGATACCGTTTGATTTAAAACGAAGTACGATAGCCGAAGCTTCGTTTTCGTCAAATTTATATACTCGCAGCTCCTGAGGAAAGCGGTGCTGCATGTATTTTATATTGCCCAAAATCTTGTCCCAAACGACATCGCTGAATACATCAATCATCTCCTCAGCCTTTTCAGGAGCGTTGTTTTGCATCGACTTCCAATCATCTGCGGTCACGGTATTGGACGCGAGAAATTGAATGAAGTCTTCTTCAAGGGAATCTAATTCTTCTGCTTTGAGTCTGCGGAATTTCATGGTGCAAAACTAGCTTTTCAAGCCGTATCGAACAAGTCATTTGCATGCAATGCTAAAAGCAAAAAAAAGGCCAGCGGAAACCACTGACCTTCACATGCTATTTCATTGCCTAACGAATGGTTATTTTAGACGTTTTGG
Source organism: Flavobacteriales bacterium (assembly GCA_015665315.1). Classification (GTDB taxonomy): domain Bacteria; phylum Bacteroidota; class Bacteroidia; order Flavobacteriales_D; family Sanyastnellaceae; genus JADFAK01. The sequence goes on along the minus strand of JADFAK010000107.1, from coordinate 35,847 downwards.
CGAGATTATTATTACTTACCTGTACGAAGTAGATACCTGCTGAAAAGGCCGATACATCAATTCCTATCTTAGGTAGATTCGTGCTTGTTTGATAGACTACATTGCCAGTTAAATCGATTATTTTCAAGGTGTTGGTCTTGTCGATTTTGTTGAATTCGATGTTCAGTACTGAAGTCGCAGGGTTTGGATACGCAACGAATTGTTGGGCCAGTTGCTCATCTATTTGGTCGACAATAACACTGACAGACGTCGCAGTGCCTTCACAACCCCATTCGTCGGAAACAACAACATGGTAGTCGCCATTTTGAACCGCATTGTAGGTGTCGCCGGTTGCTCCGTTGATCGCATTGCCATCTAAATACCATTGATATTCATCATACGACTCAGTGAGTGTCAGGATTCCACCATTTTGTGAAATGACTGGAACTGGAAGTGGATGAGTTGTTATATCTACTGAAATTCCGTTGGTCATTTCGTAATTCGGGCATTCGGATGCAGTTACGATTACCGTATAACTACCAGTTTCCGTTACGGTGAATGAATCTGACATCGCTCCAATAATGTCGTTGCCATCGTCCAACCATTGATAGGTTTCAAACGGTCCGCCCCCAACTGTAAGCTCGGTGCTTTGTCCTTCACACAACTCTGTTGTACCATCTCCGGAAATAACGACAGGAGCAAATACATATCCATCGATTAAAACTGCCGTAGTGGACTCAGTACACCCGTCTGAAGTCGTTTCACACCAAATGGAGTATCCAGCGTAGGTGCCATCAACATCAAATGTTTGTCCGGTAGCTCCTTCTATCAAAATAGGGTCTCCGAAGTTTCCCAGTTGCTGATACCACTGATACGAATCCCATTCTTGCGTGCCCAAGGTGGCCATTTCATCCGGACACAGCGTTGGTGGCTCATCCAAAATTGCCGGGTCGTGAGCGCAGGAGCCCTCTTCCAAGTTGAAACTAAATGCGTCCAGCCAAAGCGAAGAACCAGGGTGTGGGGCGCCTAGGTCGTCAATAGGTGAGCTAAAAGCGATGATCGCATAATATTGGAAATCGATATCATCGGTGACGTCACTAAAGTCCATGGTTGCCATTGTCCAATCGGCGGCTGCATCAATGAAATAAGGTAAAAAGTATAGCCCATCTTCATCATTTTCAAGATCATCGGAAAGAACTAGAAAGACAATAGCTTGGTCGCCATCTACGGCGTCGTATTTATACCAGAAATCCAAAGATTCCGCATCGTCAACTAGTGGAATGGTTGCAAGAATCCCGTCATCGTTTGCAACACCTTGGTAGGCCGCACTCACGATTGTGTCATTCTCGGAACCCAACAGTGTGTTCAACTTAAGCGAAAATTCACCTTCATAAGCATCGGTTGATTGCTCAAATGTGTCAAAAAACGGACTATAAAGCACTTCCCAATCGGCTGGTCTTAAAACAGGTGGTACATCGATCCAAGTGTCTAAATTTCCTCCCGGCACAAGCTCCATTGTACCATTGAGCATGACATTGTCTATTTCAAGAAAATCACCTTCAAATCCTGTAGAAGGATCAGATAGAATATCGTTTGATGCAAAAATAATCGAGCACTCATCCGGAGTAGATGTCAGCGGTTGATCAAAGTTGAACGTAAAACTTTCCCACGTGCTTTGCATACCTGAAACCTCGAAAAAATAGTTTCCATTTCCGTCTTGTCCGCCTGTAACAAGCTCGCCATTATTTTTAAATTGAATCCATACAAAACCAGGAGATGTCACATCGATGTCATAGCGCATGGAAACGGTCAGACCAGTAACATTAGCATCCGTAAAAGGAAACCCACCAGGAAAGATAAAAGGTTCTGAATCCCCGTCAGGAACATCACCCCAGATAGCGTATCCCGCGATTGTTTCGTCGTCAACTATCATGGTTTCCATTCTCAATCCTGATCCGGTCACTCCGCTAACCTCGGTCACAGGGATAAGCCCCACAGCCCAGTAAAACTGATCATTGCCACTGGCAAAATTGGATGGTTCAACATCGGGATTGGAATAAGTAGGTGTCTCATCCCACATCTCGAAACCCCCGTTGTCTTGGGCTAGGCAGAAAAAACCAGAAAGTATGAATGTAGAAAAAAGTAGTAGTTTATTCATGTCGCTTGAATTGAATGTATGCTTGCCAAAATTAAGGGTATATGTCCAAGTTCGGGAATTTGGCCGACTGAGTTATAAACTAAAAGGTGCTTAAATTGCTGTCCTATTGTGGGCTTAGTGCTGGGGCCAAACGATGCGAAACGATTCGTATACACATAAAAATCGCTCATGAAAATAAATACCAATCGTTGGAATAAGTTGAGGTATACGCTGTATCTGCCTATTTATGATGCGGTAGCCTCCGTCTTTTCGGGTTACAGAAAACGATCAATAGAATTGCTTAATCTAACCGGAAATGAAAGAATTCTACTAGTTGGAGCGGGTACGGGTGGTGATTTAGAATATTTGCTAGGCGCAAATGACATAACTGCGATAGACTTAACACCCGGAATGATAGAACGTTTGAGGAAAAGGGCAAGCAAACTAAATTTAACTGTTGACGCACGTGTCATGGACGCTCATAAGTTAGCATTCGACGATGGTGCTTTTGATGTAGTTATCCTGCATTTAATTTTAGCCGTCATTCCCGATCCCTACAAGTGCATTCAAGAGGCTGAGAGGGTTATGAGCCCATGCGGGCAAATGGTGATTCTCGATAAATTCATTGAGCCCGGAACCAAACCAAGCGTCATGCGCCGAATGATCAACCCTATCACCAATGTCTTCTTTTCAAATATTACCAGAGATGTTGTGGAAATCGTGGGCACCACAAATCTGAAGATAGTAGAAAATCAAAAACTGAAGTCTATCTTCCGCTTAGTACATATTCGAAAAAGCGCTAGCTAAGAGCGACCAACCATATTTTCGGGCACTACCCAAGCGTCGTATTCCTCTTCACTCAGATAGTTCAGCGCAAGGGCGGCGGCTTTTAAAGTTGTACCCTCAGCATGAGCCTTTCCAGCAATCTCGGCAGCTTTGTAATATCCAATCTTGGTATTCAGAGCGGTGACGAGCATAAGAGAATTATTGACCAATTCATCGATTCGCGCGGCATTCGGTTCGATTCCCTGTGCACAATTTTCGTCAAACGAAACACAAGCATCACCTATCAAACGTGCCGATTGAAGTAGGTTCGATGCCATGACTGGCTTGAATACGTTGAGCTCATAATGTCCTTGGGCACCACCAATGGTAATGGCCACATCGTTGCCAATAACTTGAGCACATACCATGGTAAGTGCTTCGCATTGAGTTGGATTAACTTTTCCTGGCATAATAGAGCTTCCAGGTTCATTGGCTGGTATAATCAATTCGCCAATTCCGGACCTTGGGCCAGAAGCCATCATGCGAATGTCATTGCCAATTTTATTCAGGGAAACGGCAAGTTGCTTCAACGCGCCATGTGTTTCGACAAAGGCATCGTGAGCTGCGAGAGCTTCAAATTTATTTTCTGCAGAAACAAATGGGAGGCCCGTGAATTCAGCGATTTTTTGTGCTACTAATTCGGCGTACCCTTTTGGGGTATTGATGCCAGTTCCAACTGCAGTTCCTCCCAAAGCCAATTCAGAAAGATGTGCCAAAGTATTGCGCAGCGCTTTGAGTCCATGATCCAATTGTGAAACATAACCAGAGAATTCTTGACCAAGGGTCAGAGGAGTTGCGTCCATTAGGTGCGTACGTCCAATTTTCACAACATGGTCAAATTCAATTGCCTTGGCTTGCAATGTATTTCTAAGTTGTTCAACTCCCGGAATAGTGGTTTCAACAATCATTTTGTAACACGCAATGTGCATACCCGTTGGGAAAGTGTCATTGGATGACTGCGATTTATTGACGTCATCATTGGGATGCAATGCCTTGGGCTTGTCTAAAAGGCTACCACCTTGAACAACATGACCTCGGTTGGCAATCACTTCATTCACGTTCATATTGCTCTGAGTGCCAGAACCTGTCTGCCAAATTACCAGCGGGAATTGATCGTCAAGCTTGCCAGTGATTATTTCATCGCAAACGGTTGAAATCAAATCACGTTTTTCATTCGTCAGGGCGTTTAGATCACAATTTGCGTGAGCTGCCGCCTTCTTGAGGAAAGCAAATGCATGTATAATTTCAATTGGCATACTGCCAGGCTGACCAATTTTAAAGTTGTTGCGCGAACGCTCTGTTTGGGGTCCCCAGTATTTATCTGCAGGTACTTGAACTTCTCCTATTGTATCCTTCTCTATTCGGTATTCCATAACTCTAATTTGAACTAAAAAATTAGCACAATTTGATTTTAATATTCAGGTTTTCAGACCGCCAATATCATGATTCACTAGCCTTTCCTTCGCCCATTAAGTAGGCCTTTAGGAAGCCGTCAATTTCGCCATCCAAAACGGCGTCGGTGTTGCTCGATTCATGTCCTGTGCGAACATCTTTCACAAGTTTATACGGTTGAAGCACATAACTGCGAATTTGTGAGCCCCATTCTATCTTCTTCTTATCGGCTTCAATTTCCGCGCGTGCTTCATTCCTTTTTGCAATTTCCATCTCATAAAGTTGAGACTTTAATAGCTGCATAGCCTTCTCTTTGTTTCCGAGCTGACTGCGGGTCTCGGTATTGTCAATGATGATCCCTGTAGGCGCATGGCGCAAACGAACACCTGTTTCAACTTTATTTACGTTTTGTCCGCCGGCACCACCTGACCTAAACGTTTCCCAAGAAATATCTCCAGGATTTACGTCGATCTCTATAGTGTCATCAACGAGTGGGTATACGTAAACTGAGACAAAGGAAGTGTGGCGCTTGGCATTGGAATCAAAGGGAGAGATGCGCACCAAGCGATGTACACCGTTTTCCCCTTTGAGCATGCCAAAGGCGAAATCTCCTTCAAATTCTAGGGTAACTTGTTTAATGCCAGCAACATCACCTTCTTGGTAATCCAATTCGCGGATTTTAAACCCACTTTTCTCGGCATACATCATGTACATACGCATGAGCATGCGAGCCCAGTCACAACTCTCTGTTCCACCAGCCCCGGCCGTAATTTGAATTACTGCGTTCAAAGCATCTTCTTCGGACGAAAGCATGTTCTTGAATTCCAGATCTTCTATGGACTGTTGAGCCACCAAGAAGTTTTGCATGACTTCTTCCGCGTCTGCTTCACCCTCTTTGTAGAATTCGTATAAAACTTTGACATCTTCAACATGGGCCTCGGCCTTCGCATAGGCGTCGGTCCAGACTTTCTTGTTTCGGATTTGTTTCATGACTAGCTCTGCCTTTTTTGGATCATTCCAAAAGTCAGGGTCTTGCGTCTGCTTCTCGTCTTCGGCTATTTGTAAGAGTTTTGTAGAGACGTCAAAGATACTCCCTCAGGGCGGTTAGTCTCTTCAACATTTTGTTGTATTGGTCTTGTGTAAACATAGCTGCAAATGTAAGCAAGCAATCCTAATTTGATGCCATCTATTCAACGACTAATTTGGCTGCATGCCAAGCTTGTGATTGTTCAATACCGCGTGCTACCAAGAACTGAGCGATTTTTCCTGTTTTGATAAATTTGTCAGGCTCTTTGAGTAATTCAGATTTTTTCTCCGCCGCACTGATGACCATCGCGTCGTACTCATTTTCATCAAAACTGTCCAAGGCTTCTGCGATCAAAGTACTCGCTATTTTCAGTCTGCCAAGCTCTATTCGAATCTTTATTCGTCCCCATTTTTTTATTCTGATCTTACCGCTCACGAAAGAATGGGCAAACCGTTGATCATCAATGAACTTCTCCTCAATAAGCATTTTGGTAAATTTCGCTTTTTGCTCATCGGTGAGTTCCATCAGGCGCATTTTTTCATTGAGCTGGTAGGAGCAGCGCTCTTGGTAGGCACACCACCTTCTAAGTCTTTCGGCCAGTTCTTCTTGCATGGTTCCCAAAACTAGAAAAATTGGTTAGGATGCTCACCTCGAATTTGTCAAAAGTGATCAAAATAAGTGCCTACTCGATTTGGGAAAATGCAGCATATATTTTCAGTAGTCGTGAAGGCAAAGTGATTTGAGTGAAACCTTCTGTTTTAGAATTCGTTTTCCCAATTGGCGCAAAGCATCTATAATTGTTACTTTTGCCCTAGTACTTAGATTGAAAAACAACTGACGATGAAAGCAGAATTGCTGGCACAAATGGTGGCTATGGCCTCAACTGAGGATCCCTCATCAATTAAAGCAGAAGTAAAATCGTTAGTGTCACGGTACAATGCCGAGACATTACGTGAGAAGACAGAGCAGAATACTGCTTGGGATGGTGTGGAACATGAAGAGGGTGAGGAGTTTGTCTTTCAGCCCAATCCATTGGATGCTGAATTCGAAGCAAGTTATGCGGAATTCAGAGAAAAGGACCGAGCACAACGTGAATTAATCGCCGCGGAGCAAAAGAATAATCTCGAAAAGAAACGCGAAATTCTGACTAGTTTGAAGGCCCTCATCAAGGACGAGGAAAACATTGGCAAAGCATTCGGCGATTTCAAAGAACTTTCTGAACAGTGGAATACCATTGGGAAGGTCCCTGGTGACAAGCATAGAGAGATTCAAGATGATTTTATCCGACTAAGGGATGATTTCTTCTACAATATCAATATCTATAAGGAGCTCAAAGAGCACGATCTGAGGATCAACGAAAAGAAAAAAATCGATCTTATTGCTGAAGTAAAAGCAGTAAATCCTGAAATGCCTATTCGTGAGTTAGATATGGAAGTCCGGAGTCTGCAATCGAAATGGATGGAGATAGGGCCTTCCCCTCGTGAAACTTATATGCAAATGGCCGATGAGTTTTTTGGCGTTTGTCGAGATTTAATCTCAAAAATCAAAGATCACTACAACGAACTTCAAAAGGAACAGGATGTCAATCTGGAGAAGAAGAAGGCGCTAGTTGTACAATTGGACGCGGTAGTTGATTTAGATATCCAGAACCACGGAACCTGGAAGAAGAAGACTGAAGAAGTTCTTGCACTTCAGGAAGCCTGGCGAAACATTGGTTTTGCGAGAAAAGCTGATAATGAAGTGGTATGGGAAGAGTTTCGCGGTAAATGCGACAAGTTTTTCGCTGCTAAACAAGCTTTCTACGATTCAAGACGTGAAATTCATAACGCTAGTAAAAAGAAGAAAGAGGCACTTATTGCTAAGGCCAAGGAGTTGTCGGTTTCGACAGATTGGAAGGAAACGACTCAAGCCTTCATAGGCCTGCAAGAAGAGTGGAAGAAAGTTGGCCCAGCAGCCCATTTCGAAGAGCAAAAACTATGGAATGAGTTTCGAGCTGCCTGCGATGTGTATTTCAAGGCCAAAAAGATTCATTTTGGCTCTATGGACAAGAAGCAGGAGGAGAACCTCAAGTTAAAAGAGGAACTCGTAGAGCAAGTCAATAGTTGGGAACTTTCTGGAAACAAGTCGGAAGACATAGCCAAGTTGAAGGAGTTTTCTGCCAAGTGGCATGAGATTGGCCATGTGCCGAAAAGAGATTTGCAAGCAGTTTATGACAAGTACAATGCTGCGCTGGACGTCAAGTACCTGCAGTTAAATGTCAACAATGAAGAAAGGAGTATTCTTACCTTCAAGCAGCGCATAGATGGCAGTTCGCAAGGACAGTTGAACAAAGAGCGAGGATTCATTCTAGGAAAAGTAGAAAAGATTCAAGGGATGATTCGTCAGTACGAGAATAACATGCTTCTATTTACGGGCAAGGGCGCAGATGCAATGAAGCGTGAGATTGAAAAGAAAATCAAAACCGCCGAGAGAGAGATCTCTGAACTTGAGAAAAAGCTAGACTTGATCGGGGATTAGTCCTCTTCCTCCGTGGAAAAATCCATTTTCTGAATTATGGTCGTGGAAGAGGGTAACGAAAAGTAAAAAGTTGCTCCCTTGTTCACTTCGGCGTGCGCTTTGACAGAGCCTCCATGTCGATCGACGATCCTCTTCACTATAGCCAAACCTACACCCGTGCCGTCAAAATCGTCGCCGCTGTGTAAGCGTTGGAATACGCCAAAAAGCTTGTCTGCAAAGGCCATGTCAAAACCCACACCATTATCTTTGACCCAATATTCGATGAAGTCGTCATTTTGATTGGCACCAATTTCGATGACTGTCTTTGGTTGGTTCTTTGAATACTTGATGGCATTCCAAATTAAATTAACCAGGATTTGTCGTACTAACGCTTTATCTCCTTGGCATTTTGGCAGACTATGAACTAGAAAACTAATTTCTTGGTCATCAATGGAAAGTGTAAGTTCTTGAATCACTTCGTTCACAAGTCCCTCAAGGTCAATCAACGAATAATTCAATGGAAGTCGGCCCATGCGCGAGAAGTTGAGTAGGTCGTCGATGAGCTCACTCATTTCCTGCGCGCCTCGAATGATATGTCCAAGGTACTCTCTGTGTGTTTCACTTAGTGATTCTTCAGATTCCTCATCCAACACTTGAGAGAAGCTTGAAATCGCCCTCAAAGGAGCCCTAAGGTCATGCGAAATGGAATAACTGAAACTCTCAAGCTCCTTGATGGCCGAACGCATTTTATCAGTTCGTTGAACTACTCTTGTTTCCAACGTGTCATTCAAATCTTCAAGCGCTTCCAATACTGTTTCCCTATAGATAGCTGATCCCATGTTCCGGGCTACCGTGAGCAGACTAGACTTTTCATAGTTCGACCATTGTACGTCTCGTGTGTTTCGAACAACAAGAAGAGTACCCCATATTGTATTGTTAACGGTGATTGGCGCGCCTACCAAATTGCATATATCGAATGGTAGTTCAATGGAACTTTTTCGAATTTCTTTTGTGTAAACTTCCACACAGGTCCCGCTCGAGAATTCTTTAAAGTGGGATTCGAAAATGGAATTATTGAGTTCTAGTAAACTCTGTTCGGCTTCTTCTTTTGATATGGGCTGACCTGTGTCCAACCACGTTTTAAGAATGCTGAACCGAGCATCTTCACCATTATCATCAAGCTTCAGAATAACTCCAAGATCGGCGTCAAGGGCTTGGCAAGTTACCTTCATAGCCTTGGTCAAAGCTTTCAATGTGTTTTCCGATGATATAAGCTCACCTGCCCCTTTGGATATCCCTTGAAGCAATTTAGCCTGATGGAAAACCTCGCGCTCCTTGTCCTTCATTGCGGAGATATTCGTCGTACTCATCAACATACGATAATACCCAAATTCATTGCCTAAAAATTTGGCGTGTTTCCAAGTACAGATCTCTTTTCCATGAGTATTAATAAAATACGCTTCTCCCTCATAAGAGGCTACATTGTTCCATATTGCGAGTACCAAATTCTCCATGTGCTCCGTACTCTTGGCTGAATAAAATTTATGCACATTGGCTTTGAAGTCCGATACCGAATCACATCCGTACAACAACAGGGTCTCTGGGTTTAAGTCTTTCAGTTTGAGCATGGATCGAATATCCATGTAATTGCTATGGTTGATGTTCAGATGCTTCAAAATATCAGTAACTCCTTGTTTTTTAAGATCGGCTAAATAATCGTGCAAAGCGCCATAGTCATATTCGCCAATGGCAACTCCAACCGATTGAAAGGTGGATTTGTATTTCTTTTCCGAACGAAGAAGCTTGTCTTGAAATTTCTTTCTTTCAATGGAATAGATAATCGATTTCTCAAGCAGGTTGCTATCGAATTCACCTTTTACAATGTAGTCCTGTGCACCAAGTTTTACAATTTCCAAAGCGATGTTCTTATCACTAAGTCCTGATAGTATGACAATGGGTGTGTCGAGAATTCCGCGCTGAAGGGAGGTGAATGTTTCTTGGCCAAAGCTATCCGGAAGAAACAGATCCAGAAAAATGATATCAAAGACGTTTTCATTCACCAGCTCGATTGCCTGATCTAAGTTTTCGGCATGCTCGATGTGGATGAAGAAATCACGTATTTGACCCAAGATTTCTTTGAAGATGATGTAGTCCTGTAAATTGTCTTCAACAACCAGGATATTTATCTTCAAGTAATTCATTTGTACTAAGTTGGTAAGGTGAAATAGACTTTCGTCCCTTTATTTTCTTCTGATTCGATTCGAAGTTCACCTCCGAATTTTTCGATGATTGCTTTGGCTATTGCGAGGCCAGCACCTATGTTTGAAGTACTCTTATCTGCTTTGCGAAATATCTCACAAACACTATCTAAATATACAGATTTAATCCCTTTGCCATTGTCTTCCATGCAAAATTCATGGAAAGCACCCAAAGGTTTCGATGTAATATTGATTTGAAGTATATCGGCACGCTTATTCTCAAACGCATTCTGGAACAGGATCTTGAATAAATCAATAATCAATCCTGGTTGCGCTTGGACTGTTGGTAGATTATCATAATTAACCGAGGCATTGCTCAACTCCAAGTCCCCACTGTACATTTCGAATAGATCTTCCATCAAATCGCCCAAAACGATTTTGGTGATATCTTCGCTGTTCCTACCAACACGAGAATAGTCGACCAACGCACGTATCATGCTTTTCATCTTATCCGCATTTTCGATGCAATAGCCCATGTAGGTTCTAGCCTCTTCAGGCAAATTGGCGCCGTGCTTTTTATTGATAAGATCCAAAAAGGATGTCATCATACGCAATGGCTCGTTCAAGTCGTGAGAAACTATATACACGAATCGTTCGAATTCCGTAGTAGGCGTTTTAAGCGGTTTGGTGCTCGTTTTTGGAGTGAAAGGTGGATGTGTCATTTGCATTATTCAGTAAGGACTTCCTCGATTATCTGCGGAAGTTTCATGAATTCTTCGTTCTTTTTCACGCAGCGACGGACACCTTCCGCCGATGCCAGTTTTAATGTGTAAGGATCGTCTGTATTCGACAAAAAGACAACTGGAACGCGTATGCGCAAAGATGCCATGAGCTTGATAAAATCGAATCCATCAATCGTTGGCATAGAGATGTCTAGCAATATCAAATCAATGGCTGAAGTGGTTAATACGGATATGGCTTCGCTTGTAGTCAGTGAAATCTCGACGTCGTAACCATGCTGATCAAGTAGCATCTTGGTCATCTTTAATGTCACAACTTCGTCGTCAATTAATAAGAGCTTTGTCCGCATGCCGCCTCTGGATTTCCTTAGATTAGCTTCCAAAGGTATCCGCCTTATATGCGTTTAGAGTAAGACCAACTCTTTATATCGTGTAGGAATCGTCTTACAGACTTCTTTTTTCGCGAGCTTTCTTCCATACAGGAACAGCTCCACATGGTTCTCCGTACATGATGCTTTTCGCAATTGGTTGAACTAAGGAAACAAAGTCCAAGTAGGCCGAACTGGGCACGTCTTTACCACATCCTTTGATCATTATTTTGGCATCGACAAAGTCTTCGGAATCTAAATTCTGAATGGTTGTGCGATAATGATTCTCCAAAATCTTAAGATTTTGGCCAAGTGTAGTGCTTTCGGATATCCCTTCTAATTTTGAAGCAATCAACATATAAGCCCAAACAGGAATTATAGCATCTTCCGAACAATACAATCCAACATGCTTTCCCTTGTATTGGCTCCAGTCGGTGTCCTTCACCCAAGCGCGAAAAGGTTCTTCTTTTAACACCATACCTTGCCACAATTGATCTCTAATATCAATAGTAACAATGTCTCCACTAGGCTTGTAGGTCTCGAGATCCACGGTGATGATACCGCTGTTTTCTATTTTGTTGATGATAGCCGACATATATGAAAATTAACCGACTAGCTTCTTACGCTTCTCTCCGACAAGCTCCTTGCAAATGGCCACTATCCCAGTACAATCAAAGCCGCACTCTCGGTACAACTCAGCTTGGGTTCCATGTTCTATAAATTGGTCTGGAATACCAAGACGTTTAACGACAGCCTTGTACTCATTGTCGGCCATAAATTCCAAAATGGCACTTCCCATTCCTCCTTGCACGCACCCATCTTCAACAGTGACTACATAGTCAAATTTGCCAAATACTTCGTGCAATAGGACTTCGTCCAAGGGTTTCGCAAAACGCATATCATAGTGCGCCGCTGAGATCCCATTCTTATCTAATTCTTCCAAGGCTTTAGTCGCCTCCAGACCAATGGGGCCAATCGATAATATCGCCAAATCTTCACCGTTCCGCATGCGCCGTCCAGCTCCAATTTTGATCTTTTTCATGGGTGTCTTCCATTCCGTAAGCGAGCCGTTTCCTCTAGGGTATCGTATGCTGAACGGACCTACATCTGGCAACTGAGCTGTGTACATTAAGCTCCTCAGCTCGCTTTCATCCATCGGTGAACTCACAACCATGTTCGGAATACTGCGCATGTACGCTATGTCGAAAACGCCATGGTGCGTGGGGCCATCAGCACCTACCAAGCCACCCCGATCCAGACAAAACACAACATTCAGGTTCTGTATAGCGACATCGTGCACTACTTGGTCATAAGCACGCTGCATAAAAGACGAATAGATATTGCAAAAGGGCACCAATCCTTGCGTTGCCATCCCGGCTGAAAATGTTACAGCATGCTGTTCGGCAATACCCACGTCGAAAGCACGCTCAGGCATAGCTTCCATCATGTATTTAAGCGAACAACCTGTTGGCATCGCCGGAGTGACTCCTACGATTTTTTCGTTCTTCTCGGCCAACTCAATGATGGTGTGCCCAAATACATCCTGAAATTTCGGTGGTTGAGGATTCTTAGGCGTGACTTTAATAATCTCACCTGTATCCTTGTTGAACAAGCCAGGAGCATGCCATTTTGTGGCCGATTCTCGCTCGGCAGTCGCAAATCCCTTTCCCTTGGTCGTCACGCAGTGCAACAACTTTGGTCCTGGAATGTCTTTTAAGTCGTTCAATACTTTGACCATATAGTCAACGTCGTGACCGTCAATCGGACCGAAATATCTGAAATTTAATGATTCGAAAAGGTTGCTCTGATTTAACAAAGCAGCTTTAACTCCATTCTCAATTTTTTGAGCGATGGCCTGCGCGTTCGGACCAAACTTGCTGATCTTTCCAAGTAAATTCCAAACCTCATCCTTCACTTTGTTGTACGTGTGAGAGGTGGTAATATCGGTCAAGTATTCTTTGAGGGCTCCTACATTTGGATCTATGCTCATGCAGTTGTCATTCAATACAACCAGCATATTCGTATCCTCCACTCCACCGTGGTTGAGCGCCTCAAATGCCAAACCTGCCGTCATAGCACCATCACCAATAACCGCAATGTGATGACAGTCTTTTTTCTGTATTCTATTCGCCACGGCCATTCCCAATGCTCCAGAAATAGACGTAGAGGAATGCCCTACACCAAACGTGTCGTATTCGCTTTCCGACCGTTTCGGAAAACCACTAAGGCCCTTGTATATTCGATTGGTATGAAATTGATCGCGTCGACCAGAGAGAATTTTATGGCCGTATGCCTGATGCCCTACATCCCACACTATTTGATCTTCTGGAGTGTTGAAAACATAGTGCAAGGCAACTGTCAACTCTACCACACCCAAGCTAGCACCAAAATGACCACCTTTTTCGGACACGACATCGACAATAAATTGACGTAATTCCGTACAAATTGCCTCTAGATCTTTTTCTGAAAATTTTGATCGAAGATCTTCCGGAAAGTTAATTTGGGAAAGATGAGGACCAGCTTTGTATTCACTCATTGTCTGTGATTGAGATTCGCTAAGCATAACAAATGTAACGAATTATTGTTCTGAACTTTGATTGTCGAAGTCCTAACGCACAATTATTTTGAGCATTGTATCAACGCCTGATTAAGCAAGTAAGCGTGGTGTTTTTCCCTCTGTTTGCAGGCTAGCTATTTTTAGCATACGCAAATGTCATTACTTATGCCTTGATCAATTCTAGTGCTCCTTCAAACAATTCCTTCCCGTCGGTATTATTCAGCAAGTAGTCTGCCGCGCGCTCCGGATGTGGCATCATACCAAAAACATTTTTACCAATGTTACACACACCAGCGATGTTTTGAACCGAGCCATTCGGGTTTACACTTTCGGTTATTTGTCCGTCCTCCTGACAGTACCTAAATATCACTTGATCGTTGTCATTAAGCGACTTAATAGTCCCTTCATTCGCATAATAATTGCCCTCACCATGAGCAATAGGAATTTGGTATCCACGTCCAAATTCAAGATTGGAAGAGATCATACAAGTATGGCTTTGAGGAGTAATGAAGGTGTTCTTGCAAATGAACTTACGCGTATTGTTGTGCAACAATGCCCCAGGAAGCAAACCAGCCTCACATAAGATTTGAAAACCATTGCAAATACCCATTACATAGCCTCCCTTATTTGCGTGAGCTATAACCGAGTCCATAATTGGAGAAAACCGAGCGATTGCACCAGATCTTAAATAGTCACCATAAGAAAAACCTCCCGGGATTACCACGAAGTCACTCCCTTTTAAGTCAGTCTCCTTGTGCCAAAGCTTTTGAACTTCTTGGCCTAGAATATTTTGCAATGTGTGCACGATGTCCTCATCGCAATTACTACCAGGAAAAACTACTACTCCAAATTTCATGTGACCTTATTTTGCTCGCAAAGTTAAGAATTTGAACGCTCTAATCCACACAAAAAAATAAGGAACGCCCATACTTTGGACGTTCCCTACTACCTTTTATTATATGGTATCTGGTTAAGTGTTTTTTATCGTGTTGTATACATCACCAATACAACTGAAATCAGTCAGAATTAGTGGATGATTTTATAGGTTTTAAATTCGCCAGTGTCATTGTTCGAAATTGTGATAATCCCCACTGGTACGCGATGATTTACGGCTAGTTGAACCTTTTCTGTCGAGAAAGTATTTGTGATTGGATCAATAATTCTCTGCCCAAGCGTGTTATAACCGTCAATGGTCACATTGTAAGCCGCATTGAAGTCAAATTGAATCTGCAACTCATTGTTGTAGTAGAAGAGGTTAATTCCTTTGGTGAATTCTGATTCTTCTACCGAGATGATCACTTCCTGCACTTGGATGACTACCTGATAGGTGTCTGTGCACTGATCGTTCGAAGCTACCAATTCAACGATGTAGACACCAGGAAGGGTGTAAACATGGTATGGGTTTTCGTCCGAACTGTTATTCCCATCCCCAAAGTCCCAAAGGTAATTTGTTGAATTCTCAGACAAATTGGAGAATGTCACGGTTGCTTGTCCATTGATCAAATCAATAACTTGGTTGTCGGTATCAAACATAGCCTCTACGGTCGGCGCCGATTCAATCACAAAGGTCTCACCTGTTGTGCAGCCCGCCTCGTCCATAATGATGACGCTATGCGATCCAGGTGGTAAATCTGAAACCGTCATTCCTACGTCGCTAGTACTCCACAAATAATCGAGATTACCCGTGCCCCCCGCTCCAGAAACTGTAATGCTCCCTGTGTTGGATTCATCGCAGTCAATACCAGAAACAGTATACGATTCGATATACAGGGAATCTGGTTCGCTTATTTCAAAGATGTGGGAAAGTGATGGGCAATAGTCATTGTTAATGACTGTCATTGTATATGTCCCTGTTGTGAGGTTTTCAAAAACTTCAGCTGCATCAACACTTGTGCTAGAGGCTATTTCTTGGTCCTCTGAATCAGTGATTACGTAATCCCATGGACCGTCACCAGTTCCCATCGCAATAACTTCACCATCAGCTGATCCAAAACATGAGATATTAGTTTCTTCTACAGACATCAGACCTCCGATATGGATCATAAAACGCACCTCTTCTTCGACGGGGTCAGTCGAAAATGAGATTGTGTCTGTCACGGCCAGGTCATACATGTCTCCGGTTACCAAGTCTTCTAACACCATACAAGCGTCGAATTCCAATGTTGGTAGGTCCACAATGCTCAAAACAAAATCTCCACCGTTGGGGGAGTGTACTACAAGAGGAATATCTTTGTTGCCGGTTCCCAGTGGCATGCAATTCACTGCCAAAATAATATCGTCGTCGCTTTTCGTACATATATTGGGTACCTGTGCGTCGCTATAGAACTTAAAAGCGTCTTCCGCTGGACTGTAACTCTCAGTTGATTCTTCAGCAAAGGCTACGATCAATTCATCAGTAGTACCATTTCCTTCCATGGAAATCATCAAGAAGTCTGTCGTGGAATTCGTGGTCGATGTCCAATCTAATTTTTTTGCGTTTTCAGTGATGCCCAGAACAGGGTCAGGAGCATTTGATTGTACCCAAAATGCTTCTCCGCTTTTAATAATCGGAGACCCACCATTGATACCGTATCCATGAATGTAAACTCGAAATTGTCGCTGACTAACATCCCAGATGTATAAAGCACTGTTTACATTGGACTTGGTCCAAGCTCCGTCCTCTTCCCAATTGATAGCGCAGGGATATGGATTACCTAGAACGTTCAGTCCGTCGTCCAATTGGTTTCCTGTCGATGTATAGCTAATAGGAAAATCTACGTCGCCAACTTGAGGCTCTCCTTGCAAGTCAATGGCGTAACTGCCAGAATTGGCGTACAAATAATATCCACGTCCTACTTCCGCAAGATCTTCAACATCTGTAATTCCTACAAAGGATACATCATCACCAGTTTCATCATAGTATTGGATACTGATAAACGAATAAGCTGGGTAGTCGGCCCCAACAAATCCTGTGGTTACTAAGTCATCGTTCCACTCTTCAAATGTGGCATCTGTGAACGGCGCCGAAAGAGTAAGCCAACCGGTGTTGGCTGGGTAGGCATTGTATTCTACTGTAATGGCCCCATCTATCGTTCCTGTGGTCATTTTGTCCAAAGAAGCAGTCTGTAAACCATCTGAAGCCAAAGTAAGTCGACCGTTGGTTTGCAAAGTAGAGCCTGTAATGTTGAGCACCTTTTCAACTCGGACGTCCGAAACAATTTGAACTAACTGAGATCCAGTCAACCCCAAATTGTAAAATGTCGAAAAGCCTATTATGTTCTGATCTGTCGTACCATTGAATAAAACCGTTCCATCTGAAGCGGTAAATTGACCTGAATTGATCCAATCTCCTGTGATTTCAAATATCAGTCCGCCCGAATTAACAACCAACTCTCCGTCGGCCTCGATATTCAAATTGGCTACCTGCACATTTAAGTTTTGGGTAATCGTGTGTCCTGCAAGGATGTTGACATCGTCTTGTAAATTGGGAACACATCCGCAATCCCATGTTCCTGGAGCATTCCAGTCGCCAGATTGGGTTGAGTTTACTGCATTGACAAAGGCCATTGGGGTGTACTCAATTTCTTCAAGGTTGGAGACCGTTCCTGCGGCCTCATCTCCACTGATTGTCGGAGAAACAGGGTAATTGATATTTCCTGCCGGTACAAATTGTGCCGAAAGATTCCCTGTGATGAGAATGAATACTGTAATGAGTTGGACTATAGCGTTTTTCATGCCATTGAGTTTTAAGTGATCGAACCAGAATGAAATCCTGATTGCCCTACTTTACGCATGGCATTGACAAATGTTCGCCAACGGGCCAAGAAAAAGCAATGTTCGGAATTATCTTACAAGATCCATTACGACCGGCCAGATCAATTTGCCGAAGGCGGAGAAAAGAAATAAATAAAAGAGTATACGTGTGCCTATTCCAATTTTCTTCTTCACAAAAAAGAAAGGAATGATCAAGCTTATGACAGGGAGGACTGCGATTAAAATCCAATTACCAGGAGTAATTAATCCTACAAATGTGAAGGCGATCAAGGCGATTAGGGTGATGTTTTTAGTGTTTTTCGATTGGTTCGTAGACTGACCGTAGGTGGATAAAAACGAACGAAGCGAGAGTAAAATGAGTAGGGCCATCGTGCCTACAAATAACAAGGTATGCCATTCGAAAGGTAGGCTTAGGGTTTTTGAAAACTGATCAGGAGAAATCGAAATGGTAGATTGAAGAATTTGATTGGCCTCCAATAAGTAGCACATGGATAAAAGCCAGAAATAGGGTAGAAAATAACCAACCAATGCAACTATG
Source organism: Flavobacteriales bacterium (assembly GCA_015665315.1). Taxonomy (GTDB): domain Bacteria; phylum Bacteroidota; class Bacteroidia; order Flavobacteriales_D; family Sanyastnellaceae; genus JADFAK01. The sequence continues at coordinate 17,837 of JADFAK010000107.1, read as the reverse complement.
TATTCCCTCCAATTCATTGCTCGTGTGAAAATGATGCACACAATTAAAAATGGCAAGAGGATGATCATGCTATTCCAGGCGATGGATGCGATTCCAAACCACAATGCCCCAGAAAAATACTCGGATGAAGCGTTGTTTTGTCTGTACACTTTGGTGATGGCCTGCAATCCGAGAAGCACCAAAATTGTTGCGAGAAGAGGCAGTATTGCATGTTTTCCGGAAACCGCAACAACGGCCAATAACGCAAATATGAATGCTGGAAAATTACTTATTTGTGTGGTGTAATGCCCGTTATTAAAGAGTCTGTTGGACAACAAAGACCCTATCCATACTAAGGCAAATTCTATCGAGTAAATAGCCAAAGGAGCAAGCGATCCAATAAATGGAAGTTCGATTGTTCCGGCCGACCAGGGTGTTAGATCTGTGTTTAGAATTGGCAGCAATCCAAGACCAATAATTATTGGAACGAGGATGTGTGCCAATGGTTGATTTGTCTTTAATAATTGCAGCATCGTACCCTAGTAGTGGTTTTTATAATTTGAATCAAGGTGAAATCGATATGACCTAAAACATTTTTTACCACATTTTATTGATTACATTTGTCACCAAATTTTGACGATATGAATCTGCAAGATATTATCAACCCAATCGGGAAACTTACTGAAGCAACCTTCGCAATCCTCGAAGGTGGATTTCCAAATTTAGTAAATTGGGGATGCATTGTACTAGGAATGATAGGCCTTGTGTACTGGCTTAAATTGCAAGGTCGTTACAACAACGACGCCAAGCAAAACGGTGGAATCGCCTAAGCCTTTTGTTTAGGCTTCATTACGTCAGCTCCAATATCCCTTCTAAAATACTTCTTATCGAAGCCAATAGAATCAGCGTTCGCGTAAGATTTTGTTAAGGCTGTCTCTAAGTCACTCGCCAAGGTCGTGACCGCCAAGACTCTACCGCCTGCCGTAACAACTTTACCATCTTTTTCCTTGGTGCCCGAGTGGAATACAACCGATCCAGTCACTTTACCGAGGCCAGTTATCTCCTTTCCACTTTCGTACTTTTCTGGATAACCGCCAGACACCATCATCACGGTTGCTGCCGCTCGTTCATCGATCTCGACGTCGCATTCTGACAAGGTGCCCGATGCGATCCCTTCGAAATAGTGGAGTAGATCAGACTTAATTCGTGGGATTATTACTTCGGCCTCTGGATCACCCAAACGGCAGTTGTACTCAATTACATATGGGTCACCACTTACTTTGATTAATCCAAAGAAGATAAATCCATTGTAATTTAATCCATCCTTCTTGATCCCTTTAATGGTAGGGATGATCACCTGGTTCTTCACTTTCTCCATGAATTCAGGATTCACGAATGAAACAGGAGAGACGGCGCCCATGCCACCAGTATTCAGACCGGTATCACCTTCGCCTATCCGCTTGTAGTCTTTGGCTTCTGGAAGTATTTTGTACGACTCGCCATCCGTGATTACGAACATACTCACCTCAATTCCTTTCAAAAACTCCTCGATTACAACCTTGCTACCAGCTTTGCCGAATGCATTTCCTTGAAGGATTGACTTAAGCTTGTCTTTGGCCTCCTGAAGATCTTCAATTATCAAAACCCCCTTACCTGCAGCCAACCCGTCACACTTCAACACATAAGGTGGCTTGAGCTTTTCAAGGAATACGTAACCCTTCGACAAAGTAGACTTACTGAAACTCTGATATTTGGCCGTCGGAATATTATGACGATCCATAAATCGCTTGGCAAATTCCTTGCTACCTTCTAGTTTGGCGGCTTTTTTATCTGGTCCGATAAGAGTTGTTTTCGACAACAACGGATCTGCAAGGAAGTAATCTTGAATTCCTTCCACCAAAGGAGCTTCCGGTCCGACAACTACTATATCTATCGCGTTTTCTAATACGAAATGCTTCACAGCATCGAAATCCATCATGTCTAGATCGACATTGTCGGCTATCTCACCTGTTCCTGCATTGCCAGGGGCGACGTACAATTTATTGAGTTGCGAACTCTGCGCTAATTTCCAGCTTATGGCGTGTTCTCTGCCACCGGATCCTAAGACCAAAACGTTCATGATATTCGGCTGTGATTTGAACCAACAAATGAACGAAGATTGAACCCCTGAACAAAATATTGTTTTCAACACCTAAGCCCGATTCGATAAGGAATTTCGCGACATTTGTCGCTATCTTCACGGCCTGATTATGGCTCAGTCAATTTCCATATCCGCCGCGATAATTTGTTTCAACGAAGAACGAAATATCGATCGCTGTCTCAGCTCGCTTGTAGATGTTGCGGATGAAATTGTTGTGGTCGATTCGTTTTCTACTGATCGCACAAAGGAAATTTGCCTAAGCTATGGAGTGCGGTTTGTCGAGCATAAATTCAATGGGCATATCCAACAAAAGAATTATGCCCTGAGCCAAACCACTCACAACATGGTTATCTCACTCGATGCCGATGAGGCGCTCACTCCTGAATTGAAAGCGAGTATTCTTGAGTTTAAGTCACATCCAAAAGGTGCTGTTTGTGAGATGAACAGACTCACGAATTACTGCGGTAGCTGGGTGAGACACTGTGGTTGGTATCCCGATACAAAAGTGCGTCTATTCGATAAAACATTGTGCAAATGGGGTGGTGTCAATCCACATGATAAGGTCATTGTGCCAGCGCAATTGGAAGTCAATCATTTGAAAGGCGACCTATTGCATTATTCCTATTATACTCGTGACGATCACTATCGCCAAATCGAATACTTCTCCAAAATCGCCGCTACTGAACTTTACAATCAAGGAAAGAACGTTTCATTTGTGGTAGTTGTTATCAAGGTAATTGCCCAATTTGTGAAAAGCTTTTTGCTAAAAGTGGGCTTTCTGGATGGTCGCACAGGCTGGACGATTTCAAGGCTTTCTGCCTACGCTACTTTCCGAAAATATTCGAACCTACGCAAACTGAATGCTGGTGAAGAACTTTGAAAAAATAGCGATTGTTCGCACCGACAGCATAGGGGATGTAATGCTCACTTTGCCTATGGCTGGGATTATTAAAAAGAAGTGGTCGTGCGACATAACCTTTATCGGCAAAGCATATACAGCGCCAGTTGTTGCTTGTTGCGAACATGTGGATAGATTTCAAGATTGGGACAGTGTCAAAGAAACGGCCTTCAAGAATCAAGTGGACTGGCTGAGGGCCATGAAATTGGATGCAATAATTTTTGCCTTTCCCGATAAACAGGTCATGAAGGCTGCCGCTGCCGCCAAGGTAAAAATTCGTGTGGCCACTGGAAAGCGCTTCCATTCTCTGCTGTATGCCAATAAAAAAACCTGGTTTTCTCGTAAAAAGTCACATCTCCACGAAGCCCAACTGAATGTCAAGCTACTTTCGGTTCTCGGGGTTTTTCAAATACCCAGCTTGGAGGAGTTACCAGCCATGCAAGGCTTTACACAGATTGCCGAATTGCCAGTTAAATTCGCTAAACTAGAAGGCAAAAAAAGAATAATTCTACATCCAAAATCTCAAGGTAGTGCAGTCGAGTGGGGTAGTCGGAATTTTTCCAATCTCATTGAATCCTTGGATCGGGAAGATGTCGAGTTGGTGATTACGGGCACCCAAAAGGAATTTGAATTGGTTCGCGACGACTTGCCTTTCAATCAGGCGAATGTCAAGAATTTAATGGGTCAAATGTCACTTCAAGAACTTATCGCCTTTGTAAATTCGGCAGACGGCTTAGTCGCAGCGAGTACTGGTCCTTTGCATATTGCCGCCGCGTTGGGGATTCGTGCCGTTGGCCTGTATACACCTCAAGAGCCTATGCATCCAGGTCGATGGGCCCCGCTTGGAACCAATAGCATTGCGCTAGTAGCCGACCATCATCCTCAACCAGGGGAATACCTAAACATTTCTGTCAAAAGTGTGCTTCAAGAACTCAATCTTGGTCGATCTTGACCTTGTTCAAGAAAACAAAGAAGAACGCTATGAATGTTACTCCGGCCTGAGTTTCTAATGTGTCTTCAGTGATGAAAGAAAGTGCCGCAATGACAATAAAAGAGGTGTAAATTAGTTCGCCACTACGCAAGCACCTGACTAAGAAGAATAGGAGCATGCCTATACACAGCAAGGCAAACGGAATCCCCAACGTTATCATCAAGGTCAAGTATTGGTTGTGTGCGCGAAGGCGGTACTTTTCACGGAGCTGACTATCGCTCGACTCATAAGCATCGTCGAAGGCCGACTGTACATCGCCCGTTCCTACGCCGATCCATGGATGATTTCTTGCGATCGAGGCTGCTGTCTTCCAATATTCCAAACGCTGTGTGAGAGAATTACCCCCTGGATTCCACCCCAATCTGTATTTCTCTATTTCAAAGATGATCTTTTCTACGCGCGCCCGGAGAGGGAACCTACTCCCTTCGACTACCGAGGGCACGCCAGACTCTATGCGTTTTAAATCTTCTTCAGAAAGTGAAAACACCCCTATACTATCTTTTCTCAATCCCTTTGAAGTCAAATACCGGATCAATGTACTTTTTAAATTTTGTCCGCGACCATCAGGCCCTGTTAGTTCCATATTGCTTCTGGCATCCCAAGCAGAAACCATCTCTTCTTCCGCATAGTAGAGCCATACGTAATGCTTATTTTCAATCTGTGGGTTATTCAGGTCATGAATGTAGGGAGTCCCCAGTTCGGTTGATTCTTCGAGATTGATCCGCTCATTTTCATCAACATCGTAGTAATCATGGATACAATATCCCACATAAACAACCGTCGCGGCAGCCATGAATATGAAGCCAAATTTGATTAGTTGACTAAGCTTGTTTTTTGATTTGCGCGAAGCGAGAATAAAAATGGTCAATGTAACCAACCAGATAACGATTCCTGTGCCCGACTGAATTGAAATTAGAAAGAATCCAAAATAAGCGACGATGATCAAATAGGCCCAATTCCTGTATTCACGTGCCATCCAGATAGCCATCATTCCAGCTAGAACCACCATTAGACTCAATCTGATATGACTGATCCGCGTGATAAATAATAGGGTCACCTCACGCACATTGTCATACGGAATGTCCACGATCTGGTAACGGACCATCAACGCACAAGTCACGGAAAAAAGAACGGATAGAATGAAGAGCTTTAATAAGTTGAGATAATAAGCCTTCGGCAAATGTTGGTGCAGACTTAAGGCAAATGGGATAACGAAAAGAGGAGCTTTGATGCGTAAATCTTGCCAGCCATAATCGCTATTTTCGGTGTAAAACATCCCCACAACAAATGCCAAGAAGAATACAACGAAGACTTGGGCTAGCCGATCTAAGGCAAATTCCTTGAACTTAACCCAAGGTGTCTTTTTGAATGCAACGTCATGAACAAAATCGACAACCCAAATGGCTGCTATCCAAATCACGCCAATACTCATGCCTACGTTGAATATCGGCAATGAGATTACCATAATGCTCAACGCAATAAGGTAATTGTAAAGCTTGAAGTCTGCCCAGCTCAGTTTCAATTGCCAGCAAATTCTCCTGAAAGAATAGACTTGTAGTGGTTTCCGAAAACGTCGTTAACCGCCATAATGTATGGATCAATAGCTAAGCCGTTCTGAATACGCCCTGTCTGATAATAGTAACGCGCGACAATTTCATTTTCCAAATATTCCTTGACTTGGTCCTTGAATTTGATCAAATCACTTGATTTTGTCGGCTTGATCCGTTCGAATAATGCATCAAATTCAGACTCGGCTCCTTCGAAATAGTGCTCTGCCTCGGCAGTTTTCTTTAATTCCTTGAACATATGTTCGGTTCCAGTGCGGTACTCGAATTCTGTGGAGGAAGCCATCTCAACAAATTCAGCATACTGCTCATCGGTCAAGCGGAATTCTGCCGCTGGAGCTATTGATTGGTTCTCTGCAGCAAACATTGTTGCAAAGTCAAATATCACGTGATTCGCTACCAAGCCGGCCAGAATATTACTCGCCTCTTCCAACTCTACTTCATAGTCTGGATAAACCCCACGACCGTCGAACACTGCGCGTCCACCTTTCGTTTCAAATTTCCGGATTAAAGAGTCAGCCACCGCGTCAACATCTCCATCCTGACCGCGATGTGAGTAGTCTAGTCGCTGTATACATCTTCCACTAGGAATGTAGTATTTAGCCACCGTCAATTTCATCTTTGTATTGTAAGCAATGTCCTTAGTCTGCTGGACCAATCCTTTTCCAAATGACTCAGATCCAATAATTACCGCACGGTCAAGGTCTTGCAGTGCACCAGAAACAATTTCAGATGCAGATGCCGAACCTCCGTCTATCAATACTGTCAATGGAATATCTGGAGCCATCGGTGGGTTGAGGGCTATGTGGGTTTTGTTCCACTCTTCTAATTTGCCTTTTGTACTTACAATTTCCTGTCCTTTTGGTACGAAAAAGTTCACAATATTGACCGCTTCACGCAGCAATCCTCCACCGTTTCCTCGCAAGTCAAGTACCAACTGCGTCATTCCTTGCTTACCCTCTAATTCTTTGTACGCATTGCGCACTTCACTACTCGCTGTTTTTGTGAATCCTGTGAGCTTGATGTAACCAGTTTTTTCATCCAGCATCCCATAATAGGGAACGTCTGGAATTTTTACTTCCTCTCGTATGAATTTGAATGTTTGTGGTGCATCAACTCCAGGCCTTTCTATTAGCAACTCGACTTCAGTTCCAGACTGACCTTTGAGAATATCGCTAATGTCTTGTTGAGATTTATCGTCAATATTCTCGCCGTCAATCTCTAAGATTATATCACCCGCTTTCAACCCGGCTTTGGCAGCAGCAAATCCTTCGTAGGGTTCCGAAATCACGATTTTTCCGTCAATAGTCTGGATCAAAGAACCAATTCCTCCATACTGACCTGTCGTCATGAAACGATAGTCTTCTATCCGCGATTCAGGATAATACACCGTGTAAGGGTCCAGCGATTTAAGCATGGCGTCAATACCCGTTTTCATGAGCTGACCAGGCTCTGTTTCATCCACATAGTAGATGTTGAGCTCACGATAAAGCGTCGTGAAAATCTCTAAGTTCTTGCTGATCTCAAAGAAACTGGTAACGAATGCTGAGGAGGTGAATAAAACGATAACGCCCAATGCCACGATAATTGATCGGCGACCGCGCTTTAAAAGAGACTTGAACTTGTTCATAGAGTTTGTTTAATCGGAAAAGGGATGTTCACTACTGAAACGTTCTAAAAGGAATATTATTTTGCTACTAAGTTCAGCAAAATCAGGCAATTCTCGGCCCGTGTAAACCCACATGATGTCCACATGTTTGTCCAATGATGAGAGTTGTTCGATTAGCTTGTGCTTGTTGCATCTAAACACCTCAAACATTTGTCGTTTGATATGGTTTCGGTCAACGGCATGCTTGAAGTTTCGCTTGCTCACAGTGAATCCCGTTTGCAATACGACTCCATTCTCATGTCGACTCTCTTTCCATATCAGTAATACCGGAAATTTTTTAATGGGTGAGCCGCTGGCAAATAATAATTCTATCTGCTTCCTGCTCTTTAGTCGTTCTTCACGAGAATGTGAATGTGCTTCCATTAGGACGAAGGTCGGACTAAATAACATGGCATTTGAAAACAGGTCGCACAATAATGCACAACGAATTCGTCAAAAACTTATGACTACAAAAGAGTACTTAAACGAGGATATATTGCTCGATAGCCATTGACATGGATGGCGCCTTTGGATGAGGGGCATTCACATCGCATCGAAATCCAGCTTCTTCAACTGCCGAAATCGTGGTCGGACCAAAGGCTGCAATTTTAGTCGTTCCTTGCGTAAAATCAGGGAAATTTTTCAGGAGCGACTCAATTCCAGACGGACTGAAGAATACCAACATGTCATACTTTACTTCCGCAAGGTCAGATAGATCACTGCACACAGTCTTGTACATGACAGCTTTAGTGTAGTTAATCTTGGCCGCCTCTAAAGACTCAGGAATAGTTGGCTTCAGCAAATTTGAACACGGAAGAAGAAATTTCTCCTGTTTGTGCTTCTTAATCATCTCGATCAAGTCGGCAAAACGAACCTTTCCAACAAAGATCTTGCGCTTTCGGTAAACGATATGGTGTTGTAAGTAGAACGCCACACTCTCCGAAATACAAAAGTATTTCATCGAGTCAGGAACAGTCACACGCATTTCTTCACACATCCTGAAGAAATGATTCACCGCATATTTCGAGGTAAGGATTACCGCAGTATGTTCCATAATACTGATGCGATCTTGTCGAAATTCTTGCGCATTGATAGGTTCCACGTGAATAAACGAGCGGAAATCTATTTTCAAATTGTGCTTATCAGCCAATTCGAAATATGGTGACTTCTCAGTAACCGGTCTCGGTTGAGAAATAAGAATCGTTTTGATCTTGCCTTCTGCCATTGAACCTTGTTTTCGATCAATATTGAAAATGATATCCCAAATTGCCAATATTTGCTAGGAAATGAACTTCACAAATAGCAACAGGGGCAAAATTTCAAGAGTGCAAAGGTATAAAATAATATACACTGGACGTATACCTTGAGCCAGCGCATTTGCCGAACCTCGAAACAATCTGAAAACATACATAAGTCCAACGCTAACGAGCGCGGTTGTCAAAAGGAATTGAGACCCCTTGTAATCGGTGAAAAGAGCAAACAATAATAGCGGAAACAGCACGAGACCTAGTACTTTATTGCTCAGAAAAATCGTATGGATATACTCCCCCAAGCTGAAATCTCCTTCAACGACCCACTGAATAATGCGCACTAGCATAATCTTAATGAAGTACACGAGCACGACAAGGATCACATATTTCCAAAAAAGGTTGAAGCCAGTACCCGATGCAATCGAAACGACAGAGCGAACTTCTAACAGGTACCAAAACAAAGAAAATTGCAATACGAATACTCCACTAATGGCCAATGAGGCACGGTGAGATAGAACAAGTTCCTCGCGCATGGTCTGCCGCATGAGGCGCACATTGACGAGGTCTGAGAACAACTGCGGGATCCGTCGACCATAGTTAACGCGAACCCAAGCCAAAGCAACCAAGCATACCAAAAACAAGGGAATCATCCATGTTTCTGACAAATATTCAGTTTTTCTCGGATCTAGTATGTAGAACAATCGAAACACAGGCCAATAACCGTTTTAATTCAGTTGATGCCCCAAAACGCAACTACCCTTGTAAATGTTTTGAGATCCATCAACTCGGAAAGTTTCCATGATCACAACATATATTCCTATGGGCGCTTTTTGATTTTCTTCCGAAATACCATCCCAAGTAATAGCCCCCCTTGCACCCAAAAGCTCATTGTTGACCAACTTCCGAATGACCACCCCATTTTTGTTGTAAATAGTGATCGTAGCGAGGTTCCCCGGCTCAGTAAAATTGTATTGGATTTGAACGATATCATCCACCCCGTCATTATCTGGTGAAAACACTTCCGGGACGATACTTATATCCGAGGACTCATCAGTAAATTGGAAATCTTGAGAATTTAAATAGCCCGGCGTACCATATCCCTGACTAGTCGCTGCCGAATGCCAGTTGGATCGATTGTTTGTTTCCGCCCAGGGGTCAATTCGCTCCAAAGAAACACCTTCCACATCGTCAATTAATTCAAAATGCATATCAGCATCGTAATGAAATGCGTCCGATTCCAGCAGCTGAGGAGTGAACAGCAATATATCACCCTCCCCATTAGCCATGGCTGGTAGGCTTTCTACTTCTATAATGTTTTGGCCTTCGGCAAATGGATAGGCAGATATAGTTTGAGCTCTGTCTTCCGTGAATACAATATAGTCGCCACTGAACAATACAAAAGGGGCTTCGGTCATAACACTAAAATTATCCACGAAACCACCTTCTACATTGGCCAATTGCCAATTGGATATACGGATATGTTTGTCGGATCTATTAAATACTTCAACGTAATCCGAGCCATTGGTCGGTGGGTCAAACATGATTTCATTTATGATTAAGTCGCCCGGTTCTGCAAATTCGGCCAAGGCCAAAACGGCGGTTGACTCCGCTGAGCTATTGCCCCAACAATCGGAGACACCAATTAACACTGCAGTATAGATTATCCCTTCCTCAAGTGGCGTGTCTATCGTAACAAGTATTGAATTTCCTCCTGCTGTAGTTTCAATAGTCGTCGATTGAATGCCCGTGTCTATGCCCGAAGCATCGAGTAAGACAAAGCTAACTCCAGTCATATCCGAGCTCAAGCCCTCGTCGAAGACAAATTCAATAGTCTGTGCATCATGCACCAGCGGCCAAAGGACAAGTGGGAATTGTGTGTCAGGTTCCAAGTTGAGTATCGAATTTTCATCCCCCGGCGTCGCCCCAAAACTGGCCTCAGAAGCACGCCAATTATCTGCGTCACTGCACGGGTCGTTCGGGTTGATCAACTCCAAGGACCACCCACCATCATCTTTGGCCGCATCTCGGTACCAACTCAAGTCGTATTCCAATGCATCGAGAACATCGCCAGATTCAGTCAATAACTCTAAATATTTTCCCGAATTTGTTAATCCAGGGAACCCAGTCATTGCCACCGCATTGGAATACGGGATGAATAAATCTGCATCAGAAGGATGATAGAGGATCACATATTCATTGGCTGCCAATACGTAATTGGATTCCAAAATCCCACCTGATAACTGAATGCCGTACAATTCAACTGAATTTGCGGATCGATTATACAACTCAATGTATTCGGCATTTGGAGAAGGAATTGACTCGTCTGGATCTGGAAGAAACTCATTGATGATCAAATCCCCATATTCAGGAACAAACCCGATGTCAAATACATATTCAAGAACACCAGAAGAATTGCCAGCGCAATCTCCTACCTCATCTACTGTCAAGGTATAACTGGAGCCAGGTGCCAAGGGTAAGTCCAACTCTAAAATTACCGTCGTCCCATCCAAGGCAAGACTAAAACCTTCGATGAGTACACCTTGATCGATACTAAAATCCAATAATTCGATTGAGTTAATGTCAAGAACTTCATCGAATACTACCGTGAGCATTGGATCCTCGCTCACTATCACAGAGGCAATACCTGGAGCTTCATCATCTGGAGAAAGATCTATTATTGAGTTAACTGATCCCGGTGTTCCACCCGAAAGATCATTCGAAGCCAGCCAATTCCCAGAACCAGAGCAATCTGTTTCAGGATTGATTTGCTCCAGTGTCCATCCTCCATCTGCCTTGTCCGCATCCCCGTACCACGTGTCCTTGTAAACTACGATATCGATGATTTGTCCGCCGGAATTTAAGAGGGTCAGACTGTCGCCCGTGTTGGCCAGCGCGGTGAAGGAACTCAGACCTATGACAGGACCAAAGGATTGCAGTTGTTCAGCATTATCTTCATCGCATAAAAGCACAAAATCTCCCGATGCCAGAATGTGAGAAGGAAGGATTTTAGCAGTGCTTGAATTGACAAATGTCCAATCAAGAAGATCAAAAGCCAATGCACTCGCATTGTATAATTCGACAAATTCAACTTCAGGCATCCCTACTGGCGGACTAGGATCTGCCATTAATTCGTTAAAAACGACATCTCGTGATCCCGCCATTTCTACCTCAACCCAAATCAACTCATGCGTCGATGTTGTCATCACATTGCTCGATAGGTCGGTCACGTTGCTTACGGTGAGCTCGAATGTTTCGTTGATGGTAAAGTCAGTGCCAAATGTTAAGTGAACAAGACTAGTATTATCACCATCTAGTACAGCCATTTGGGCGGAGCCTATACCCCCAATTGAATAATTGGCCTCTTCCTCTGCAGTCAGAGGATCGATCGCTTCATTGAACAATAGGTCTATTGTGTTGATGCTTAATACAGTAGCCGACTGGACTACTGGTGGGTCAACATCCATAATAGGATCTCCAAAATAAATATCGTCAAAATAAAAGTTGTCGGCATTGGAAGCCGTGTACAAGCACGACAGACCAAAAAACTCAGTTGTTGTATAGGTATCATCGGTACCCGAGGCTTCAAAAGCGAATTCCTCTCCACCGGTCAAGTCGGCGAATATTTCCCAGTTACCCACGCCGTCCCGCGTGACTCTTAGCGAAATCTCAAATGATGAACTTACCGTTCCTGCACTGCCTTCTGCAATCAAGATGGGTGCGTCATCTACCAAATCGTCTCGGTACAGCTTAATAGCATCTTCGCTTCCAGCTTCTCCCAATTGGATGAAATAACCCTCAGCACCTGCCGCATCACCACTGGCATAATTGATTAAGCCGGTATTTGAGGATAAGTAAATGCGCGAATGATTGTTACCCGATCCCGAAAAGGATTGCTTCACCCAAATCCGCCATTCTTTATTAACTAGATCAGAACTTACTGCTGTCGAAAGCACTGCCTGACCAGCCAGCGTTCCGATTGTATGCAATTGTTCATTGTCAACTTCAAAGAGTAGATCGTCTCCTGTCCAAACAGGATCGGAACTAAAATCTCCGTCCGAAAAATTATCGGATAATTGAGCAAATGCCACGCTTGAGGCAAGGGTAAATACGATGGGTAGAATCAGGTGTAGATAAAGCTTCATGCAGCTAAATTTGAATGGAGCTAAATATAGTATTTTTGAAGACCATAGGAAGTGTATTTTTTGTCAATGTAGTATTGTTTTTCCCCATTAGAATTATGAAGATAGCTATCGTAGGTGCAACAGGCTTGGTTGGCACCAAAATGTTGGAGATTTTAACAGAGCGCAATTTTGTAGTCGATGAACTCATTCCTGTCGCGTCACAAACGTCAGTGGGAAAGAAATTGAATTTTGCAGATAAAGAGTGGACGATTGTTGACCTGCAATCTGCAGTCGATAGCAGGCCCGACATAGCTCTTTTTTCCGCGGGCGGTGCGGTCAGCAAAGAATGGGCACCCCGATTTGCAGAGGCAGGGACTTTTGTGATCGACAATTCATCGGCTTGGCGAATGGCAGACGACGTGCCTCTGGTTGTGCCTGAAATCAATACACATACGATCACTGAAGCGACCAAGATTATTGCCAATCCAAATTGCAGCACCATTCAACTTGTGCTCGCATTGTATCCAATCAATAAGGCCTATGGAATCAAGCGGGTTTTGGTCTCAACATACCAATCAATTACTGGAACCGGCGTAAAAGCCGTCAATCAAATGAATGCTGAGCGTGATGGAAATTTGGCTACTATGGCCTACCCATACGCGATTGATAAAAACTGTCTTCCGCATTGTGATGTGTTCTTAGACAACGGTTACACCAAAGAAGAAATGAAGATCGTTGAGGAATCTCGCAAGATTCTCGAGGAACCTAAGTTGAGAGTGTCTGCGACGGCCGTGCGCGTCCCTGTGGTGGGAGGTCACTCCGAATCAGTCAATCTGGAACTTAATTCAGCGTTTGATGTTTCCGAGATCCGGACATTACTGAGTCAGACTGAAGGGATCACGGTTCAAGACAACCCCGACACGAATATTTACCCAATGCCACTTTTTGCGCATGACAAAGATGATGTCTTCGTAGGAAGAATTCGAAGAGATGAATCCAATGAGAATACCCTCAATATGTGGGTTGTGAGCGATAACCTCAGAAAAGGTGCCGCCACAAATGCAGTCCAAATTGCTGAAAAGTTGATCGCAATGCCATGGTTCTTAAAACCTTCGATGACCACTGGGAATTGAGCTAGTCGAACGGAGCCACATTTGGCAGACTGCCCAAGAAGAAATTCTAATTCGACTTTAGAAAGAGTAGGGGAAGTACTTAACTACTTGTATTAGAGGTAGGTTTTTCTTGAAATAGCACTTTGTGGTATTCAAGTTTTGATGTGAAAAGAGGGGTCATTGGCCCCTCTTGCTTTTAACTTATCGTACTTCCTGATCCGAAATCCTTCGTTGGTGAGATAAACGACAATTCCCCCTCACTATTTTGTGCCATGAGAATCATCCCTTCGCTCTCAACTCCTTTGATTTTTCTCGGAGCCAAATTGATTATTACACTCACTTTTTGCCCAATAACATCCTCTGCAGAATAGGACTCCGCAATGCCACTCACAATGGTCCGAACTTCTAATCCGATGTCCACTCTAAGCTTTAGGAGTTTCTTCGTTTTAGGTATTTGTTCGGCTTCCAATATGGTCCCAACCCGAATATCACTTTTCACAAAATCGTCAAAAGTGCACGTTTCCTTGGGCGCTTCGATGGTGGTCTCAACTTCTTTGGATCCCAATTTTTCTATCTGCTGCGCGACCATTTCGTCCTCAATTTTCGTAAAAAGGATTCCAGGGCTAGTAATTTTTTGGCCTTCGGCAAATGCTGCTTCGGTCGAATCCCATGCCTGATGACCAATATTCATGGCTGCTCGAATTTTTTGCATGGAAAACGGGAGGAAGGGATCGAGTACGACGGTGCATTCGGCTACGATTTGCAGACAAATATTCAGAATTGTTTTAACGCGTTCTGGGTCCGTTTTATAGACTTTCCATGGCTCGCTATCTGCCAGATATTTATTTCCGATTCGAGCAATATTCATTGCCTCCTGCAACCCTTCGCGAAATCGGTACGCTTCAATTGATTTACCTACAATTCCACGTTTGCTTCGCATATCCTCAAGAACCTGAAGATCCTCTGGGGTGAAATGCCCAGCTTTTGGGATGACTCCATCATAATATTTGCCAGTTAATACAACCGCGCGATTAACGAAGTTCCCGAGAATATCTGCCAATTCGTTATTTACTCTGTCCTGGAATTCTCCCCACGTAAATTCGCTGTCTTTTTGCTCCGGAAGAATGCTCCCTAACACATACCGCAACTCGTCTTGTCGTCCTGGAAAATCTTCCAAGTATTCATGCAGCCATACGGCCCAATTTCGCGACGTGGATATTTTGTCTCCCTGGAGATTCATAAATTCATTTGCAGGAACATTCGTAGGAAGAATATATCCCCCTCTCTCTTTCAAGAGAATTGGAAATATTATGCAGTGAAATACGATGTTGTCTTTTCCAATGAAATGAATCAATGCGGTTTCATCATCCTTCCAATATGTCTCCCAATCTTTCCCGTTTTTCTTCGCCCACTCCTGTGTTGCACTCACATACCCAATTGGAGCATCGAGCCAGACATACAACACTTTTCCGTCGGCACCTTCGACGGGGACAGGTACTCCCCAATCCAAATCTCGAGTCATAGCTCGACTCTGCAATCCGGCGTCGATCCATGATTTACACTGACCTAACACGTGGTTTTTCCAAGCTTTAGGATCGTGATGCTGAACACCATCTAAAATTCCTTTTTGAAGATAGTCTTTTACCCAATCCTCATGATCGCCCATTGGTAAGTACCAAAGCGAAGTTTCTTTCGTGACAGGAGTGCTACCACTTAAAGTAGACCTTGGGTTTATGAGTTCAAGCGGACTCAGTGTCGAACCACATTTTTCGCATTGATCGCCATAAGCTTGGTCATATTGGCATTTTGGACATGTTCCCGTGATATAACGATCAGCTAAAAACTGCTGAGCTTCTTCATCAAAGAATTGCTCAGATGTCTTGATCTCGAATGACCCTTTGTCATTTAATACCGTGAAAAACTCTTGCGCCGTCTGATGATGTTGTTGCGACGTAGTGCGACCGTAATGGTCAAAAGATATTCCAAAATCATCGAACGCATCGCGTATGATCACATGGTACTTGTCGACAATATCTTGTGGTGAAATACCTTCCTTTTTTGCCCTCAATGTAATTGCAGCCCCGTGCTCATCCGAACCACAAATCCAAACCACATCCTTGCCCTTAGCTCTCAAATACCGAACAAAAATGTCGGCAGGAAGGTATGCGCCGGCAACGTGTCCAACGTGCAAGGGTCCATTGGCATAAGGTAATGCCGATGTGACCATGTATCTTTTTGGTGTGCTTTGATCTTGTGAATCCATGAACAATGTATGTTTCAGAATTTTCGCTGAGGGGCGTCAAAGATAGCTAGTAATAGTCACATTTTTAGACGCATGAATCAGCAAGAAGTATTGCCCGCTTTTCTTCAATCAGGTGATGTGGTAGCCTTAGTCGCTACTGCACGTTTTGTTGATCAAAATTTAGTTGATGAAGCCTGTAAATTTCTTGAATCTGCAGGATTCATCCCACTCGTGCTAGATGGTTTATTGAATCGGGAGGATCAATACGCTGGATCAGACGAAAACCGAGCAAATCTAATCAACGAAGCATATTCCAATCCCAATGTGAAGGCTATTTTGTGTATGCGTGGAGGATATGGAACGGTGCGAATCATTGAATTCCTGAATGCAGATATTATTGGTGCTAATCCCAAGTGGATTGTCGGATACAGCGATGTAACAGTGCTGCATTCTTTTCTCGGAACAAAGAATATAGCCTCCTTGCATGCGATCATGCCTGTTAGTTTTAACAATTCATCGAATGATTCACAGTCAAACTTAGTTCACGCTTTAAAAGGGAAATTAAAATCATACAAGGGCATTTCTGTCGATTCTTATCGGACAGGAAATGCAAAAGGGATTCTCAGAGGTGGAAATATATCAGTGTTGTACAGCTTGTCGGGGTCCTTCGTACATCAATCGCAACCTGGAACCATCCTTTTCATCGAAGACCTGGATGAGTACTTATATCACTTGGACCGAATGATGATGAATTTCAAACTCAACGGTTGGTTTGATACAATAGATGGACTAATCGTTGGTGGTTTATCTGATATGAAAGATAACACTGTCGAATTTGGCTTTAGCACCGAAAACCCATTTGGGAAAACCGCGAAGGAAATTATCTTGGAATATGTTGAAGGGTATGATTTCCCGGTATGCTTTGATTTTCCCGCAGGACATACTTTTCGCAATCTCCCTCTTTTCTTGAACCGGAGTGTCTCGCTGGAGGTGAGAGAAAACAGTGTAGATCTGGTGTGGGAAAGTTAAGACTATCAATCTTTCTGGGGTCCGCGAACAGTTGCCCCTAAAAATAGCCAAAGCCCCCCGAAGGGAGCTTTGCGGTACTAGTCTAGGACATACAAAAGTTGTTCAATCTCGATAGAAAAACATGCATAAGACACTAAACCATTGTGTACCGTTTGGCTATTTATTTACAACCGACGTAAATGTAAAGCATTTTTGACCACTATCACAACGGTCAGACTTATATCAGAGAGATTCCTACAAAATCGGTAGGATTTAAGGGAAATTTGACAATCGCATGGATTTTATCATTTCGAGCACTACTTAATTGTAAGTCCTTCCTAACTTTGGCAGATAATCGTTTAAAGTATGTACGGAAACATCAAAGATCATCTGCGAAATGAATTGAAGGAGATTCAAGATGCAGGTCTATTTAAAAGAGAGCGCATAATTACTACTCCACAAGATGCGGTAATTAAGGTAAGTACTGGTGAAGAGGTAATTAATTTTTGCGCCAATAATTACTTGGGTCTCTCGTCACATCCCAAAGTAATTCAAGCCGCAAAAGACACCTTGGACACCCATGGCTTTGGCATGTCGTCGGTTCGATTTATTTGTGGGACACAGGATATTCACAAAGAATTGGAGGGTAAGATTTCAGATTTTCTGCATACCGAAGATACTATACTATACGCAGCTGCCTTTGATGCCAACGGTGGTGTTTTCGAGCCAATCTTAACAAAGGATGATGCGATAATTAGCGATTCATTAAATCATGCGTCTATAATTGATGGGGTCCGTCTCTGTAAAGCGGCGCGCTACAGGTATCAGAACAATGATATGGCCGATCTTGAAGAACAACTCAAGTCTGCACAGGCTCAGCGTT